>JAXDGC010000161.1:0-10769 GCA_034665245.1 Solirubrobacteraceae bacterium | reverse complement strand
GCTCGAGCAGGCGGTTGCCCCGCTCGAGCTGGGCGACGCTCGCTGCCGTGACCGACGCGGCGCCCGTCTCGCGGTTGATGCGGCCGTGGATCGCCCGGTGCGCCTCGCCGGTCCGCCGCGAGACGGCGGCGACGAGCGCGCGGCGCTCGTCACGCAGGCGCTCGCGGCGCTCGTGGGCCGACTCGCCGACCGGGCGCGATGGGCCGGCGGCGGTCGTGGTGAAGGCGGCGAGCGCGGTCGGCACGGCGGCCGGGGCGGCGTCGGCGAAGAGCTGCAGCGCCTCCCCGGGCGCGGTCGTGCGCAGGACGTCCTCGTCGCGGCGCGCGCTCGAGGAAAGCGCCCGGAACGCCTCGCTCGCCTCGGCGCGAGGCGTCTGCTCGGCGATCGCCTCGCCCCCGGCCTCCAGGACGAGCGCGTGGTTGCGCTCCTCCTCGACCTGGGCGGCCAGCGCCTTCAGCCGCGGGTCCGAGGCGAGGAACAGATGGCTCATCTGCTCGCGCGGTGCGGGCGTCCGCCGCACGAAGCGCCCGACGACCTGGCGGAAGAACAGCTCGGTCCGCGCGGTCGTCGCGTAGACCCCGACACGCAGCCGCGGCACGTCGACGCCCTCGGAGACCATCAGCACGGAGACGAGCCAGCGTCCCGACCCCGCGGCGAAGCGCGCGATCCGCTGCGAGGCGTCCGCGGTCTCCGACGTCACGATCTCCGGCGGCTCTCCGCTGACGCGATCGAGCCGGTCCGCGAGGCGGTCGGCGTGCTCCATGTCGATCGCGACCACGAGCCCGCCGGCGTCGGCGTGCGGGCCCGAGCGCAGGTCGGTGAGCCGCGCGTCGGCGTCGCGCAGGACCTGCGCCATCCAGTCGCCCTCGGGGTCCAGCGCGGTGCGCAGGCGCCGCGCCGCCTCGGCCGCGGGCAGGCCGACCGAGAAATCGGCGTGTCGTCGCCGGCCGTCGCTCATCCACTCCATGTCGCCGTCGTAGGTGTGGAACGTGACCGGGCGGCAGACGCCGTCGAGCAGCGCGTCGGTGTAGCCGTAGGCGTAGTCGGCCTTCGAGACGCCGTCGTCGCCGTAGGTGATCCACGGGATCGGCGTGTTGTCCGAGCGGAACGGCGTGCCCGAGAGCAGCAGGCGGAAGCGCGCATCCGCGAACGCGGCCTGGGCGCTGCGACCCCACGCCGCCTGCTCGCCCATGTGGTGCGGCTCGTCGGCGATCAGCAGCGTCGGCGCGCTCGCGCAGCGGCGCCGGTGGACGCCCGGGCCGGCCGCGAGCGTCTGGTAGGTCACCGCGATGCCGTGGCGGTCGCGCGGCTCCGCCCCCGCGGCGTTGGGCCGGTTGGGCTCGAGGTCGAGGCCGTAGCGCGCGGCGTCGGCCGCCCACTGGCGGGCGATGTGGGTCGTCGGGGCGACGACGCAGACGCGGGCGACCCGGCCCTCGGAGAGCATCCGGTGGGCGACGTTGAGCCCGAACGTCGTCTTGCCCGCGGCCGGCGTGGCCGAGGCGAGGAACGAGCGCTGGGGATGGGCGAGCACGGCCGCGACGGCCTCCTCCTGCCAGCTGCGCAGAGGGCGGCCGGCGGGCCACGCGGGGAGCGTGGGGACCGGCATGAACGGCGGTGCAAGCTAGAGGGCGCGGCGGACGGTAGCGTCGCCGCCGTGTCCGTCCCGGTCGGTGCCGACGTTGTCGTCCCCGAGCCCGCGCGCTTCGGCCCCGCGCGGCTCGCGCTCCTGCGCCTGCGGCTCCGCGGGCGGCTGCGCCTCGAGGGTCGCGTCACGCTCGGGCGCGACGTGGCGATCCGGGTCGCGGAGGGCGCAACGGTCGTGCTCGGCGATGGCGTCCGTCTCGGCGCCGGCTGCCGGCTCGAGGCGCTGGAGGGGACGCTGCGGATTGGCGCGCGCACCGTGGTCGGGCCGCGTGCCTTCGTCGTCAGCCTGGCCGGGATGGAGGTCGGTGAGGACTGCACGATCGGCGACTTCGCGGCCGTCGGCGTGCCGGGGGCGCCGGGCCGCCGCGGCCCCGTGACGATCGGGGAGCGGTCGCGGATCGCGGCGCACGCGACGGTCGACTCCGGGGCCACGCTGGCGCCCGGGAGCGTGCTCGCCTCCTACGAAGGGGCGGACTTCACACCAGACGCTTGACTTTCGCGCCGCCGAGCGGAGAGAGTCGGCCCATGCCAGCCACGGCTCCACGCGACTCAACCCTCGCCGTCGTCGGTGACGGCTTCGGTTCGCTCATCGTCTACGCCACCGCCATCTACCTCGGTTACCGGCCCGAGGAGATCTCGATCTTCGGTACCAACGACAACCCGGTCGGCACCTACCAGCAGTTCGCCCACAACCTCGGCCAGACCGTGTTGCGCTCGGAGTCGGAATCGCACTTCCTGCCCGCGGACTGGCCGACCTTCGCCCAGCTCGACGCCTGGTCGCGCCGCAGCCCGGCGCCGCTGTACCGCTCGATCAAGCGCAAGTACAACCCCGGCGTGCCGGACATCCTGGCCGAGGCCGGCGTCGTCCAGCGCCGCCTCGGGTGGGAGAACGTGCGCGTGTCCAAGCGCGTCGGCTGGCTCCAGCGCGAGGACGGGCCGCCGAAGCACTTCGTCCTCTACGACGAGGACGCGAACTTCATCGGGCGCTCCAAGCACGTGATGATGGCGCTCGGCCACGGCCCGCTGCAGTTCCCGCCCGTGCTCGCGAAGGCGAAGGCGTCGGACCCCGAGATCGACGCCCGCATCGTCCAGGCCTACGCGCCGAAGGCCTACCACCCGTCGGGCCGCTACATCGTCATCGGGGCGGGCATCGCGTCGATCAACGAGTGGGCCAACGCGCTCGACGCCGGCGCCAAGGTGATCGCGCTGCGCCGCAACCCGGCGCCGGACGAGCAGGACCTCAACGTGCCGCGCTGCCTGTTCGAGGCGCTCGGCATCGACATCTTCCAGGGCCTCGCCTTCGAGGACCGGATCGCCTTCCTCGGCCAGGTCCTCAAGGGCACCGCCCCCAAGCGCCGCTCATGGCAGGAGCGGATCGAGAACGGCCGCAGCGAGGGGCGCTTCGAGGAGCTGATCGGGGAGATCGACCAGGTCGAGAAGGGGCCGGCCGGCGTGCGCGTGCACATCGGCAGCCGCCACGGCGATGACCCCGGCTGGGTCGACGTCACCGGCGTCTGCGCCGGCACGGGCTTCGTCAAGTCGGCGCTCGCGCTGCCGCTGCTGCGCCGGCTCGTCGAGTTCTACGAGATCCCCGTGGTCGACGGGCGCATCCGCCTCAAGTCCAACTGCGGCGTCCCCGGGCTCGACCAGCCCGACTCGCGGCTCTGCATGATGGGCCTGACCGCCAACTCGGTGATCCCGCACGGGGACACGATCGCGGGGCTGAAGTACATCGGCCGCCGCTTCGTGGGCGACGTCTACGACGCGAGCCCACCGAAGAAACGGCCGTTCCCCAGCCGCCTGGGGATGCAGATCTCGCTGGCGCGGGACACCGCGAAGGCGATCCGCACCGTCCGCCGCGTCGAGCAGCTGGCCTAGCCATGTGCCCTTCCGTCCTCGGCCGCGTCGAGACCCGCACCGCCATCCTCGTCGGCCCCGCGATCCTCGCGCTGATCCTCTACCTCGTCCTCGGCAACGAGGGCTACCTCGTGCTGCTCGGGATCTACTACCTCATCGGCGTCGCGCTCGACACGACGATCTACCCGCAGATCATCAAGTGGCAGCCGCCCTGGCTCACGTTCGTCCTCGGCGCCGGCGAGTTCGTGATCGTCTACGTGCTCGGCAGGATCCTCAAGGTGCCGCTCGAGCCGATCGACGCGATCTGGTTCTACTGGGTGGCCTGGACCATGGCGGTGTGGACGCGGATCGTGATCCTGCCGATCGTCTCGCTGACCTGGATCGAGAGCGGCGGCGAGTTCCGCCGCACGGGCTGGTCGCACCCGGCCGAGAACGAGCCGCTGCCGGTCGTCGCGGCCCTCGAGGGCAAGCCGGTGGGCGAGGGCGGCCTGCTGCGGGAGTTCTCCTCCGTCCACCAGATCCCGCAGAACGTCGCCAACCTGCCCGCCCCCTCGGGGGTGCACCAGGTGCCGCGGCAGCCGGCCTAGACGAGTGATTCCACGGCCCGCGCGGCGGGCGCGGACGACAGCTCCGCGGGGTCGTGGAACCAGTGATCTAGCCGCTATCGGGACGGAGGTGCGCCCAGCTCTCCGGGTGCGCCTCGAGGAACTCGGGGAGCGTCATCGGCTCGTGGCCGGCGAGCCGCGAGACGGTGTCGGTGATGACATCGAGCGTGCCGTCGGCGATCGCGGCGTAGGAGGTCACCCAGCCCTCGATCTCCCAGTCGGGCGCGCCGCTGGGGGCGCGTGAGGCGCGCGCCTCGTCGAGCGTCTCCTCGACGTAGACGACCTCGCGCCCGGACACCTGCGTGAGGATCCGGGCGGCCTCGGCGACCGTGTAGGCCTGGCGCCCTGTCACCTCGTACGCGCGGCCCTCGTGCTGCGGGTCCAGCAGCGCCGCCACGGCGGTGTCGGCGACGTCGTCGCGCGCGACCGCGCCGACGCGCCCGTCGCCGGCCGGGCCGCGGACGACCCCGTCGGCGGAGGCGAAGAACGGCACGTAGTCGAGGTACATCGAGTCGCGCAGGAACGTGTGGCTGAGGCCGGAGGCGCGAATGTGCTCCTCGGTGTGGAAGTGGTCGCGGGCGAACGTGAAGGTCGCATCGGGGGCGGCGCCGACGAACGACGTGTAGACGACGCGCTCGACGCCCGCCGCCGCGGCGGCGTCGACGGCCGAGCGGTGCAGCGAGACGCGGTCGGGATGCTCGCCGGCCGAGACGAGGAACAGCGTGTCGACGCCGTCGAGCGCCCGCCGCATCGCCTCGCCGTCGCTGTAGTCCGGCGCCTCGGCCACCTCGGCGCCGCGCAGTTGCGGGGCGCGCGCGGCAGCTCGGACGACGAGGCGCTGCGGGATCTCCCGTTCCGCCAGCCGCGCGGCGACGCGGCCGCCGAGGGCGCCGGTGGCGCCCGTCACGCCGATCATGAGGTGGGCTGGACCTGCGACACGGTGCCGATGTTCGGCGAGGACCAGGTGAAGCGCGTCACGTCCTCGCGCGGCCCCACCGCCCCGGCGCCCACGCCGCGGCGGACGAACAGCATCGGCGCGGGCGCCGAGCTTGCGAGCTCCGAGCGCGTCGCGCCGAGGCCCTCCTGGCGCCAGCGGTCCGAGAGCCCGACGACCAGCAGGCCGGCGTCGCCCGCCGCCGCGAGGATCGCCTCCTTGCCGGGCTCGGCGATCACGGGCTCCGAGGCCACGCCGACGAAGCGCTGGACGAGCATCGAGGCGTCGGCCAGCAGCCGGCTCGCGTCGCGCTCGTCCTCCGTCTGGCCAGCCGAGCCGAGCAGCTTCAGCGGCGCGCCGGTGGCCGAGGACAGCCACGCGGCCAGCTCGAGCGCGGCCCAGTCGTGCTCGCGCCCGCCGAACGGGACGAGGATCGGCGCGTTCGAGCCCGGCACGACGGCGACGGCCTCGCGCGCCACCAGCACCGCGACGTCGCAGGGGGCCTTGTCGAGCACCGTGCCGACGTCACCGCGGGGCACGCCCCCGCCGAGCAGCGGGCGCCGCCCGTCGAGCACGAGCAGGTCGACCGCCTCGTCCTCCGCGAGCCGCACGAGGTCGCGGCCGACGTCGCTCGAGGTGAACGCGACCGCGCGCGCCGCCACCCGCTCGGACAGCAGCCGCGCCCGCGCGGCCTGGACCTCGGCCGAGGCGGCGCGCAGCAGGAAGCCCTCGGTCTGCAGCCCGCCCCGCACCGACGCGCCGCGCGGCGGCGGGATCAGGCGGGCGAGGATCAGCTCGCGCGGCGGCGTGGAGCGCGCCAGCGGCTCGGTCAGCGCCAGCAGCTGTGGCAGCGCGCCCTCCGTCTGCGGCGCCACGAGGATCGCTCGCTCCGGGATCGGGAGGCTCGAGAGGTCCTGGCTCTCCCTGCGCGCGGCTTCGAGCTCCTCCTCGACCGGCGCGCCGTAGGAGTTCTTCGGGTCGAGCAGGTTGAGGATCGGCCCGGCCATGAACGTCGTGATGAGGGCCATGATCACGAGCATCGCGAACAGCGCCTCGCTGATGACGCCCTTCTCGAGCGCGAGGTTGAGCACGATCAGCTCCGTCAGGCCGCGCGTGTTCATGAGCGTCCCGATCACCGCCGACTCGCGCCAGCCGAGGCCGGTGACGCGGCTGGCGAGCACGGAGCCGCCGAACTTGCACGCGATCGCGATCACGGTCAGCACGAGCGTCAGCAGCAACAGCTCCGAGCGGTCGATCAGCAGCACGTTCGTGCGCAGGCCGGTGAAGCAGAAGAACAGCGGCAGCAGCAGCAGGACGACGAAGTCCTCCATGCGGTGGGTCACGTCCTCGGTCAGCCCGGCGTGGCGAGGCATGATCGCGCCCATCACGAAGGCGCCGAAGATCAGCGCGATCCCGATCAGCTCCGTCGTGTAGGCCGACAGCAGCACGCCGGCGAAGATCGCCACGATCCAGGTGCCGGGGACGCGGCCGGCCTCGTCGAACGCGGTCGACGCGCGGCCAATGACGCGGCGTACGACGAAGGCCATGAGCCCGCAGAAGGCCGCGGCGAGCGCGATCGTGCGCACGACCTCGATCCCGGAGCCTGCGACCGCGACGGCGGTCGCGAGCGCGATCAGGAACCACGCGGAGATGTCGTCGATCGCGGCGCTGGCGAGCGCGAGCACGCCGAGCGGGCGCTTGAGCATCCGCCGCTCGACGAGGATGCGGGCGAGCACGGGGAACGCGGTGATCGACATCGCGACGCCCATGAAGAGCGCGAACGCCGTGAAGCCGCGGTCCGGGCCCACCAGCTTGTAGGTGGGCAGCGCCACCGCGAGCCCGGCGATCATCGGGATCGCCACGCCGGTGTTGGAGATCGCCGCGGTCTGGGATATGCGGCCCTTGAGCTGGGAGAGGTCGATCTCCAGCCCGACCAGGAACATGTAGAAGATCAGCCCGAGGTTGGCCGCGACCCCGATGAACGGGATCACGTCCGGCGGGAACACGAGCCGCTGCAGGTCGGGCAGCAGAGCGCCGAAGGCCGTGGGGCCGAGCAGGATCCCCGCGAGCACCTCGCCCATCACGCGCGGCTGGCCGATGCGGACGGCGAGCATGCCGACGAAGCGGGCGGCGAGCATCACGATCGCGACGGCGATGAAGAAGGCGGCGAGCAGCTTCGGGAACTCGCGGATCTTCTGGGCCGAGACCTTCTCGCTCGCCGGCGCGCCCTCGGGCGGCTGGGCGCGCTTGATCGTCAGCGTGATCTCGCGGTTGGAGGCGGCGCCCACGAGCTCCGCCTCGTCTCCCGCGGCGCAGATGGCGCTGCCGGTGAGCTTGCCGGCGGCGCCGTAGACGAGCTCGCCCTTGACGTTCTTGCCCGCGAGATCGAGCGCGGCGCCGTCGCCGGCGAGCTCGATCTTGCCGCCGAGGCAGGTCGAGCGCGGCACGAGCTTGTAATCGCCCGCGACGGAGCCGGGCGGCGACGGCCTCTGGGCGCCCGGGTCGGGCGGCTCGCGTGCGAAGTCGGCCTTGAGCGGGTCGGTGCCCAGCGTGCCCGCGACCGCTCCGCCGCGAACGGTGGCGCGGAGCGACTGCTTGCCGCCCTTGAGGCAGCTGACCTCGCCGGTCAGCCGGCCCTGCTTGAAGCGCAGCTTGCCGGCGCCCGACCCGTCGGCCCGCTGCATGCTGGCGAACTGGCCCGACTGGCGCACGTCGACCTGATCGCCGAGGCACGCCTGCCCCTGCGAGACGTCGTAGCCGCCCGCGATCGAGGGCTGCGCCTTCTCCTTGGCGCCCGCGGACAGGACCAGCGTGACGACGACCGCGACCGCGAGGCCGAGGACGACGTAGTAAACGGTCAGGCGGCGTCCGGCCATGGTCCGGCGCGAGCCTAACCCGCGTGTGGCGCGAATGGGCTTTTTTTCCGGCCGACGCCTATGCTCGCGCCATGCCGCTCAGGAGCGAGCCCGACCCCCGGACGCTGGAGCCGGGCGACGCGTTCGGCGAGTACGTCGTCGACGAGCAGCTCGGCGAGGGTGGGATGGGGATCGTCTTCCGGGCAATCCGCGAGGACGGCGCCGTCGTCGCGCTGAAGGTGCTCAAGCCGGGCCTCGTGCGCGACGAGCACGCGACCCGCCGCTTCGCCCGCGAGGCGCGCGCCGCCGCCGCGGTCGACCACCCGCACCTGATCGACGTGATCGAGGCGGGCGACGTCGACGGCACGGGCTTCCTGGCCATGCGCTACGTGGCGGGCCGGTCGCTCGACG
The DNA here is from genome assembly GCA_034665245.1 of Solirubrobacteraceae bacterium. Classification (GTDB taxonomy): domain Bacteria; phylum Actinomycetota; class Thermoleophilia; order Solirubrobacterales; family Solirubrobacteraceae; genus DASQFQ01. The sequence goes on along the minus strand of JAXDGC010000161.1, from coordinate 2,463 downwards.
ACCGGATCAGCGAGCACGGGCCGCTGCCGGTCGAGGACACGACCCGCATCGTGGCCGAGATCGCCTCCGCGCTCGACGCGCTGCACGCCGCCGGGCTCGTCCACCGCGACGTCAAGCCGTCGAACATCCTGCTCGACGACGAGCGCGGCGCGCTGCTCACCGACTTCGGGCTCGCGAAGTCGCGCGACTACTCGATGCTCACCGCCCCGGGCCAGATGCTCGGAACGCTCGACTACATCGCCCCGGAGATGCTCAGGGGATCCGAGCCCGGGCCGCGCGCCGACCTCTACGCGCTCGGCTGTGTCGTCTTCGAGTGCCTCGCCGGCACTCCGCCGTTCGGCGGGCTCAGCATGTTCGAGGTCGGGATGGCCCACCTCGGCGACCAGCCCGCGGATCCGTGCGCCGAGCGCGACGACGCGCCGGCGGATCTCTCCCAGGCCGTGCTCGCAGCCCTGGCCAAACAGCCAGATGCAAGGCCGCCGACCGCGACCGCGTACGCGGACATGTTGATCGCGGCCGCGCGATCTGGTTAGGGTGGCCCATGGCCACCCTCGTGATCACTTCAGGCCAGCTGCAGGGACGCCGGATCGAGGTGTCCCGGGAGCTGGTCATCGGACGGGAGAACGTCGACATCGAGATCGAGGACGTCGAGCTCTCGCGCCGCCATGTCGCCGTGCGCCCCACGGAGGGCGGGCTCGAGGTCGAGGACCTCGGCTCGCGCAATGGGACCCGCGTCGACGGCACCCGCATCGACGGTCCGACCCGCATCCGCCACGGCGCGGTGCTCTCCGTCGGCGTGACCACCTTCACCGTCGACGCACCGCCGGTGGAAGCGGCGCCCGCGGCGCCCGCGATCCCGGACGCCGGCGAGACGCGCGCCCACGTGCCCCAGGGCACCGTGGTCGGCCAGGCCCCGCGCCCCGCGGCCCGCGAGCGCACCCGCCCAGGCGACAGCCCGCCGCCGCGCCGGCGCCAGCCCGCGCCCGCCGCCCAGGCGGCATCGGCCGAGACCGCGCAGCCCTTCGGCCGCTATCAGGCGAGCGGCAGCCGGCGGCGGCGCAAGGCCGCGACGCGGCTGTGGCTGCCACAGGTCCTCACCTACGCCGCGGTGGTCGGGACGGCTGCGGGGTTGGTGCTGTACTTCGCGTAAGCGCCTCGAACGGCAACTGCGCTGGGTAGGGAGCGAGTGAGCCAACCGTTTCGGTCGCACCGTCCTGCCCTGCTGTTGCATAGGAACAGCTAGGCAGGATCGTGGCCGGAAATCGGCGGACCGTCCTGCCCTGACCCCGCATAGCGATGACCAGGCAGGATGGTGGCTGCCGCGGCACTTCGAACCCACCCCTCACCAGCCGCCGTGACCTTCGGCGGCGCCTACTACGTCACGCCGAGGTAGATCACGACGGCGAGCGCCGCGAGCACGAAGATCGTGAGCGGCGCGAGGCTCGCCTTCGTCTTGACGCGCGAGTCGCGCAGGCGCTCGAGCTCGGGCACGCCCGAGTCGGTCGGCGGGGCGCTGCCGCGGACGGGCTCGGTGAAGGCCGGCCGTGACTCCGGCGCGGCGAAGGAGGGGACGGCGCGGACGGCGCTCGGCTGGCGCTCGACCTGCTGGGGCGTGCGCACCTGCATCACCGTCACGCCGATCAGCAGCTCGTCGTCCGGGCCGAGCTCGGCGCGGCCGTGCAGCTCGTTGTCGTTGATGAACGTGCCGTTCGTCGACTGGAGGTCCTCGACGATCGCGCCGTGCGCGGTCGGCTCGATGCGCGCGTGCCGGCGCGAGGCCTGGGAGTCCTCGATCACCAGGTCGGCGCTGTCGTCACGTCCGATCACGAGCGGTTGCGAGACGTCGAACTGCGTCCCCGCTCCGGGTCCCTCCACGATCTCGAGCATCAGCGTCATAGGCGGCTCGACCATACCCGAGCCGACCGGGGCCGCGTCAAGTGTCCGCGCGCGGACCGCCCACGAGCGTCGTCGCGCCGGGGGCCGTGACGTGCCACAACGTGTTGCCGAAGCGCACGATGTCGCCGGGCGCGACGGGGGTGGGCCCGTCGGCCCGCTCGTCGTTGACCCAGGTGCCGTTGGTGGAGCCGAGATCCTCGATCGCGACGGCGCCCGAGTCGAGCACCCGCATGACGGCGTGCCGTCGCGAGACCTCGGGGTCCGGGAGGACCACGTCACAGCCCTCGCGCCCGATCGTCAGCCCAGCCTCGATCGCGAGGATTCGTCCGGCCATGGGGCGTTGTTCGACGAAGATCAAGTGGGTCACGGGCATGACTGCGACTACTGGCGGTCCGTATAGCAGCTTCGCCGCCCTTCTTGCAGGCCCTTCCGAGACCTGATCTAGTCGCTCCAGGCCACGGGCTGGTCAGCCCGTGGAGTCGAACAGGAGGTCGGGTCAGTTGATCGGAGTTGCCAGACGTTCGCTCTTCCCGGCGCTCCTGCTCGCCCTGCTCGCGTTTCCGAGCG
>JAXDGC010000160.1:0-4752 GCA_034665245.1 Solirubrobacteraceae bacterium | reverse complement strand
CGACCTGCATCGAGGCGCGCGCGCCGTAGACGATGCGCGAGAACGTGTCGCGCCCGAGCTCGTCCGCGCCGAGGAGATGAGCGCCCGACGGGCCGGCCAGCGGGGCGGCGAAGTCGGTCGCCCCCGGATCGTAGGGCGCGATCACCGGCGCGAGCAGCGCCATCAGCGCGAACAGCAGCGCCAGCGCCAGCCCGGTGACCGCCATCGGCCGGCGCAGGAAGCGCCGCCGGATCCGTGCGCCGCGGGCGACGCGCGGTGCGGCGAGGGTCAGCTCGGGCGTGCTCATGCGCGCCCCGAGATCCGGATCCGCGGGTTCAGCACCGAGTAGAGGAAGTCGACGAGCAGGTTGATCAGCACGTACCCCGCCGTGACCACGAGCACGACCGCCTGGACCTGGGCGAAGTCGCGCTCGAGCACGGAGTCGAGCGTGAGCTTGCCGAAGCCGGGGATCACGAAGATCTGCTCCGTGACGACCGCCCCGGAGATCAGGATGCCGAGCTGCAGGCCGACCACCGTCACGACGGTGAGCAGGCTGTTGCGCAGGGCGTGGCGGCCGATCACCGAGCGCTCCGGGAGGCCCTTCGCACGGGCCGTGCGCACGTAGTCGGCGCCGAGCGAGTCGAGCATCGCGGAGCGCATCTGGCGCATCACGATCGCGGCCACCGAGGTGCCGAGGACGAACGCGGGCATGATCATCCGCCGCAGGTTCTCGATCGGATCGTCGAAGAACGGGACGTAGCCCGAGGCCGGGAGCAGCCCGAGCTGCACGGAGACGAGCAGGATCAGCATCAGCCCGAGCCAGAAGTGCGGGACCGAGAGCCCGACGAGCGCGAGCGCCGAGCCACCGTAGTCCCACGCGCTGCCGGGCTTGACCGCGGCCAGGATGCCCGCGGGGATCCCGAGCCCGAGCGCCACGACGAGGCTGAGCAGCGCGAGCTCGAGCGTCACCGGCAGCCGGTGGACGAGCGTGTCGGCCACCGGCAGGCCGCTCTTGCTCGACTCGCCCATGTCGCCGCGGACGACATGGCTGAGCCACGTCACGTACTGGATCGGCACCGGCTTGTCGAGGCCGTACTTGGCACGCGTAGCCGCCAGCGCGGCCGGGTCGCGGTTCTCCCCGGCGAGCGCGAGCGCCGGATCGCCCGGCAGCGCGCGCACGCCGATGAAGATCAGCACGCTCGAGAGCGCCAGCACGATCAGCGCCGCCCCGACCCGCCGCAGGTTGAACGAGCGCATCGTCCTGGCTCAGCCGGCGGCCAGGCCGGCCTCCTTGAAACGCAGCAGCCCGTCGCCGAACACCTGCAGCCCGGCGACGTTCTTGCCGGCGCCGGTGATGTACTTCTCGTGGAACAGGTAGATCAGCGGGCGGTCCTGGGCGATGATCGCGACCGCCTGCTTGTAGAGGTCCTTGCGCGCGTTCTCGTCGGTGCTCTGACGCGCCTTGGCGAGCAGCGCGTCGAGCTTCGGGTTCTTGTAGCCCGAGATGTTCAGCGACCCCGTGCCGGCGGCGAACTCGTAGATGTCGCCGTCCGGATCGACGCGACCCGACCAGCCGAGCTGGAACGTGTCGTAGTCGCCGGCATCGCCCTTGTCGAGCGCGCTCGTGAACTCGGTCGGCTGCAGCTTGACCGCGAAGCCCGCCTCCTTGGTCATCGCCTGGATGACCTGGCCGAGGCGCAGCGTCACCGCGTCGGTGTTGAGCATCATCGTCACCGGGACCGGCGTCTTGGCGCCGCTGGCGGCGACGAGCTTCTTCGCCTTGGCGAGGTCGCGGCCGGGACAGCTCTCGCCGCCGACGCGCAACGGGTTGACGGGCGAGATCGGGCTGCAGCCCGGCACCACACCGTTGTTGTAGACGATCTTCGCGATGCCCTTGCGGTCGAGCGCGGCGTCGAACGCCTCGCGCAGCTTGGGATCCGACGCGAGCGGCGTGTTGAGGCGCTTCGGCGGCTTGCCGAGCCCGTCCTTGTTGCCGAGGTTGACCGTAAGGCCCTGGTACCCGAGCGAGGTCACCGCCAGCGTCTGCAGCTTCGGGTCCTTCTTGATCGTCGGGAGGTCGGTCGGCTCGAGGCGGTCGATCACGTTGACGTCGCCGGAGCGCAGGTTCGAGGCGCGGGCGCTCGACTCGGTGATGACCTTGAAGGTCAGCTTGTCGAGCTTGACCTTGGCGGCGTCGTAGTAGTCCGGCGCGCGCACCAGCACGATCCGGTCCGACTCCGTGCGCTCGGAGAACTTGAACGGCCCGACGCAGACCGGGTTGTTGGCGAACTTGGCGCCGAGCTTCTTGAGCTGCTTCGGCGACATGACCATGCCCGAGCGGTCGGCGAGCTGGGCGGTCAGCGGCGCGAACGGCTTGGAGAGCTTGATCTGCACCGTGCTCGGGTCGACGGCCGTGACGGAGCTCACGGGTGCGAGCTCGCTCGCGCGGCTGGACTCCTTGAGCGTGCGGTGGCGGTCGAGCGACGTCTTGACCGCGGCGGCGTCGAACTTCGTGCCGTCGTTGAACCTGATGCCGTCACGGAGCTTGATCGTGACCGTCTTGCCGTCCCCGGAGACCTTCGGCAGCGCGGAGGCGAGCTGCGGGACGATCTTGAGGTTCTCGTCGAGGTCGTAGAGCTTCTCGCACATGTTCGCGAAGACGATCCGGCCGACGAAGGTGCGCGCGAGCGTCGGATCGAGCTGGTCGGGATCCTCGGCGAGCCCGACGGTCAGCTCGCCGCCCTTCTTCGCCGGCGTGCCCTTGCCCACCGTGCCGCCCTTGGTCTGGTCCGCCGACGTCCCCCCGCCTTCGGAGCTCCCGCAGCCTGCGGCTGCCAGCACGATCGCGATCGCGAGTGTGAGCAGCGCGACGCCGCCCCTCGTCGTCATCCGGCGCATGTCGCTCCCCTATCTTGGATCCTATCCTGCTGCAACTGGATCCAACAGTTATGCTCGCAGCGTGAAACCGTCAAACGAGCAAGTGTCGCCTCGCGTACGCAGAGGGGTCGTCGATGACCTCGCCGAGGCGATCCAGACGCGGATCATCGCCGGCGACATCCCTGCCGGCGCGCGGCTCCGCCAGGAGCAGCTCGCCGCCGAGTACCGGCTCAGCCGCACCCCGATCCGCGAGGCGCTGCGCAAGCTCCAGGCCGAGGGCACGGTCGAGCTCGTGCCCAACCAGGGTGCGGTCGTCCGCGGCACCACGGTGCGCGACGTCCGCGAGGGCTATGAGGTGCGCGCCGAGCTCGAGGGCATGGCGGCGGCGCTCGCGGCGACCTGGATCACCGACGTGCACCTGTCCCAGCTGCGCGACGCCGAGGCGCTCTTCCGGCGCGCGATCGAGGACTCCCAGCCCGGCACCTGGGCGCGCGCGAACGACCAGTTCCACGAGGCCGTCCAGGCCGCGGCGGGCAACGAGCGCCTGCGCCGCACGATCAGCGACCTCCACAAGGCCTTCCCGCGCCACCTCACCTGGGGCGCGCTCGAGGCCGACTCGAACCTGCTGGCCCAGAACGTCGAGCAGCACCACGCGGTGTTGGAGGCGATCGAACGTCGTGATCCCGATGCGGCACGCGACGCGATGCGCCGCCACGTGCTGCGAGCGGGAGAGCTGATCGCGCGCTGGGTCGAGCGGCGGGGAACGACAACTGCTCATTGAGGGGAGGCTCAGGGAGCCGCGGCGGTTCGCGAGACGTCCACGCGTATGTCATTTGCCACGCATACCGGGGCAGATGACATACGTGTGCAGTTCGGCCCGTCATAGGGGGTCAACTGCGCCCGCGTCCCTGCCGCGGCACTTCGCACCCTTTCCTCACCGCGCAGTTCTGCAGTTCGGGCTACCCCAGCAAATCGAGCGCCGCGCCCACCACCGACTCCGCGTCGATGGCGTGGTGCTCGTAGAGCTCCGCGAGGTCGCCGGACTGGCCGAAGCGCTGGACGCCGAGGCAGGCGATCGGCGCGCCCAGGAACGCGAGCGTGTGGGGATGGCCGTCGGCGAGCGCGACGATCGGGACGTCGTGCGGGAGCAGTTCCGCGAGGAACTCCGGGTCGCCCTCGCCCAGCCCGCTGCGCGCCTGGAAGGAGCGGAAGAGCAGGTCGGCGCTCGTGACGCACACGATCTCGGCCTCGATGCCGGCCTCGTCGCGGAGCATGTCGGCCGCCTCGACCGCCTCCGGCACGAGCGCGCCCATCACCGCGATCACGACCGCGGGCGCCTCGACCCCGCGCATGCGGTAGCCGCCGCGCAGCACGTCGGCCCGCGTCCCGGTGTGCAGCGACTGGTCGATCGGGCGCGTGGAGAGGCGGAAGTAGGCGGCCTCGCCGTCCTCGCGGCCGAGCCGCGAGAGCGCGTGCAGGAACGCCCACTCGAAGTCCTGGCCGAAGGCCGGCTCCCACGCGACGCAGCCCGGCTGCTCGATCCCGATCGACGGCGTGATCACCGACTGGTGCGCGCCGCCCTCGGGCCCGAGCGTGACGCCGCTCGGCGTGCCGACGAGGATCGACTGCCCGCCCGCGTAGATCCCGAACGACCACGGCTCGAGCGCGCGCGCGACGAACGGGTCGTAGATCGTCCCCACCGGCAGCAGCGGCTGGCCGTCGCGCGACCACGTCGCGCCGAGCTCGCCGAGCAGCCCGACGAGGTTGACCTCGGCGATGCCGAGCTCGATGTGGCGGCCGTGGTCGGTCTCGCGCCAGCGCACGAGCGTGTCGGTGTCGTCGGCGAACCAGTCGATGCGGTCGCCGGGGGACCAGATGCCGGCCTTGTTGATCCAG
>JAXDGC010000159.1:0-20204 GCA_034665245.1 Solirubrobacteraceae bacterium | reverse complement strand
GCGCCATGCCGAGGCCGAGCACATCGAGGTGCGCCTCGAGAACGGGGCCGCAGCGCTCATCCTCTCCGTCGCCGACGACGGGTGCGGCTTCGACGTGACCGCCCGCGCGGTCCGCGGCCGGCGGCTCGGGCTGACCTCGATGGAGGAGCGCGCGGCGGAGATCGGCGGCGATCTGGCGATCGAGTCGGCGGCGGGGGAGGGGACGCGCGTGCGGCTCGCGGTCCCGCTCGGCGCATGATCCGCGTCCTGATCGCCGACGACCACGCGGTCGTGCGCCAGGGGCTGCGCACGTTCCTCGATCTGCAGGAGGACGTCGAGGTCGCGGGGGAGGCCGCCGACGGCGAGGCCGCGGTCGCCGAGGCGCAGCGGCTCGCGCCCGACATCGTGCTCCTCGACCTCGCGATGCCGCGCCTCGACGGCGTCGCGGCGCTGCCGCGGCTGCGCGAGGTCGCGCCGGCGGCCCGTGTGATCGTGCTGACGAGCTTCGGGGAGGACGAGCGGCTGTTCGCCGCGCTGCGGGCGGGTGCCGCCGGCTTCCTGCTCAAGGACTCCGAGCCCGCGGAGCTGGTGCGCGCGATCCGCACCGCCCACGCGGGCCAGGCGCCGCTGTCGCCCGCGGTCGCGGCGCGCGTGGTGGAGGAGATCGCCCACGGCGGCGACCGGGCGCCGCAGGCCGACGAGCTGACGCCGCGCGAGCGCGAGGTCCTGAGCCTGATCGCGCGCGGGCGCTCGAACAAGCGGATCGCGCTCGAGCTCGGCGTCGCGGAGAAGACAGTCAAGACGCACGTCTCGCACGTGCTCGCCAAGCTCGGCCTCTCGGACCGCACGCAAGCGGCGCTCTACGCGGTGCGCGAGGGACTGGTCGGCCCAGGGACCTAGGACCAAGAGCCGATGGTGCTGACGCGATCGCGGCCCTACGGTGAGTGACATGCCCACCGCCATCGTCACCGGTGCCTCCCGCGGCCTCGGGCTCGCCCTCTCCCGGGCCCTCGCGGAGCGCGGCTGGCGGCTCGTGATCGACGCCCGCGAGGCGGGGCCGCTCGCGGCCGCCGCCGCGGAGCTCCACGACGTCGTCTCCCTCCCCGGCGACGTCGGGGATCCGAGCCACCGCCGCGCGCTCGTCGGGGCCGCGGGCGAGCGCATCGACCTGCTCGTCAACAACGCCTCGCTGCTCGGCCCGAGCCCGCAGCCGCCGCTCGCGGACTACCCGCTCGACGTGCTCGAGGCGGTCTATCGCGTCAACGTGATCGCCCCGCTCGCGCTGATCCAGCTCGCGCTGCCACGGCTGTCCGACGACGCCCGCATCATCAACGTCACGTCCGACGCCGCGGTCGAGCCCTATGAGGGCTGGGGCGGCTACGGATCCTCCAAGGCGGCGCTCGAGCAGCTCACCGCGATCCTCGCCGCCGAGCACCCGGCGCGGCGCGTCTACGCCATCGACCCCGGCGACATGAACACCCGCATGCACCAGGAGGCGTTCCCGGGCGAGGACATCTCCGACCGCGCCGCTCCCGAGGAGCGCGTGCCCGGCCTGCTGGCCCTGATCGAGGGCGAGCTCGAGAGCGGGCGCTACGCCGCCGGCGCGCTGATGGAGTCGACCGCGTGAGCGTCGCCTCCGCCGTCAGCGAGGCGCTCAGCTTCACGCTCACACCCGCCCACGAGGCGGGGGCGCCGCCTGAGGCGCGCGGGCTCGAGCGCGACGAGGTGCGGATGCTGGTCGCCCGCCGCGACGGCGCCGGGCTCGTCCACGACCGCTTCCGCGGGCTGCCCGACCACCTGCGCGCCGGGGACCTGCTCGTGGTCAACACGTCGGCGACGCTCCCCGCGGCGCTCCGGGCCACGCGCCCCGACGGCACCGCCGTCGACCTGCACCTCTCGACGCCGGTGCCCCAGGCGAGCACGGACCGCTGGGTCGTCGAGCTGCGCCGCGCCGGCGCGCGCGTCCGCTCCGCCGGCGCCGGCGAACGGCTCGCGCTGCCGGGCGGCGGCTCGGCGGAGCTGCTCGCCTCCTACCTCTCGCCCGGCCGGCTCTGGGTCGCCGCGCTCGAGCTGCCCGTGCCGCTGCATCGCTACCTCGCCGAGCACGGGCGCCCGATCGCCTACAGCCATCTCGCCCGCCCGCGCCCGCTGCGCGACCTGCAGACGGTGTTCGCCGACGAGCCGGGCAGCGCCGAGATGCCGAGCGCCGGCCGCCCGTTCACCCGGCGGCTGCTCGACGAGCTGAAGGGGCGCGGCGTCGAGGTCGCGCCGCTCGTGCTCCACACCGGCGTCGCCTCGCTCGAGCGCGGCGAGCGCCCGTACCCGGAGCGCTACCGCGTCCCCGCGACCACGGCGAGCCGCGTCAACGCCCACCGCGCCGCGGGCGGCCGCGTGATCGCCGTCGGCACGACCGTCGTGCGCGCGCTCGAGACGCTCGCGGCGCCCGACGGCCGCGTCGAGGCGGGCGGCGGCTGGACCGGGCTGATGATCACGCCCGAGCGCGGCGTGCGCGCGATCGACGGCCTGATCACCGGCTGGCACGAGCCCGACGCGAGCCACCTGCTCATGCTCGAGGCCGTCGGCGGCCGTGACCTGATCGAGCGCTCATACGACGCGGCCCTCACCGCCGGCTACCGCTGGCACGAGTTCGGCGACTCGCACCTGATCCTCCGTTGAGCCTGAAGGCGCTCCTGTTCGACGTCTTCGGGACGTGCGTCGACTGGCGCACGAGCGTCGCGCGCGAGGCCGCGGCACTCGGGCTGCCGGGCGAGCAGGTCGCCGACGCGTGGCGTGCTCGCTACCAGCCGCAGCTCGAGACGGTGCGGCGGGGCGAGCGGGAGTGGGTTGTGCTCGACGTCCTGCACCGCGAGGCGCTCGACGACGTGCTGGACGACCTCGGCCTCTCCGAGGCTGTCGGCGCGTCGCAACGCGACGAGCTCACCCTCGCCTGGCACCGCCTCGACCCCTGGCCCGACACGGTCGGCGGCCTCACGCGGCTCAAGCGCCGCTATGCGATCGCGCCCTGCTCGAACGGCCACATCGCCCAGTCCGTCAACCTCGCCCGGCACGCCGGGCTGCCGTGGGACGCGATCCTCGGCGCCGAGGTCGCCCGCGCCTACAAGCCCGCGCCGGAGGTCTACCTCGCGAGCGTCGCGGCGCTCGGGATCGAGCCGGGCGAGGCGATGATGGTCGCCGCGCACAACGGCGACCTCGTCGCGGCGGCGGGGTGCGGGCTGCGCACCGCGTTCGTGGCCCGCCCGCGCGAGCACGGGCCGGGGCAGCAGACCGACCTCCACGCCGACGGCGACGTCGACGTGGAGGCCGATGACTTCGGAGCGCTGGCGGGCGCCCTCGGAACCTAGGGCGTGGCGAAGCCCGGCGACTCGGCGGCGGCGATCGTCGCCGCCGGCACCGTGACGGTCTCGCCGAGGTAGCCGGCCAGCTGCGTCCCCGGGTCGCCCTGGATCGTGTCCGTGCGGGCCTGCGTGAGGAACGGCAGCGCGATCGAGCCGCCCTTGACCGTGACCGTCTGCTTGGTCGGCACGTGCACCCACCAGTCGCCGTTGGCGTCGGCGACCTTCACGCCGATGCGATGGCCGGCCGGGATCTTCCAGTCGGCGGACCAGAGGTCGAGCGCGACAGGGCCGGAGCTGCGCACGAGGTGCCCCTGGCGCGTGATCAGCGGGCCGGTCCCGTTCGCGTCGAGGTCGTAGACGTCGAGCACGAGGTTGGCGTTGGGCAGCGCCGCCGAGACGTCGACGGTCGCGCTGCCGGAGCCCGACAGGTGCACGTCGTGCGCCAGCGGCGGGGAGATCGTCCAGACGCCCGTCTCGGCGCCGTCGCCGGTCGCGTTGGCCGTGCCGTCGTCGGTGTAGCTGCCCGATCGCAGCGGCGTCGAGAACGGCTGCGAGTCGGCCGGCGGCCAGCTCTGCTCCGCGCGCCATCTCCCGTCGTTCGTCTGGACGGCGATGGGCGGGTCGGCGACCGCCGGGGTCTCGCCCTTGAGGAACTGGTCGTAGAAGCGCATGACCTCGTCGAACCAGCCGGCGCGGCCCATCTTCAGGCGCCCGGAGTCGTCGCGCTCGTTACCGCGCACGTGCTCCCACGGGCCGAGCCATGCGCGCTCGTAGCCGGTGTGGTTCTGCAGGTACTGCGCGGTGCCGTCGGCGACCGTGTTGTTCTCCGTCAGCCCCTGGGTGAGGAAGAGCGGCACGGTCGAGCCCTTCGCGCCGGGGATCAGGTTGCGCTTGGCCCAGTAGGCGGAGCCGTGGTCGTCGTTGGCGGCCTGGTCGGCGTAGTTGGCCGCAAGGCAGCCGGGGCGCTGCGTGTCGTCGATGCCGTTGGCGTTGTAGCCGGGATCGTCGGCGGCGGGGCCCGGCGTCGCGTCGATCAGGTCGTACAGCGCGGGCGTGAGGACCGAGTTCGCACGCCGCATGCCGTCGCCGTAGAGGTAGCGGTAGAGGTCGTAGACCGGCTCCTGGGAGACGACGGCCTCGAGGCCGCTGGGCTGCCTGTCGACGCCGACCAACCCGGTGACGCCGTCGTAGGACTTGCCGTACATGCCGACCTTGCCGGTCGACCAGGACTGGCCCGCGGCCCACTGCACCGCGTTGACGACATCGGCCTGCTCGCCGTCTCCGCCCCAGTCCAGGCAGCCGCTCGAGCCGCCGAAGCCGCGCAGGTCGACCATCACGAACGTGTAGCCCTTGTCCATCAGGTGCGCCCCGTCGACGAAGTCGGTGAAGCGGTCGGACGGTCCGGCCGACGGGCCGACCGGGTCGTAGCTCGTGCCCTCGACGGGGCCGGCGGGGCCGGTCTGGCCGGAGTGGTTGAAGTACGGCCCGATCGAGAGGATCACGGGCGTCTTGGCGTCCGCGGCGAGGTTCTTCGGGCGCAGGACGTCCGCGTGGAGCTTGACGCCGCCGGAGGAGGGGATGGTGGCCTCGGACCAGGTCGCGCCGGCGGGCACGTCAGCGGCGCCGGCGGTGGCCGGCAGGGCCGCGATCGCGGCGAGCGCGAGCAGGGGGCTGAGTCGGAATCGCATGCCTGCTCCAACGAGGCCGGCCCCGACTTCTTGCGGTTGGTCAGGCGGCCGGCTGCGCCTGCAGCCTGGTGGTGCGCAGCAGCGTGCCGTGCTGATCGAGCCAGTCGACGATCAGGGCGCCGTCGTCGTGCAGCGTCAGGCGGCACAGGCCGAAGTGGGAGTTGTCGAACCACGCCGTCTCCGGGCGCGGATCGAAGGTGTACAGGGCGCGGCCTCCCGCGCCCTGCACGATCGTCGTCACGCCGTTGCGCGGCGCGAACTCCTCCATCCCGTGCGAGTGGCCGGCCATGTGCAGGATCGCCCGGCCCTCCATCAGGCCGAGCACCGGCTGCACGGTCGGGTTGTCGCCGTGGGCGGTGTCTGACGAGTACGGGGCGTGGTGGCAGTAGACGATCTTCATCGTCCCGGGCTCGTCGAGCTCGGCATCGACGAAGTCCAGCTGCGCCTGGCCGGGGTCGGGATCGCCGGCCGCCATCGAGTTGAACGCGATGAACTTCCACGCCCCGACGCGGAAGCTGTAGTGGTGCGCGTCGTTGGGCAGCCCGAGGGAGGCGAAGTACGGGTCGTAGCCCTCCGCCCGGTGGGGCCAGTCATGGTTGCCCGGGGTCGGGCGCATGAGCGGCTTCACCCACGCGGGATAGTCGCGGTCGAGCTTCGCCCACTCCTCGGCGCGCCCGGCGAGGTAGCAGTCACCGAGATAGACGATCGCGTCCGCGTCCTCGGTGGCCTGCGCGAACACCGCCGGGCTCGCGCCGCCGCCGATGGCGTCCCCGATCACGAAGACGACATGCGGCTCGCTCTCGGGCATCGGCTCAGTCGCCGAGGGCGTCGATCTCGTTCCAGCTATTCGGGCCGACGATCCCGTCCTGGGTCAGGCCTCGGTCCTTCTGGAAGTGCTTGACCGCCGCCTCCGTCCTGGCTCCGAAGATGCCGTCGACGCCACCCGTGTCATAGCCGCCCAGCGTCAGGCGCTTCTGGGCGCGCCGGACCGGGTTGCCGTGCGATCCCTTCCGGATCGTCGGGTTGCTCATGTCGGCCTCGTCGATGTTCAGCCAGGTGATGTCGCCGACGATGCCGTCCACGGCGATCTCGCGGTCGCCCTGGAACTTCTTGACCGCTGCCTCGGTCTTGCCGCCGAACTGGCCGTCCGCGGCGCCGGGGTGGTAGCCGAGGTCGGTCAGCGCCTGCTGCAGCTGCCGGACCGCCTCGCCGGTCGACCCCTTCTTGAGCAGTGGTTCAGCCATGAAACCCTCCTTCGCCGTGACACCCGAACCTAGCGCGCACGCCTCACCCCGCGCTTGGCGAGCAGGCCGTTGAGCAGCAGCAGGAACGTCTTGTTCGGCGGGGCGCGGTAGCCCGCCTCCGTGTGCGGGGCGTAGCGCCCGGCCTCGAGCCAGCCCGTGTGCTGGCGGGTGTCGAGGCCGACGAGCCGCGGGCGATAGGAGTGCCCCAGCAGCCCCGCGCGGCGGCCGCCCGCAGGCAGCGCGACCGCGGAGCGCAGCTCGATCCCGTCCGCGCCCGCCGGTCCCAGCTCGACGGGGACGACGACCGGGTAGCCGTCCGCCCCGCAGTAGGCCAGCAGCGTGTGGTCCGTGCGGCGCACGCGCTTCGCGACCTTCTCCGCGTCGATCCGCGGCGCGGTGCCTTTGCGCGGCGGGCGCTGGGCCGGCGGGTCGCCGGGCAGCGGCGCGCCCAGCACCCGCGCCGCGCCCGCGCAGCTCGGGTCGGGCCACGTGACGATCCGCTCCACCGCCACGTCGACCGGCACCCGGACCTGCCCGTACTCGCGCAGCCACCACTTCCAGAAGCGCCCGCCCGGAGTGGGGCCGAGGTAGCGCGCCGCCTGCGCGGCGACCTCGGCGCGGCGCTCCGGCGAGGGCTGCTCGACGACGGTCGCGTCGCCCTGCACGAGCACGTAGGCGCGGCTGCTCGCGCTGCCGTGCTCGCGTGCGTGGAAGGCCAGCGCGACCCGCGGGTCCTGCGCGATCCGGTCGAGCTTCCTGGAGAACCCGAGCGAGGTCGTGAAGCCGATGCGCCCCGCGGCGCGGTCGCGCAGCCCGATCGGCGCGACGGCCAGGACGACGGCTCCGCCCGCCGGGGTGCGGTAGCCGAGCGCGGCGGTGAGGTCGCCGGCGAAGATCGCGTCGAGCTCGTCGTCCCAGCGGACGGGCATCAGGCCGCCAGGAAGGCCAGCAGGTCGGCGTTGAACTCGTCGGCGCGCTCGACCTCGGGGATGTGCCCGGTGTCCTCATAGACCTTGAGCCGCGCGCCGGGGATGCGCTCGGCGAGCGCCACGCCGTTGGCGAGCGGGACGAGCGGGTCGACATCGCCGTGGAGCACGAGCGTCGGCGGCGCGATCCGGTCGAGGGCGCCGGAGACGTCATGGGCGCGGCAGGCCTCGAGCTGGCGCAGGTAGGCCGTCCTGGACATCGGGCGGTGGCGGGCGATCTCGACGAAGTCCTCGATCTCGTCGGGATGGCGCTCGGCCCATCCCGGCGCCGCGACGGCCGCGCAGACGCGCCGCGCGCCCGCGCCGGTCTCCTCCTCCTCGTCGCCCGGCATCAGCAGCCGCATGATCGCCGGGCTCGTCGAGACGTGGTCCGGGCCACCGGCGGAGGTGACGCACAGGACCAGCCGGTCGATGACCTCGGGGTGGCGCAGCGCGAGCTCGAGCGCGACGAAGCCGCCCATCGAGATCCCCACGAGGCTCGCGCGCCCGAGGCCGAGCTCGCCGATCAGCGCGTGCACGTCCTCGGCGACGTCGGCGATCGAGTAGGGACCGGGGGAGGGGTCGGAGTCACCGACGTCACGGGGGTCGAGCGCGAGCGTGCGCAGCCGCCGGCCGAGCACCGGGAGCTGGCGGTAGTAGCCCTGGCGCTTCGCGCCGATGCCGCACAGCAGGAGCACCGTGCCCTCGGGCTCGGATGGCGCCGTCTCCTCGTAGGCGAGACGCCTGCCGCCGACCCTCGCGTAGCGGGGCGGTCGAAACTCCATCGCATGCCGGTTCTACCGGATGCGGCCCTTAACGACAACGGCCCGCCGGAGCGGGCCGTGCCAACGTCAGGTGGTTCTGTCGCTTAGAGCGGCTGGACGTTCGCGGCGTTCGGGCCCTTGGGGCCGTTCTCCTCGTCGTAGCTCACCTTGGCGTTCTCAGCGAGCGACTTGAAGCCGCTGCCCTGGATCGCCGAGTGGTGCACGAAGAGGTCCTTGCCCTCGTCGTCGGGCGTGATGAACCCGTAGCCCTTCTCGTCGCTGAACCACTTCACGGTTCCGGTTGCCATTGTGCTTCCCTCCTGGGAGCTGCGTGCTGCGAAACGCGGAGGGTGCTGAAAGGCAACAACTGCGGACGCTGGCACTGCTTTCGGTCGAGCCTTTTGCACGACCCTGAAGCACTTAGTCTAGCTGTGCGCGCACCCGAGCGTGGTCCGGGCCTTGCGAGGCCGGTGGAAACGAAACCTTGCGCAATCCGCGAACCGGCGTGCGCGCTCCGAGGAGTACCCTGGAAGTGCGCGCGTTCCTGCGCACCTACGCAGGTCAGGAGAAGACATGACCGAAGACGCTCAAGGCCCGCCCCGCGGCGAGGCCGCGTGGAAGGCCGAGAAGCAGCGCATCGCGGCGAACAACGACGCCGCCTACGCCCGCGGTCGCAAGGCGCGCGCGGCGAAGAACGCCGACGCCCAGGCGCGCGAGCGGGCCGCCGCGAAGCTCGAGTCCAAGAACCTCCCGACGCAGCCACACAAATAGAGCCGGCAGAACTCGCGCAGCTCGCCGCCGAGGCGACCTATCACCGGGAGCGCCTGGCGCTCTACCGCGCCCGGGCGTACGCGGCGAAGCCGATCAGCCCCGACCGCATGCGCAGGCTCGAGCAGAGCTCCGAGGCGGCGGACGAGCGGCTGCAGCGGGCACGCGCCGCGCCCTAGATGATTGGGGCTTCCCAGTCATCGGAGCTCGTGATGCCGCCGTCGGTCCACGTCCACTCGATCCTCTGGTAGGTGAACGCGACCTCCTCGAAGGTCTCGAGCCTCATCAGGTCGGGGTGCTTGTTGTTCGGCATCTCCATGTGGATCGACGCGATCGATGCGTTGGTAAGCCTGATCGTGAAGTGCTGCACTTCCGTGCCGGTGCCGGTGGAGGCCTTGAGCTGCGGGGTCCAGAACTGCAGCTCCCACTCCTTCAGGTTCTCGTTGCTCGCCTGCGCCGAGTGAAGCGGCGCCGACGCCGCGTCGAGGTCCTTCGTGATGACCAGCGGCCGGTGCTGGCGCTTCCCGGTCGCCTCGCCGGTGGCGGGATCGCGAGGCGTGACGACGTCATGGGAGAGGGCGATGACCAGGATCTTGCCCTCGCGGCCCTTCTGGGTGGTCGAGCCCTTGATCTCGCCCTGCCTTTGGCCAACCAGCTTGAGATATGCGTTCAGTGCCACGGAGACCCCTTTGATCAGCGACGTCGGATACGGATCCGGATCGGTCTTGAGACCGCCACGACTCTGCCGTGGCGAAGTGCGCGCACCCTGACGCGGTAGCGACCCGGCTTCAGCCGCTTCCCGCCGACCCGGAGGTGCCACCGGATGTGGATGTTGCCGCGGTGCCGGTGGCCGAACGGGACGCGCCCGACCCGAGTCGCATGACCGTGGCGGACGCGGCTCACCACGATCCCGACGCCCGAGGGCTTGAGCAGGTCGGCCGTGACGAGGATCGTGCCGGGGCTGATCTGCACGAGCGTCACGCAGCCCAGCAGCGTCGTGCACGATCCGGGGCCGTAGCGCGCGAGCGCCACCGCCTTCTCGCCGTTCGTGAGCCGGGCGGAGCCGGCCACCAGCAGGCGGTTGTCAGGCGTGCGGACGATCCCGCCGGGGATCTGGCCGCCGACGGCCGGGAACAGCGTCGTGACGATGCCGTCGCCGCCGAAGCTCGTGTCGAGCGAGCCGTCCGCCTTGTACCTGACGAGGACGAAGAAGTCGTTGCCGCCGTTCTTCGCGGTGCCCGCCACCACGAGCTTGCCGTCGGCCTGCGTCAGGATCGCCCGCGCCCGGGCGTTGCCGAAGACGTTGGTCAGGACGCGCCCTGCGGTCCCGAAGGACGTGTCGACCGGGCTCGCTCCCGGTGTCGCCGGCAGCTTGACCTTCGCCAGCGCTATCCGGCTGGCGCCGTTGATGAGCGCGTTCCCGGCGGCGACGGCCCCGCCGTCCGGGGTGAGCGTGACCGCGAACGCGTGCGAGTCGGTCGAGCCCGCGAACTGGATGTGGGTGTTCGGCTCCCCCAGCCCGATGGCGAAGGAGTCCGGGGCCGGCAGCGTCCCGCCGTTCTGGGTCGGCGCCCCGAAGCCCGCGACCGCGTAGCGGCCGTCGGCTCGCGGCACCGCGGCCTCCACATTGGCGAACGTGCCGATCGAGCCGCCCGAGACCTTCGTGCCGTCGAGGTCGTAGGTCGCGAGGAACATGTCGGGCCACAGCTGGACGTGCGTGTAGTCCATCGGGCCGTAGATGCGGATCCGCGTCACGGTGGAGTTGGGCACGATCGAGACGGCCGCGGCGAACGTCGAGGACGGCGACGCCAGGCCGCCGTGCTCGAAGCTCGTGTCCACCAGGCGACCGGCCGTGCCGAAGGTCGGGTCGAGGCTCCCCGCCGCCGGTCCCTGCGTGAACACGCGCGCGATCGCCGGATCGTCGAAGCCCTGGGCGTTGCGGAAGCTGCCCGCGACGATCAGCTTGCCGTCGGGCTGCAGGACCGCGCTGTGCGCCTCCTCGAGCAGGCCGCCGTGGAAGTCCACGATCGCCGCGCCGCCGTCGCCGAACGCGCCGTCCGGCGCGCCGTTCGCCAGCAGTCGTTCGACCAGGAAGCGCGTGTCGCTGCCGCCGAAGCGCGCGGAGCCGACCGCGTAGAGCTTGCCGTCCGCCTGGCGCAGCAGCGCGTTGATCGTGAGCTGATCGGGCGCGGGCGTGCCGGGGATCGTCGTGATCGTGGCGCCGTTCGTGCCGAACGTCGTGTCGGGCGCGCCGTCGTCGGCACGGGCGGAGCTTCCGGCGAGCAGGAGGGCCGCAAGCGCGGGGACGGCGAAGCGGCGCAGGGGCGCGGCCATGACGGCCAACGCTACCTGCACCGAGCGTCGGTCGGCAAGGCCCGAGCGCCTACCATCGGCGCGCATGAGCTGGTGGCAACGGGGCGTCGTCTACCAGGTCTATCCGCGCTCCTTCGCGGACGCCGACGGCGACGGGGTGGGCGACCTGCGGGGCGTCACGAGCCGCCTCGACCACCTCGCGTGGCTCGGCGTCGACGCCGTCTGGCTGTCGCCCATCTACCGATCGCCGATGAAGGACTTCGGCTACGACATCTCGGACCACACCGCGATCGACCCGCGCTTCGGCTCGCTCGCCGACTTCGACGCGCTCGTGGCCGCCGCGCACGACCGCGGGCTGCGGGTGCTGCTCGACTTCGTGCCCAACCACACCTCGGACGAGCACCCGTGGTTCGCGGAGTCGCCGGAGATGTACATCTGGCGCGACCCGGCGCCCGACGGCGGCCCGCCCAACAACTGGCTGAGCGTGTTCGGCGGCCCGGCCTGGACCTTCGACGCCGGACGCGGCCGGTACTACTCCCACGCCTACCTGCGCGAGCAGCCCGACCTGGACTGGCGCAACCCGGCGGTGCGAGAGGCGATGCTCGGCGTGCTGCGCTTCTGGCTCGACCGCGGGGTCGACGGCTTCCGGGTCGATGCGCTGCGCCAGGTGCTCAAGGACCCCGAGCTGCGCGACAACCCGCCGAATCCGGACTACCGCAGTGGGCTGCCGGAGTACGACTCGCTGCTGCCCGTCCGCAGCGCCGATCACGACGACCTCTCGCCCGTGGCCGCCATGGCGGAGGTGATCGCCGAGCACGGCGGGGTCATGATCGGCGAGATCTACCTGCCGCTCGAGCGGCTCGTGCGCTACTACGGCGCCGGGGTGCAGATGCCGTCGAACATGCACCTCATCTCGACGCCGTGGGAGCCGTCGGCGCTGGCGGGGCTGGTCGAGCGCTACGAGGCCCTGCTGCCGCCCGGCGCGTGGCCGAACTGGGTCCTCGGCAACCATGACCGCAGCCGCATCGCCAGCCGCCTCGGGCCGGCGCAGGCGCGCGTCGCGGCGATGCTCCTGCTCACCCTGCGCGGGACGCCGACGCTCTACTACGGCGACGAGCTCGGGATGCCGGACGTGCCGATCCCGCCCGATCGGGTGCAGGATCCCTACGAGCTCAACTCGCCCGGGCTCGGGGTGGGGCGCGACCCGGCGCGGGCGCCGATGCCGTGGAGCGACGCCCCCAACGGCGGCTTCTGCCCGCCGGACGTGGAGCCGTGGCTGCCGCTGGGGGACGACGCGAGCGTCGAGGTCCAGCGCCGCGATCCGCAGTCGATGCTGAGCCTGTACCGCGCGCTGCTGGCGCTGCGACGCGCCACGCCGGCGCTCACAGACGGCGCGTACCGCACCGTCTTCGCCGGCGAGGCGAGCTTCGCGTATCTCCGCGAGGACGTGCTCGTCGCGCTCAACCTCTCGGCCGAGCCCCAGGCGGTGCCGCTCGGGCCGCTGGCCGGCCGTGTGCGGCTGAGCTCGCACCTCGACGGTCGCGAGGACGACGTGCGCGGCGAGGTGCGGCTGCGCGCCGCGGAGGGGGTGATCGTTTGCCTGTGCAATGCTTAGGCAGATGGAGGACCTGAGCCTGGGACAGGCCGCTCGCGCGATCGGGGTCAGCGTCGACACGCTGCGGCGCTGGGACACCGCGGGCAAGCTCGAGACCGTGCGCGACGAGCGCAACCAGCGTCGGGTTCCGCGGCGCGAGGTCGAGCGGCTGACGAGCCGGCCGGACCGCCACGCGGCGGGCGACGGGCTCTCGGCCCGCAACCGCTTTCCCGGCGTGGTGGTCTCGGTCGAGGTCGACGGCGTGATGGCGCTGGTCGAGATCGAGGCCGGCCCGCACCGGATCACGGCCGCGATCACCCGCGATGCCGTCGAGGAGCTCGGGCTGGTGGAGGGCGCGCGCGCGACGGCGGCCGTCAAGGCCACGTCGGTGATGATCGAACGGGGTGGAGGGTGAGGCGGCTCGGCGCGCTGCTGGCGGCGATCGCGCTGGTGCTCGCCGCGTGCGGTGGCGACGAGCGGGCAGGCGGCAAGTCGCTGCTGACCGTCTCGGCGGCCGCGTCGCTCAAGCAGGCGTTCACCGCCTATGGCATGCAGTTCTCCGACGCCTCGGCGCGCTTCTCCTTCGCGGGCTCGGACGAGCTGGCGGCGCAGATCGAGAAGGGCGTCAAGCCGGACGTCTTCGCCGCGGCGAACACGAAGCTGCCCGACGCGCTGTATGCCAAGGGCCTGGTCGAGAAGCCGACCGTGTTCGCGGGCAACCGGCTCGTGCTCGCGGTGCCGGCCGACGGCACGAAGGTCGGCTCGCTGGCGGACCTCGAGCGCCGCGGCGTGAAGCTCGCAATCGGCTCGAAGGCGGTGCCGATCGGCTCCTACACCCGCACCGTGCTCGGCAAACTGCCTTCGAGCAGGAGCAGGGCGATCCTCGCCAACGTCCGCTCGGAGGAGCCCGACGTCGCGGGCATCACGGGCAAGCTCACCCAGGGCGCCGTCGACGCGGGCTTCCTCTACGCCTCCGACGTCCGCGCGACCGACGACAAGCTGAAGGCGATCGAGCTGCCCGCCGCGCTGCAGCCGTCGGTGGCCTACGGCGTCGCCATCGTCAAGGGCGCCAGGCATCCCGCGCAGGCCAGGGCGTTCATCGCCGGGCTGCTGAACGGTGCGGGAGCGCGGGCGCTCACGGACGCCGGCTTCCAGCCGCCGCCGACGCAGTGAGCGACAGGCGCCCCGGCTGGTTCGCGGTGCTGCTGGTCGCCGCGCTCACGCTGGCGCTGCTGTTCCTGACCGTTCCGGTCGTCGCGATCTTCATCGACACCGGCCCGCGCGACCTGGTGTCGAGCCTGGGCGACGATGGGGCGCTCGAGGCCCTGCGCCTCAGCCTGTTCTGCAGCGCGGTCGCGGTCGCGATCATCGTCGTCGTCGGCACGCCCGCGGCCTATCTGCTCGCCACGCGGCGCTTCCGCGGGCGCGCCGCGATCGTCACCCTCGTCGAGCTGCCGCTGGTGCTGCCGCCCGCGGTCGCTGGGATCGGGCTGCTGGCGGCGCTCGGCCCCAACGGCCTGCTCGGCGGCTGGATCGAGGATGCGGGCATCCAGCTCGTGCTGAGCACGACCGGTGTGATCCTCGCGCTGACGTTCGTCGCGGCGCCGTTCTACCTGCGCCAGGCGCAGGCCGGCTTCGAGGCGCTCGACCCCACCTGGCTCGACGCCTCGCGGACGCTCGGGGCCGGCGAGGCGCGGACGTTCCTGCGCGTCGCGATCCCGGGCGCCGGCCCGGGCCTGATCGCGGGCCTGGCGCTGGCGTGGGGGCGGGCGCTGGGGGAGTTCGGCGCCACGCTGATGTTCGCCGGCTCCTTCCGCGGCATCACGCAGACCGTGCCGCTCGCGATCTACGAGCGCTTCTCGACCGATTTCACCGGCGCGCTCGCGCTGTCGGCCGTGCTCGTCGCCGTCTCCGCCGCGCTGCTGCTCTCGGTCAAGCTGCTGGGCGGCTCCGCGTGGCTCGGCGGTGCTGCGCGTTGAGGCCGCCACGCGGCTCGGGGCGTTCACGCTCGATGTCGCGCTCGAGGTCCCGGCCGGCGCCTGCCTGGCGCTGGCCGGCCCGTCCGGCGCGGGCAAGAGCTCGATCCTGCGCGTCGTGGCCGGCCTCGTCCGCCCCGATCGCGGGCGCGTGGACTGCGGGGAGGAGGTCTGGCTCGACACCGATCGCGGCATCGACGTCGCGCCCGAGCACAGGCGCTGCGGCTACGTGTTCCAGGAATACGCGCTGTTCGCGCACCTCCGGGCGTGGCAGAACGTCGCCTACCCGCTGCGCGGCCTCGATCGGGCCGAGCGCCGCCGGCGCGCGCTGGAGCTGCTCGACCGCTTCGGCGTCGCGCACCTCGCCGACGAGCGCCCACGGACGCTTTCGGGCGGCGAGCGCCAGCGGGTCGCCGTCGCTCGCGCGCTGGCGCGGCGCCCGGCCGCGCTGCTGCTCGACGAGCCGCTCTCGGCACTCGACACGCGCTCGCGCGCCGCGGGCGGGCGGGAACTGGCCCACGTCCTGGCCGAGACGGGCGTGCCCGCCGTCCTGGTCACGCACGACTTCACCGAGGCCGCGCTGCTGGGCGACCGCGTCGGCGTCGTCGACGGGGGCCGCGTGATCCAGCAGGGCACCGCCGCCGAGCTCGCCGCGTCGCCCGCATCGGCGTTCGTGGCGGACTTCAGCGGCGCCGTCGTGCTCACCGGCACCGCCCGCGCGGCGGCGGACGGTCTCACGATGGTGACGCTCGACGGCGGCGGCACCGTCTTCAGCACCGAGCCGGGCGACGGCCCGGTGGCGGTCAGCATCTACCCCTGGGAGATCGCGCTCGCCCCGGCCGGCACCGAGCGGAGCGGGTCCGCGCAGAACCACCTCGCCGTCCAGGTGGTCTCCGTCACGACCGTCGGCAACCGCGTCCGCGCAGGGCTCGCGGCGCCCCAGCCGCTGACCGCGGAGCTCAGCGACGCCTCGGTGCACGAGCTCGGGCTGGTCCCGGGGGCGTCCGTCGTCGCGACCTGGAAGGCGGCCGCGACGCGGCTGCTGCGTCTCTAGTACCAGCGCATCCGGGGCATCGGAGCAGGCCGGGGCCTCGTGACGCGCGGCGCCTGGCGGTGGCGGAGGGTGAAGAGGTGTGTGAGCATGGTTACATCCTACAACGTATCGTCCTAGGAAGCAACTTTCCGGGACGGAATCTACGATAGGCTCCCTGCCATGGCGGAGCGCGACGGCGTCGACGAGATCATCGAGCAGTGGCGACGCGAGCGCCCCGACCTCGACCCCTCGCCGATCGGGGTCGTCGGCCGCGTCTCGCGGCTCGCGCGCGAGCTCGAGCAGCGCCTCGAGCCCGTCTACCGCGAGCACGGCCTCGAGCCGGGCTGGCACGACGTGCTCGCGACCCTGCGCCGCATCGGCCCGCCGTACCGGGTGCGTCCCACGGAGTTCACGAGCGCGCTGATGCTCACCTCGAGCGGCACCACGAAGCGCCTCGACCGGCTCGAGCAGGCGGGCCTGATCGCCCGCGAGCCGGATCCCGACGACCGGCGCGGCATCCTGATCGCGCTCACCCCCGCCGGGCGCAAGCTGATCGATGGCGTCACCGAGGCGCACCTCGAGAACGAGGGCCGGCTCCTGAGCGCGCTCACCGACGCCGAGCAGCGCCGCTTGGCCGATCTCCTGCGCAAGCTGCAGCTCGGCCTGCCGCCCGCGTAACGCTTTCCGGACGCCGGTCTGGGAGTCTCGGCTCACGCGATGACCGCAACCCACATGCCACCGCGATCGAGCGCCCGGGCCGCCGTTGTCGCCTGGTCGCTGTGCGCGTTCACGTTGACGACGGCGGCGGTGGCCGGCGTGCTGCAGGTCGGGGTCGGCGGCACGGATTGGGCCGTGGTCCTGCCGGCCGCCAAGCCGCCGAGCGAGGGGGTCGCGCTGACCATCCTCGACGTCGCGTGGCTGACCGCGTTCGCGGTCGTCGGGGCGATGGTGGCCTCTCATCGCGCGCGCAACCCGATCGGCTGGTTCCTCGGCGCCATCCCGACGTTCATGGCGTTCCTGCTCCTCGGCGAGTCCGTCTATTGGCGCGCCGCGCGCACTCACCCCCGAGAGCCGGGGCTGGTGGCCGAGCTCGGACTCTGGATCGCCAACGTCTGGTGGATCCCGGCGGTCATCCTCATCTTCGTCTTCCTGCCGCTGCTGTTCCCCACGGGCAGCCCGCCGACGCCACGCTGGCGGGCCGTGGCGTGGGCGGCCGCGGGAGGCGGCGTCGTGCTGTTCGTCGGCACCGCCTTCGACCCGGGTCCCCTTGAGAACTACCTGTGGGTCGACAACCCGCTCGGCATCGAAGGGATGCCGGCCGTCATCCGCTGGCTCGGGTTCGGCGTCTGGATGGCGACCTCGCTTCTCGCGGCGGCGTCGATCATCGTCCGCTTCCGCCGCTCGCGCGGCGCCGAGCGCCAGCAGCTCAAGTGGTTCACCGCCGCCGTCGCCCTGCTCGTGGTGATGTTCGTGCTCTCCAGCCTGCTGCAGCCGCTGATCGGCGAGGACGCGAGCTGGGCGATGTTGGCGACGGGCTTCCTGTGCGTCGCGTTTGCGGTGGCCATCGGGATCCTGCGCTACCGGCTCTACGACATCGACGTCGTGATCAACCGCGCGCTCGTCTACGGCGGCCTGACCGCGACGCTGGCCGGAACCTACCTCGCGAGCGTCCTGGTGCTCCAACTGGCGCTGAGCGGGCTCACCGGCAACTCGGGGCTGGCGGTCGCCGCCTCCACGCTCGCGGTGGCCGCGCTGTTCCGTCCCGCCCGTGGCCGCTTCCAGGCGCTGGTCGACCGGCGCTTCTACCGGCGCAAATACGATGCCCAGCGGACGCTCGAGGCGTTCGCGGGGCGCCTGCGCGACGAGCTGGCGCTCGACGCGCTCGACGCCGAGCTGCGCGGTGTGGTGCAGTCGACGATGCAGCCCGCGCAGGTGTCGCTGTGGCTGCGGGCACCGGAGTCCTGACCACCACGCAGTGGCTCATCGCCGGCGTTGCGGTCGCGGTCGTGGTCTACGCGGCGGCGGTGCTCGCACTCGTCGTCGCCGGGCGGCGGAGCGACGCGCGCGCGCTGGCGGGCTTCATCCCGGATTGCCTCGTGCTCGTCAAGCGCCTGCTGGGCGACGAGCGGGTGCCGCGCCGTCGCAAGCTCCTGCTGGTCCTGCTCCTGGGCTACCTGGCGATGCCCATCGATCTGGTCCCCGACTTCATTCCGGTCGCCGGTCAGCTCGACGACGCGATCCTGGTCGCGCTCGTCCTCCGCGCCGTCCTGCGGGCGGGGGGAGAGGAGCTGTTGCAAGAGCACTGGAGCGGGCCGCCGCGCTCGTTCGAGCTCGTCCGTCGCATGACCTTCGGACCACGTGAATAGCTGAGCGGTCGTGCGGGTATCATCGGGGGTCATGGCGCACGGCCACACCGACATCGACCGTCTCCTCGACGACGCCGGCTACGCCCGCGCAGCGGCCGAGAGCATCCAGGCGCTGGCCACACCCAGCCGCCTCCGCATCCTCGCCCGGTTGCACGCGGGCGCGGCCTCGGTCAACGAGCTGGCGGGCGCCGTGGGCATGGAGCCCTCGGCGGTCTCGCAGCAGCTGCGGGTGCTGCGTCACCTGGGCCTCGTGGTGGGCGAGCGCGCGGGCCGCCACGTCGTCTATGAGCTGCACGACGATCACGTCGGCGAGCTGCTGACCCAGGCCGTCGCGCACGTCGAGCACGTGCGCCTGGGGCTCAGCGGGCGTGGCGAGGCGAGGGCGGCCGCGGCGTGAGCGCGCACCTGGCGCACGGAGGTCACGACCACAGCCACGGCGAGGGCCACGGCCACTCGCATGGGCTGGTCGACCGCTCCATCACCCGCTCGCGCGAGGGCCTGCGCGCCGTCGCCGTCAGCCTGGCGGTGCTGCTGGCCACCTCCGCGGCCCAGGCGGCGATCTTCGTGGCCACGGGCAGCGTCGCGCTGCTGGCGGATCTCATCCACAACTTCGGCGACGCGCTGACCGCAATCCCGCTCGGCATCGCCTTCCTGCTGCGCTCCTTCGTGGCCGAGAAGCGCGCGGGCTACTTCGTGGTGGCGGCGATCCTGATCAGCGCCTGCGTCGCCGCCGTGGAGGCGGTGACCCGGCTCGTCCACCCGCAGACGCTCGATCACCTCTGGGTCCTGGCGGCCGCCGGCGCGCTCGGCTTCGTCGGCAACGAGATCGCCGCTCAGGTCCGGCTGCGCGCCGGCCGTCGCCTCTCGAGCCCAGCCCTGATCGCCGACGGCTACCACG
Source organism: Solirubrobacteraceae bacterium (assembly GCA_034665245.1). GTDB lineage: Bacteria > Actinomycetota > Thermoleophilia > Solirubrobacterales > Solirubrobacteraceae > DASQFQ01. The sequence goes on along the minus strand of JAXDGC010000159.1, from coordinate 1,260 downwards.
CGCGCACGGACGGCTTCGTCTCGCTGGCCGTGGTCGCGAGCGCGGCGGTCGTCGCGCTCGGCTTCGAGCTCGGCGACCCGATCATCGGCCTGATCATCACCGTCGTGATCCTGCGCATCACCTGGCAGTCGATCCAGACGATCCGGGCCGAGCCCGGCTGACCGGCTCGTCGGCCAGGGACTCCTCCCACAACTGCCCGATCATCCGGCTCAGCGCAGCACCGACGCGCCGAAGTCCTCCGGAATCGCGTCCATGAGCACCATGTTCGTGGGCCGTCCGCGGCTGATCACCGCGCCGCGGCGGACGCCGATGCGGCGAAACCCCGCGCGCTCGTACGCCGTCAGCCCGGCGAGGTTCCACTCCAGCGTCTCGAGCAGCACGTTGCGCAACTGCATCACGTGGAACGCGAAGTCGAGCACGAGGCGCGTGGCCTCGGTGCCGAGGCCCTGGCCGCGGCGCTCGCCGATCGCGATGGCGAACTCCGCCCTCCCGTGGGCGTGGACGATCCCGAACAGCCCGGCGGTGCCGACCGGTGCGGAGTCACTGCGGTCATAGACCGTGAACTCGACCGCCTCGGGCTCGCGCTTCGCGCCCCGCTCGATGTTCTCGTCCACCCACTTCTCCTGGCTCTCCGGGGTGGCGATGCCGAGTTGGTCGAGGCCGCGCCGGACGTCCGGCTGATTCATCCAGCGCGCGTACACGGCGGCGAGGTCGCGCCGGAGGGGTCCCAGCGCGACCTTCTCGCCGATGACGATGAAGTCCGGCTCCTCGATGTCGATCCGGTCCGCTAACGCCGCAGCGTCAGCGACTTCCTCGTCGTCTTCCCGCCCACGGTGATCCGGAGCGTGACCTTGAGCTTCTTCGCGCGCTTGAGCTTGCGCAGGCCCGCCTTCGTCAGCTTGACCTTGGCGATGGAGGAGCCGCCCGGCCGGATGCGCACCCGCGCGGACCCGATCTTCTTGCCCTTCAGCAGGACCGTGAGGACGGCCGTGCCGGGAGGCGCGGCGGCGTCGAAGCTGACCCGGACGTTGAAGCGCCCGCTGTGTGCGCGCAGGCGCGCCGGCGACTTGAGCGTCGCGAGCCGGGCTGGCGCTGGTGGCGGCGCGGCCTGTCCGCCTCCGGGCGGGGGCGTGGGCTCAGGTGGTGGTGGCGGCGGCGGAGGCGGGCCGCCGACGTCGAAGGCGCCGTAGAACGTCGCGCGGTCGCCGCCGGGCCTCGCGGCCTCGAGGCCGCAGACCCCCGCACCGGCCGCCCGGAACG
>JAXDGC010000158.1:0-2755 GCA_034665245.1 Solirubrobacteraceae bacterium | reverse complement strand
TCGTCGAGCTGCACGAGGCCGAGGCGATCCTCGTCTGCGTCCCGACGCCGCTGACGCGCAACCGCGAGCCCGACCTCGGGCCACTCCTGAACGCCTCGCGCGCCCTCGCCGGCGTGATCGCGCGCGGACAGCTGGTGGTGCTCGAGTCCACGACGTTCCCCGGCACGACGCGGCAGCACCTCGTGCCGCTGCTCGAGGAGTCGGGGCTGCGAGCGGGAGAGGACTTCTCGCTGGCGTTCTCGCCCGAGCGCGTCGACCCCGGGCGGACCGACTTCACGCTGCGCAACACGCCGAAGGTCGTCGGCGGCCTCACGCCGGCGTGCACGGATCGCGCTGTAGAGCTCTACGGGCGCGTCTGCGACACGTTGGTGCCCGTCTCCACCCCGGAGGTCGCGGAGCTGTCCAAGCTGCTGGAGAACATCTTCCGCTCGGTCAACATCGCGCTCGTCAACGAGATGGCGATGGTGGCCGACCGCATGGACATCGACATCTGGGAGGTCATCGACGCCGCGGCGACCAAGCCGTTCGGCTTCACGCGCTTCGACCCGGGTCCCGGCATGGGCGGCCACTGCCTCCCCGTCGACCCGTTCTACCTGACGTGGAAGGCCCGCGAGTACGACATGTCGACCGAGTTCATCGAGCTCGCCGGCAAGGTCAACCAGGCCATGCCGTACTTCTGCCTCGAGAAGATCGAGCGGGCACTCAACGACGAGAGCAAGTCGGTGCGGGGCGCCCGGGTGCTCGTCGTCGGCGTCGCCTACAAGGGCGGCACCAGCGACACGCGCGAGTCACCGGCGCTGAAGATCGTCGACCTCCTGCTCGACCGCGGCGCCGACGTCGTCTACCACGACGAATTCGTGCCCGAACTCGGGCGAGGAGACCTGCACAGCCTGCCGCTGGACGAAGGGCTCGAGGGCGCCGACCTCGCCGTCATCGTCACCGCACATCCGGGCGTGGATCACGAGGCGCTCGCGCGCAAGGCGCCGCTGACCGTGGATCTTCGTGGCGTGACGCGGTCGCTGGGGTTGGAGCGGACGCGGCAGCTCTAGGCCGTCACGGCCTGTCGGTCGCGGCGAACGGCTTGGGCCCTCCGGCCTCGATGACCTTCTTCGGCGCGAGGCGGCGCGCGGAGCGGAACGCGACGAGCGCGGCGCGAACCCGGCCGCGCTGCGCCTCGATCCGTGCGAGCAGCAGCGGATGCCGGTAGTTGGTCGGCTCCCGCTTCATGGCGCGAAGGATGTCCGCCCGCGCGTCGACCAGCCGTCCGGAGCGTTCGAGCAGCAGGCCGCGGTGGACGTACGGCGTCGCGGCCCAGGGCGCCGAGGCGACCGCATCCTCGGCGTCGGCCATCGCCGTCGTGAAGTCGCCGGCCCGGACGGCATCCTGGCTCGATCTGATCTTCGCCGTCGAGACCATGCCGGGCAGTTGGGTGAGGCCGACGATGAGCGCGACGAGCCCGAGCGCCACCCGCGCGGGCCAGCCGAACGCGCCCCGCCGCACGCGACCCGCGGCCGCGATCGCGATCGAGACGGCGATCAGCGGGAATACGCTGACCGCGGTCAGCTCCCACATCCAGTCATAGCCCGCATAGGCGAGATACACGACGAACGCCGCCAGCAGTGCGCCGAGGTAGCCCGCGTCGACGGGATCCCGCCGCGCGCGCACCCGGAGGCTCGTGCCCGCCCACAACAGGCCCCCGAGGAAGAGCAGGCCCGCGGCGAGGCCGAGCCATCCCTCCTCCGCGAGGCTCTCGAAATAGAACGAGTGGGCGTCGCGGACGAAATGGTCGTAGCGGGGGCTTCGGTTCCACTCGAACTCGAACGTCCCCGGCCCCGTCCCGTGGAGCGGTTCGGCGGCGTGGACGTCGAGGGCCGCCTTCCAGACCTCATACCTCGCGCTTCCGAGTGAGGTGAGCCGGGCGGCCGGGTCGGCCAAGCGATCTCCCGGCGCCGGTCCGCGAAGGTGGTCGACCCCGGAGTTCACGAGGCCCGGTCCGAGCGTGGCGGCCAGCGCGAGCACGACCACACCGGTCGCGACGGCGAGCGCACGAGCGGGCCGGCTGGGGACCCGCAGCCGGCGCTCCGCGTCCAACGCGCTCGTCCCCAGCACCGCGACGGCGCACACCGCAGCAGCCGCGAGGCAGACGACGAGCACCAGCGCCGCACCGTCGGCTCCCGTGCCACGGGCGATCTCGGTCTGCCCACGGATGACGAGGATCACGACTGTGCCGGCCGCCGCCGCGACGATTGCGTGGAGAGCGATCAGCGCGCGGTGCGGAACGAGGATCACGAGCGCGATCAGCCCGACGGCCACCGCCACCACCCCGCCGCGAGAGTAGGTGATGTACGTCACCGCGATCACGCTCGGGACCGTGGCCAGCGCGAGGGCGCGGCCAACGCGCGACCGACCGTGCGCGCTGATCCCGAGGGCCAGGACCGCGGTCATCGCCGTGAAGGCCGCGACGCCGTTCCAGTAGCTGAACGGGTATTGCTGCCGGTCGCTCGGGAACACCTGGTTCACCGCGTCGGACGGGAACAGATCGGGGAACAGCCGGCTGCCCAGCGCCAGCAGCGAGACGAGCACGGCGCCCGTCGTCAGACCCGCAGCGGCGTACCTCCACGTGCGCGCGTCGACGAGCGAGACCGCCAGTGCGACCACGCCGCCGTAGTGCAGAACCCGCGCCAGCTCGTCGACCGTGCGCTCGTCGCTCTCGGAGAACGTGAGGCCGAGGGCGGTGACGGCGGCCAGGGCGGCC
>JAXDGC010000157.1:0-15363 GCA_034665245.1 Solirubrobacteraceae bacterium | reverse complement strand
CCGTCAGCGTGATCGTCCCGGCCAGCGAGCCGCCGTGGCGGCGGCGGGCGATCTCGGCGAAGCACTCGTAGGTGCCCTGGACGATGCCCTGGGTCCCGATGTAGATCCACGAGCCCGCGGTCATCTGGCCGTACATCGTCAGCCCGAGGTCCTCGAGGCGGCGGAACTCCTCCCACGTCGCCCACTCCGGGACGAGGTTGGAGTTCGCGATCAGCACGCGCGGCGCCCACTCGTGCGTGCGCATCACGCCGACCGGCTTGCCCGACTGCACGAGCAGCGTCTCGTCGCCCTCGAGGTCGCGCAGCGAGGCGACGATCGCGTCGTAGGCCTCCCACGAGCGCGCGGCGCGGCCGGTGCCGCCGTAGACGACGAGGTCCTCGGGCCGCTCGGCGACGTCCGGGTCGAGGTTGTTCATGAGCATCCGCAGGACGGCCTCCTGCGGCCAGCCCTTGCAGGACAGCTCGGAGCCGTGCGGCGCGCGGATCTCGCGGCTCACGCCATCGCCCCCACGGCCGCCTCGACCGCGTCCTGCAGCGCGCCCGCGGCCACGAGCTCCTCGGCCGCGCTGAGGTCGGGCGCGAGCCGGCGGTCGGCGCCCGGCCCGTCGATGCGCTCGCGCACGGCTCCCAACGCGGCCGCGCCGCCCGGGCCCGGCCGCAGCGGCGCGCGCAGGTCGAGGCCGTGGGCGGCGCACGTCAGCTCGACCGCGAGGATGCGGCCCAGGTTCTGCAGCGAGGTGCGCAGCTTGCGCGCGGCGGACCAGCCCATCGAGACGTGATCCTCCTGCATCGCGCTCGTCGGCAGCGAGCCGACGCTCGCCGGCGAGGCGAGCCGCCGGTTCTCGGCGACCAGCGCCGCCTGCGTGTACTGGGCGATCATCAGGCCCGAGTTGACCCCCGGCTCGGTGGTGAGGAACGGCGGCAGGCCGTGCGAGCGCGTCGCGTCGAGCAGGCGGTCCGTGCGTCGTTCGGCGATCGCGCCGACCTCGGCGATCGCGATCGCGAGGAAGTCGCAGGCGAAGCCGAGCGGCGCGCCGTGGAAGTTGCCGCACGACTCGACGCGCCCGACGGGCAGCACCATCGGGTTGTCGATCGCCGACGCCATCTCGGCGGCGGCGACGCGCTCGGCGTGCGCGAGGGCGTCGCGCGCGGCGCCGTTGACCTGCGGCGCACAGCGCAGCGAGTAGGCGTCCTGGACGCGGTCGTCGCCGTGGCGGTGGCTGGCGACGATCGGGGAGCCGGCCAGGACGCGCCGGAGGTTGTCGGCGCTCGCGGCCTGGCCGTCGTGCGGGCGCAGCGCGATCAGGTCGGCGGCGAACGCGCGGTCCGTGCCCAGCAGCGCCTCGACCGACATCGCCGCGGTGATGTCGGCGACCCGCAACAGCCGCCCGAGATCGTGGATGGCGAGCACGAGCATGCCGAGCATCCCGTCGGTGCCGTTGATGAGCGCGAGCCCCTCCTTGGCGATCAGCGTCACCGGCTCGATCCCGGCCGCCCGCAGCGCCTCGGCCGCCGGCGCCGGCGGATCCGACCCCACCCGCCCCGCGACCTCGCCCTCGCCGATCAGCACGAGCGCGCAGTGCGCCAGCGGCGCGAGGTCCCCGCTCGCGCCGAGCGAGCCGTACTCGGGCACGATCGGGGTGATCCCGGCGCCGAGCAGCGCGAGCAGCGTCTCCGCGAGCAGCGGGCGGGCGCCGGAGCAGCCCATCGCGAGCGTCCGTGCCCGCAGCAGCATCATCGCCCGCACGACCTCGGTCTCGACCGGCGGGCCCATCCCGGCCGCATGCGAGCGCACGAGCGCGCGCTGCAGCTCCTCGCGGCGCTCGACCGGGATCGTGACGTTGGCGAGCGAGCCGAAGCCGGTCGAGACGCCGTAGGCCGGCTCCTCGCGGCCGGCCAGCCGCTCGACCACCGCGGCGCTGGCCTCCATCGCGCGCCGCGCCTCGGGCGCAAGCGCCGCGCGCGCGCCCTCGCGAGCCACGGCGACGACGTCCTCCCTCGACAGCCCGGTGCCGGTCAGCTCGATCACTCGTGCGGACTGTATCCGCGGGCTGGTCGCGTAGGGACGACTCAGGTAGCGTCCGCCCATGTCGGAAGGAGGCGTGGCCGAGCACGATCAGCCGCCCGAGCGAGTCACCGAGCCGCCCGGGCGGGTGGGCCCAACCGAATCGTCGCCGCTCGCCGCGCCGGGCGTCCGCCGGGCGTTCGGGAGCCTGACCCCGGACACCGTGCTGCTGCTACAGCGGACGGCGGGCAACGCCGCCGTCATGGGTGCGCTTGCGCGCGCGCCGGCGGGCCTGGTCCCGATGGCCGAGGCCGCGGAGAAGCTCCGGCGCGAACGCGAGTCCCACCCGGGCAGCCCGACCGCTTCCGCGGTGCGCTTCCGGGTCCCGGCTCCCGACGAGCTCAAGCGTCTGTATTCCGGCGGCACCGTCCCGCAGGCGGTCGTAGAGGACGCCGTCCGGCGCGCGCTGAAGCGCATGGACGCGGACATCGCCCTCCGGACCGGCGCCGACGACGTCATGTCGAAGCTGTTCCCCAAGCCCGGGGTGTTCGACGAGACCGCGTGGGCGGGCGTTCTCGGGACCGACACGGAGGACGTCTACAAGTCGGTCGCCGACGCCGAGACACAGCTCAAGCCCGCCGACAAGACCCGGCTGCAGGACGTCGCCCGCGAGGCTGCCGACGAGATCGACAAGGCGATGGCCGACGACGCCGGGCTCAAGGACGTCTTCGGCACCCAGGCCGCGCTGGCGAAGGCTCGCTACGGGCAGGCCAAGGCGGCGCTGAAGGCCGCGATGGCGAAGGCCGACACGGCCATCGACACCGACTACAACCGCGACGACGACCAGGTCGGGCTCGGGGGCTGGGCGAGGCACGACATCCAGCACATCCACCTGACCGGGGACGTGGCCGAGGTGAAGGACCGGACGGAAGCGATCATCACGCTCATCCACGAGTCCGCCCACCTCGCCAGTCCCGACGTCGACGACCTCGGCTACTACAAGAGCCCCGGCTTCGAGGCGATGACCGATGCCAAGAAGGTCTGCAACGCCGCTCACTACGAGGAGCTTCCGGCCCGCAGCCTCGGGGTCAGCAAGTTCGTGGGCAAGGTCTTCACCCCGGGCGTGAAGGCCTCCGGCGGGAAGGTCACGTTCGAGGACGAGGCTCGCCGCGTGGCGAGCGAGTACCTGCGCAAGGCCTGGGACGCAGCGGTGGATGCCCACGGATTCGTCCGCGAGACGGCCAAGGAGATCATCAAGAACCCGGGCGCCAAGACCTTCGACAAGAAGAAGAAGTCGCTGCTCGAGGTCTCGAAGATGGAGCATCTGACCATCCACGAGCAACAGCCGTCGCCGAGCACCGTCACCACGCTCGACGCGATCCTGTCCGAGGGCGTCGCGCACGCGACGGTCAGGATCCAGGGCAAGCTGAAGAAGCAGAGCATGCCGGCGACCAAGAACAAGAAGGCCGCCGCCGACGCCCTCATCAACGGCGCGATCAACGACTACGGGGAGCTGCTCGGAAGCGCCGCGGAGGACCGCAAGCTGATGGACTGGCTCGTCAAGCACTACCGCAAGGGCTTCTGAGGCGTGCGCTTCTGCGGAAGCGACTGGCCGGACGACGTCGAGCGCATCGACTGCGTCAACGAGGAGGTCGACGACCTCACGCCGCTTCAGGCCGCGCCGGGCCTGCGGGAGCTCAGCCTGACGGTCACGGACCGCCATCGTCACATCGATCATCCACTGGCCGACCTGAGCCCGTTGAGCGGCCTCGTGCACCTCGAGGTGCTCGAGGTCCCGCGCTCGCGTGTCGCGGACCTCGGACCCCTGGCGGGATTGCACGAGCTGCGCCGGTTGGACGTCGCCCGCACCCGCGTCACCGATCTGGCGCCGCTGCGCGGCCTGCCGCAGCTCGAGTACCTGAAGCTCAACTCGACGCCGGTCGAGAACCTGTCACCCCTGAGCGACCTCGAGCAGCTGTCCGAGCTCGACGTCTCCAACACCTCGGTGGCCGACCTCGGCCCGTTGTCCGGGCTGCGCCGGCTGGGCTCGTTGAACATCCGCGACACCCCCGTGCGCGACCTCTCCCCGCTTTCGGACCTGCCCGTGCTGCAGGACGCCGAGCGCCTGGACCTCACCGGCACGCAGGTGGCGTCGTTCGACGGGCTCGAGCGGGCCGGCAGGCTGCGGCAGCTGCGCGCGATCGGGACGCCGGTGAGCGACCTCGCGGCGCTGCGGTCGCTCACGGGGCTCGACGTGCTCGCGCTCGACGACACTCAGGCCCGGGACCTGTCGCCACTCGCCGAGCTGCGCGCGTTGCGGCGCCTCACGCTGGCGGGAACAGCGGTGGAGGACGTCTCCGCGCTGCGAGCGCTGAGCGCCCTGCGCGAGCTCGACCTCGACCGCACACCCCTTCAGGACATCGGTCCGCTCGGCGGGCTCGAGAGCCTCGAAGAGCTCACGCTGGCCGGGACGCGGGTGACGGACGTCGGGGCGCTCGCCGGCCTCACGCGCCTGCGCATCCTGCAGCTGCAGGGCTCGCCCGTGCGGGACATCTCGCCGCTCTTCTCGCTCGAGAGCCTGGAGCTGGTGAACCTCTCGGACACGGCCGTCGACGGAGCGCAGGTGGACGAGCTCAAACGGCGTCTGCCCCAGCTGTCGGTCCTCTAGAGGGCTGAACGTCGCTCTACCCGAGCCCCGTGATCACCCTCGACGGGCGCAGCCTCACGCCGGCGGCGGTCGTGGCGATCGCGCGCGGCCGCGCCGAGGCGATGATCGATCCCGCCGCGCGCGAGCGAAACGCCGCCGCCGAGCGGCTTGTGCGCACCCTGCTCGAGCGCGGCGAGCTGCTCTACGGGGTGACCACCGGGGTCGGCTCGCTGCGCTCCGCGCCCTCGGCGGATGAGGAGGAGGGCGACCACCAGTGGCGGCTGCTGCGCAGCCACGCCGGCGGTGGCGGGGCACCGTTGACCGTCGAGGTCGTGCGCGCGGCGATGGCAGTCCGCGCCAACCAGCTCGGCGCCGGCGGCGCGGGCGTCGGCGAGCGGCTGCTCGACGCGCTGCTGGGCGCGCTGCGCGCCGGCGTGACGCCGTTCGCGCGCGAGCTCGGCTCGCTCGGCACCGGCGACCTGACGGTGCTCGCCGAGATCGGAACGGCGCTCGGGGGCGAGGGAGAGTGCTGGGTCGGCGACGAGGTCCTCCCCGCCGGCGAGGCGCTCGCCGCGCACGGCCTCGAGCCGGTCCGCTACGGCCCGCGCGACGGGATCGCGTTCATGAGCTCCAACGCCGTCAGCATCGGTCAGGCCGCGCTCGTCTTCCACGACGCCTCGCGGCTGCTCGACTCCGCGCTCGGCGTCGCGGCGCTCTCCTACGAGGCCGCCGGCGCGGATCTCGCCGTGCTCGACCCGCGCGTGCACGCCGCGCGCCCGCACCACGGCCAGGTCGAGGTCGCGCGGCGGCTGCGCGAGCTGCTCGGCGATGAGGAGCGCGAGCGCGGGGCCGGGCGCGCGATCCACGACGCCTTCGTGTTCCGCTGCGTGCCGCAGGTCGAGGGCACGCTGCTCGACGCGCTCGAGCGACTCGCCGGGGTGCTCGAGATCGAGCTCAACGTGGCGGGCGAGAACGCGCTGATGCTCCCGCGCGACGGCGTCGCGCTGCCGAACGGCAACTTCCACGCCGGCGTCCTGACGCTCGCGCTCGACTCGCTGCGCGGCGCGATGGCGCAGTCGGCGTCGCTCGTGGCCGCGCGCGTGAGCGCCCTGCTCGACCCCGAGGTGACCGGCCTGACACCGCAGCTGGCGCTCGACCCGGGCCCCGACTCCGGCGCGATGATCCTCGAGTACACCGCCCACGCGGCGGCCGCCGAGGTCCGCTCGCTGGCGGCGACCGCAGCGTCCCAGACGACGTCGGTCCAGTCGGGGATCGAGTCGCACGCCAACTTCGCCGGGCACTCCGCGCGCCGCACCTCGGACGCGCTCGCGCGGATGTCGGTCGCCGTCTCCGCCGAGCTGGTGCTCGCGGTCCGCGCGCTCCGGCTCGGCGGCCGTCTCCCCACGGGCGCCGGCGTCCGCGGCCTCCATGCGGCCGCCGCCGCGCGGCTGGACCCCGACATGGCCGACCGCCCGCTCTCGGGCGATCTCGAGGCCGCGCGCCGGCTCCTGTTCGAGGACGCGCTGTGGATGGAGTCGGAGACGACCGGCGGCTAGGGATGCCGCGCCCGACCACTACGGGTAGCGGTCGGGCAGGACGGGCGGGTCCCGGGAGGAGGATCAGGAGGCCGCGGGTCCACGCTTGGCCTGTTGGCGTCCGGGACTGATCCGGACGACGTCCCAGGCCAGGTGGCAGCGCTCGAGCGCGGAGATCAGCCAGGCGCCGGGATCCAATTCCCGGCGACCAAGGCCATGTCGCGCCGAAGTCGGGAAGGCGTGATGGTTGTTGTGCCAGGCCTCGCCGAAGGCGATGGGTGCCAGCCAGGCGAGGTTGCGCGACTCGTCGCCGGTGGCGAACGGCCGCCGCCCGAAGAAGTGGCAGAGCGAGTTGATGGAGAAGGTCACATGGTGCAGGAGCAGCACCCGCACGGCGCCGCCCCACAGCAGGCCCGTGAGCCCGCCCGTGAGCGACCCGGTGAGGGCGAAGCCGAGGCAGAACGGGACCAGCATGCCGACGGCGACCCAGAGCGGGAAGGTGCGGCTGATGAAGCGCACGTCGCGGTCGGCGAGCAGATCCTTCGCGTAGCGCGCCGGGTTGGCCATGTCCTTGCCGCGGAACATCCAGCCGACGTGCGCGTGGGCGAGCCCGCGCAGGGCGCCGCGCCACCCCGGCGCCTGCTCGACGTGCGGGCTGTGCGGGTCCCCTTCGGCATCCGAGAAGCGGTGATGCTTGCGGTGGGTCGAGACCCACTCGATGACCGGGCCCTCGACCGCCATCGACCCGAGCACGGCGAGCAGCGCGCGAACGCCGCGGGTCGTCTTGAAGCTGCGGTGGGTGAAGAGGCGGTGGAAGCCCACCGTGATGCCGAGCCCGCTCAGCGTGTAGGTGATCGCCAGCACGACGAGGTCGTGCCAGTGCAGCGTCCCGCCCCAGGCCAGCCAGCCGCCGGCCACGAGGGCGACGGGTGGGATCGCGAACACCATGGTGCGCACGACGCGCTCCGATGTCTCGTGCGCGATCGGGACCGTCTCCGGCGGTCCCCGCGGCGGCGCAGCGGCGCTCACGGGACCAGCGCGTCCTCGGCGATCCGCAGGACCGGCGCGCCATGGCGCTGGAACCGATGGGTCGGATCGAGGTCGTCGATCTCCACCTCATCCGCGTTGCCGGTCAGCCTGAACACGCGATCGACGTTCGGGATGCCGCGGATGAGGACCAGGCGGCGGCCGTCCCGCCGTGCGCTGAGGCTGGCGTTCACGATCGTGTGCACGCCCGCGCTGTCTATGAAGCCGAGTCCGCGCAGGTCGAGCACCACGAGTCGCGCGTGCGACTCGCGCAGCGTCCGCTCCAGTTCCGGCGACGTGGCGATGTCCAGCGCACCCGCGACATGGACCCAGTCGGAGTTCAGGCTGCCGTGCGACGAGGAGCAGACGAAGGGCCTCAGCGCATCTGCGCGGGCGGCGATCGAGTTGGGATGACGCACGGCAGCTCCCGGGGTTTCGGTGGAAAACCTCGGAAGTCAGCGTCGTGCTGCCGGCCCTGCGCCGACCTCACGATGGTGCCCTCCGACTCCTACGCTACTCCGCGCGTCAAGCCGACCCGGACGTGTCGACCACGTCCTCGGCCACCTCGGGCGTCACCTGGGCCGGCTGCCGATGCGCCGGCAGCTCGTGGTCGTCGACGAGATCGGTCGGGGCGAGGATGAACACCTCGCACATGATGTCCGGATCCTGCTGGTTGCCGCTCATGAAGCCGATCACGTTCCGGCCCGTCGCGTCCTCGATCACCCCTTCGAAGCGCCTCCGCATCAGGTCCTGGAAATCCATCCGCTGCTGGATCACCGCCTTGCCGCGGCCACCCTCCAGCAGCGTCTGCTCCACGCGCGAGAAGCCCCCGCGCAGCAGGCACACCACCAGGTCGTCCTCGTAGTAGGTCTTCGTGCGCGTCGGCCCGCGGCCGTAGAACTCCTTCAGCAGGCCGACCATCCCGTCGGAGATCGCCGTGAGCACGTCGCCGTGGGCCTGCGGGTTGTTCTTCACGGCTCGTGTGCTCATGGCAGCCTGACTGTGATCGCGGTGAATGCTCATCTGATCGTAACCAGTCAGCGCACGTAACGGGAGGAATTTCCTCGCTCAGCGTACGCCCCGAGGGCTCACGGGTTGCTGCAGACCGGCTAGCGGCCGGCTTCGTCCGCCATCTCCCTGCTGGACTCGCCGTCGGGCTCCGCGACGACCACCTTGAAGGCGTCGTCGAGCCGGACGTCGACCTTGGAGCCGTCGGTCTTGGCGACCTCGACCTCGTAGGTCGCGCCGTTCTCGTTGTCGAGCTCGGTCTGATCGACCTTCCCGCCGCCGGTCTCGGCCAGCGCGGCCTTCTCCGCGCGCGCCTTCGCATCGCCGGTGATGGCCCGGGACGCGTCGCCCGAGGTGCTCCCACCCGATGCGGCGCCCGCGAGGGCGGCGCCGCCGAGCGCCAGGGCCGCCAGCGCGGCGACGGTGATGAGGACCTTCTTCAGCTTGTCGGTCATGGTGCGCACCGTAGGCACGGTGGATGAGCCTGGGATGAGACCGTCAGCAGACCCAAGCGCGGGCCGGGCGCGCTACGGTGATGATGACATCGCTCGTCGGGTCTACGCCCTTCGCCTCGCGCGCGACCGCCCCGAGGGACGAGAGAGAAGGCCGCCATGCCGGCCCCCAGCACTGCGCTCACCGGCGATGCGCTGCTCGTCGCGGTCACCGAGGCCATGGTGGCGCTGCACCAGCGCTACTACCACCGGGTTCCGGTCACCGCGAAGTCCCTGCTGCTCGGCGGCGATCTGCTCGCCTGCGTGCTCGGCGGCGTCTACACCGACGTCGAGAAGACGATGATCGAGCTCCAGCGCACCACGATGGTCCAGGAGACCCGCAGCGCCTTCCAGACCGCGATGCAGCACAAGTTCATCTCCGAGATCGAGCGCCTGTCCGGCCGCGGCGTGCTCGCGTTCATCTCCAACCATCACGTGGGCCCCGACATGGAGATCGAGATCTTCCTGCTCAAGGCGGGCCGGGACTAGGACCGGCGAGCGCGCCGCAGCCGGGCCCGACGGCTGCCGTGCCACAGCTTGTCGCCGGCGGCCCAGGCGGCGAAGCCCAGCCCGCCGAGCGTGCCCGTCACCGTCATCAGCACCCCTGCCGCCGCGGCCGCCGCCACCCCGCCGCGGCCGAGGATGAGCACCGCGGCCGCGGCGCCGACGCTCGGACCGACCGGGAGCTGGCCGAGCGTCACGACCGCGATCAGCACAGCGATCGCGTCGAGGAACGAGGCATCGACGCCGACCGCGTGCAGCAGCATCCAGTTGCGGAAGATCTGCGCGAACACCGCGACCAGCACGAAGCCGATCACCCGGCTGCCGCCGCGCGCGCTGCGCAGCACCGCGAGGCCCTTCCACAGCTCGCGGGTCTTGCGGAGCGCGAGGTGGCGCAGGCCGGCGCTGGCCGTGCCGATCACCGCGAGCCCGATCAGCGGCAGCCACCACGGCAGGCCGAGCGGGCCGACGAGCGTGAACGAGGTGAGCGCCGCCAGCGTCGCCTCGACGGCGAGGATCGGGAACTCCGAGGCGATCAGGGTCGGCACCTGCGGGCTCACCTCCGGGGACGAGCGGCGCAACGCCGCGATCCGGGCCGCCACGCCGACCTGGCCGCTGAGGAGGCTGCCGAGCACCTGCATGCTCGAGGCGCGATAGAGGACGCGCCGGGCGACCGTCCCGCCCGCCGCCTCGATGCTCAGGTGCCACGCCTCGCTGCGCGAGACCAGCGCGACGACCTGCAACAGCGCGGTCACGGCGATCACCCACAGCGGCGTGCCGGACACCGCGTGCGAGAACTGATCCCACCGTCCCGCGACCACGACTCCGAGCACCGCAGCCGTGGCAAGCGCACCGGCGACGGTGATCAGGGTGCGGTGGCGGCGCCCGAAGTCCCGCAGGCCGCCCGCCGCCGCGGGCGATGGTCGCGCAGACGCGCCGACCGGTTCGCGGGCAGCGACCGGTCCGGCGCCTCCGGCGAGCGGACCACCGCGCATTCGCAACGACGCTACTCGATCACGCGCTGAGCTCTACGCCACCATCGGAGCGAGCTCACGGCCGATGAGGGCGACCGCGTCGAGGTCGGTGTGGAGCAGCTGCTGGCACATCACCCGGGCCACGCCGGCGTCGCGCAGCGCGCCGAGCTGCTCCGCGGCCTCGTCGACCGTGCCGACGATCCACGCCGGCTCGGGCGAGGCGAGTAACGCGTCGGGGTCCGCGTCGGGCCCCTGACGCTCGGCCAATTGCGCGGCGCGGTCGCGCAATTCGCCGCGGTCGCGCCCGACCACCACACCGGTCATCAGCGAGAACGGGATCGGCTCGCGCCCCGCCGCCTCGCACGCCGCGGCGACGCGCTCCTTCATCGCCACGACGTCCTCGAGCGCCGCGAACGGAGCGTTGTACTCATCCGCCCAGCGGGCGGCCAGCGCAGCGCCGCGCGGGCCCGCCTGACCCCCCATCAGCACGGGCGGGTGAGGGCGCTGGACCGGCTTCGGTCGCGCGTCGAGGTCCTCGATCCGGTAGTGGTCGCCCGCGAACGAGAACGCGCCGTCGGCGAAGTGGCCGTGCACGATCTCGAGTTGCTCGGCGAGAAGGTCCATGCGCACCTTCAGCGGCGGGAACTCGAACCCGAACGCGGCGTGCTCGCGCTCGTGCCAGCCCGCGCCGAGGCCGAGCTCGACCCGACCGTCCGAGACGTGGTCGGCGGTCACGACGACCTTGGCCAGCTCGGACGGATGGCGGAACGTGACCGGCGAGACGAGCGTGCCGAGCCGCAGCGTGCTCGTGTGCGCGGCCAGGGCCGTGATGGTCGCCCACGCGTCGAGCGAGCCCCGCTCGGTGCGGCCCGCGAGGTTCAGCTGGTGGTCTGAGCGGAAGAGCGCGGGGACGCCGTGGGCCTCGCAGGCCTGCGCCAGCGCCAGCCACTGCGGCCACGTCACGCCCTCCTGGCCCTCGATCATCAGGCAGAGATCCATCCGGCCCCGGATCCTCCCATGAGGTCAAGTGTCGGCGGTTCTCCGTCGACTACCTGGTTGTGGCTCCTCGCTCGAGCGTCGTCGCGGTTCCGCGCCCCCGGGCGATTCTTGGCGACCCCTGGGTCCGGTTGGGCGTCGGCGGCACCGCGGGCCTGCTGGCCGTCATGCTGGCGGCGATCGCCGCCGGGCCGTCCGCCGAGCCGCTGTACCGGGCATGCCTCAGCGGGCTTGGGCTGTTCGCGCTCGCCGCCGCCCTCGCTCGCGGCGTCCGCACCCGCACCGACCGGAACGCCCACCTTCTCCTGGCCGCCGGCTTCGTCCTGACCGGCCTGGGCGCGGGCCTCGGAATGCCGAGCGGCCGCGTCGCGGCACCCCCGGAGGCCTTTCTCGGTGACGCCGTCTGGCTGGCGCGATACCCGCTCCTCTACGGCGCGCTCGCGCTCCTCCTCCGCACGCGCGGCCCGCGGTTCGGCCTCGGCCAGGCGATCGACGGATTGCTCGGCGCCTTCGCCGCGGCGGCGGTGTTCGTACTCGTCACGCCGCACCTGGCCCCGGCCGGCGCATCGTCCTGGACCACCGCGCTGCGGAGCACCTACCCGCTGCTGGACGTCCTGGTCGTCGGCTTCCTGCTCGGCGCGGCCTTGCTCAACGGCTGGCGACTGGTGCACTGGCTGCCGTTGATGCTGGGGATCCTCGCCTTCGGCATCTCCGAGACGATCGACGTCCACGCCATGCTCGCCCATCCTTCGCGCGCCCCGAACGGCGCGACGGTGCCGGGATACCTGCTGTCGGGCTGGCTGCTCGCGACGGCGGTGTTCGTCCTGCAGCTTCACCGCTCGCCGCCGCAGCCGCTTCGCCGCTCGATCGCGCTGCCGACGGCGTTCGCGGCCACGTCCGTGGGAGTGCTGCTGTACAGCGCGCTGGCAACCGACAGCACGCAGGCGGTCGCGTTCGCGGCGGCGAGCCTGGTGGTCGTGCTCATACGTCAGGCGACCACCCTGGTGGAGAATCAGCGGCTGCTGCGCCGCAGCCAGGTCGAGGCGATGACCGACGCCCTGACGTCGCTCGGCAACCGCCGCGCGCTGATCGCAGACCTGACCGAAGTGGTGCGGACGGCCACCGTCGACGCCCCGATCGCACTGACGCTGTTCGACCTCGACGGATTCAAGGACTACAACGACACGTTCGGCCACCCCGCCGGGGATGCCCTGCTCGAGCGGCTCGCCGCGGCGCTCTCCGAGGCGGTCGCCGGCGCCTACCGAATGGGCGGCGACGAGTTCTGCGTGGTGACCGGCGCCGACCAGCACGACGCGATCGCCCGCGCACATGCGGCGTTGACGAGTCACGGCGAGGGCTTCGTCATCAACGCGTCGGCGGGAAGCGTGCGCATCCCGGCCGAGGCCGACGATCCGACCGAGGCGCTACGCCTGGCCGATCAGCGGATGTACGCCGACAAGGGCGCGCGCCGGACCGCCGTGGCACAGCGGTCTGCCACCCACGTGCTGCTGCAGATCGTCCGCGAGCGCGACCCGGCCCTGCGGGCGCACACCCAGGAGGTCGGTGGCTGGGCAGCCGAGGTCGCCCGGCGGCTGGGCGCCGATGTCGACGCCGTCGAGGAGGCCCGCCTCGGTGGAGAGCTCCACGACGTCGGCAAGACCGCGATCCCGGACGCCATCCTCGGCAAGCCCGGACCCCTCACCGACGTGGAATGGGAGTTCATGCAGACCCACACCGTCGTCGGGGAGCGCATCCTGCTCGCCGACACAGCGCTCGCCGCGATCGCGCCGATCGCGCGCAGCCATCACGAGCGCTGGGACGGCACCGGATACCCCGACCGCCTGCAGGGCGAGGCGATCCCGCCCGCCGCTCGGATCGTCGCCGTCTGTGACGCGTACGAGGCGATGGTGGCCGATCGTCCCTACCGCGCCGGGCGGCCGCCGGCCGAAGCGCTGGCCGAGCTCGAGCGCTGCGCGGGCTCGCACTTCGAGCCCGCGGTCGTCGAGGCGTTCGTCGCGATGATGCTCGACGGAGGTTGTGTCGGGTCGTCGTCCGCGCTGAGCGCGGCGGGGCTCGAACCAGCGACCACCCACCTCTAAGGCACGCCGCGCTCAGCGGTCCGCGCGATCGCGATGAGCGAGCGCTGGGCGGCTGCCACGGCTCGGCGTCCTCCACGGTCAAGCCCCGCGACCAGGGTGTCGATGGACGTGCATGACTCTGTACGCGAACAGCCGTGCCGTGCTGCGGAGTGGTCGCAAGCTCCGCCTCGGCTTCGGGCCACGGCTCGCGCTCGCCCTCGGGATGACGCTCGCCCTCGTATCGGGCGTCGGGTACTTCGAGGTCACGCGCGTGCTCGAACGGCGCGTGATCGAGCAGGAGTCGGTGTACCAGCGCGCGCAGGCGGAGGCGCTGGAAGCGGTCGCCGCGGGCGAGACGCCGGCGATCGCGAAGCGCGAGATCGCCCGTGTGGTCGCAGTCGCGGCCAAGCGACCTGGGACAGGAGAGACACTGCTGGTCGACTCGCGCTTCAGGATCGTCGCCGGATACGACGAGCGGCGCATCGGGACACTTGACCGCGACCCCCGTATCGCGGCCGCACTGCGCCATGGGCGAGCTTACGCAGGACGCGAGGCCGATCCACGCCGAGACGCGCGCGACTTCGAGTTCGTCACTCCGCTCGACTTGCCAACGGGCCGCTTTGCGCTCGAGGCGTCGTATGACCATCAGTTCTTCGACACCGAGCTGGGCAAGATCCGGCGTTCGATGGCGCTGATCGCGCTGCTCGGGCTGCTCGGCGGTGGCGCCGTGTTCTATCTCGTAGGTGGCCGCGGCCTGATGCGCAGCCACCGCTTCGCGCTCGAGCGCGCGACGCTCGACGGGCTCACCGACCTCCCGAACCAGCGCGCCTTCCATGACGATCTCGAGCAGGCGGTCGCGCTCGCCGCGCGGCATGACGAGCCGCTCGCGCTCGCAATCCTGGACATCGACGATTTCAAGTTCCTCAACGACCGCCACGGCCATCGCCACGGCGACGAGCTGCTGTTGCGGGTGGCGCGCCTTTTGCGCGATGGGCGCGCGAGCGACCGCGCCTTCCGCATCGGCGGCGACGAGTTCGCGCTGCTGCTGCCGCGCACCGACGCCGAGGGCGCGGCGATTGCCCTGCACCGGGTCCGGCGGCGGCTCGCCGGCGCCCAGGTCACCGTCAGCCTCGGACTGAGCGTGCTGCGGCACGGCCAGGATGTCGCGACGCTGAGAGGAGAGGCGGATGCCGCGCTGCACGACGCCAAGCGCCGCAGCGGGAACGCGCTCGTGTGCTTCGAGGACATCCGCGGCAGCGTCGTGATCACCACGGGCGCGAAGGTGCAGGCGCTGCGCCGGCTGCTCGACGAGCAGGATGTGGAGATCGCGTTCCAGCCGATCTGGGACCTCGAGCGCGGCTCGCTCGTCGGGGTGGAGGCGTTGGCTCGGCCGTCGCAGGGCTACGGGTTCTCCGGCCCCGCTGAGGCGTTCGACATCGCCGAGCAGGTCGGCCGCGTCCACGAGCTCGACATGCTCTGCGTGAACAAGGCGCTGTCGCATGTCGCGGAGCTACCGGTCGAGGCCCTGCTGTTCATCAACATCTCGCCGCGCACACTGGATCTCGACGCTGACAGCGACGGCTGGCTCGTCGGGGCGGTCGAGCGTTCCGGGATCGACCCGAGCCGCGTGGTGATCGAGGTCACCGAGCGTTTCGGCGGCCGCATATCCTCGGTCGTCAGGAGCCTGCGGCGCCTGCGCGCGGCGGGTCTGCAACTCGCCGTCGACGACGTCGGCACCGGCAACTCCGGGCTCGAGATGCTGCGCCAGGTCCACGCCGAGTTCGTGAAGATCGACCGCAGCGTCGTCGTCGCGGCGATGAGCGAGCCAGGCGCGCGCGCGGTGCTGCTCGCGATGGCCACGTTCGCCACCGAGACGGGCGCGTTCGTGATCGCCGAAGGCATCGAGGACCTCGACATGCTGGGCTTCCTGCGACGGCTCCAGGACGACTTGACCGTCGCGCGGCCGCGCATCCACGGCGGCCAGGGCTATGGCCTGGGCCGCCCCGGCCCGGCGATCCCCCCGGCCACGAACCCTCTGCTGCTGCCGGGTCTCCCGGCCTGAGGCACGGACGACAGATCCACGGACACGAAGGTCCAGCTTCC
>JAXDGC010000156.1:0-7671 GCA_034665245.1 Solirubrobacteraceae bacterium | reverse complement strand
GGTCCTCCTCGTTGTGCAGCGTCGCGAGCTTGACCGTGACGCCGCCGACGTGGACGGGCTCGAGCGACGCGAACGGGTGCAGGTCGCCGAACTTGCCGACGTTCCAGAGGATGTCGTTGAGCTTCGTGACCGCGGTGGTGGGCGGGAACTTCCACGCGATCGCCCAGCGCGGGTCGCGCCCGACGACGCCGAGGCGGCGTTGCAGCTCGACGTCGTCGACCTTCACGACCACGCCGTCGATCTCGAAATCCAGCGCCCCGCGGCGCTCCTGCCAGCTCAGGCACTGGGCGACGACGTCGTCCTCGGAGCCGAGCTTCTTCACGTCGTCGTTGACGCGGAAGCCGTGCTCGCGCAGCCACTCGAGCGACTCCCAGTGGCTCGCGAACGAGATGCCGTCGGTCGCGCCGATCGCGTAGCACCACATCGACAGCGGCCGCTCGGCGGCGAGCTGCGGATCGAGCTGGCGGATCGTCCCCGCCGCCGAGTTGCGCGGGTTCATGAACGTCGGGAGCCCGGCCTGGGCGCGCCGCTCGTTGAGCGCGGTGAAGTCGCTCAGCGACATGTAGATCTCGCCGCGGACCTCGATCAGCGGCGGCGCGTCGTCGAAGCTGAGCGGGATCGACGGGATCGTGCGCAGGTTGTGCGTGACGTCCTCCCCCACCTCGCCGTTGCCGCGTGTCGCGCCGCGCTCGAGCACGCCGTCGCGGTAGACGAGCGAGATCGCCAGGCCGTCGATCTTCGGCTCGGCGACGAACTCGAAGGCAGGGTCCTCGATGCCCTCGCGCGCGAGATGGGAGCGCATGCGCGCCACCCACGCCCGCAGCTCCTCCTCCGAGCGGGCGTTGGCGAGCGAGTACATCGGCTGCAGGTGCGTGACCTTCTCGAGCCGTGAGACGGGCTCGGCGCCGACGCGCTGGGTCGGCGAGTCGGGGCTGACGAGCTCCGGGTGCTCGCGCTCGATCGCGCGCAGCTCGTCGAGCAGCGCGTCGTAGACGTCGTCGCCGACCTCGGGGTCGTCGAGGACGTAGTAGCGGTGGTTGTGGTAGGCGAGTTGGCGCTTGAGCTCGTCCGCGCGCTCGGCGACCTCCGCCATCTCAGGTCAGCTCGTCCGCCGCCGGGGCCAGCAGTCGCGCGAGGTCGTAGGCCTGGAGGGTCTCGATCCCGGGGCGGTCGGTGAGGTCGAAGTGCAGCGGGGTGACCGCGACGCGGCCCTCGGCGATCGCCGCGAGGTCGGTTCCCTCCTCGTGCTCGTAGTCGGGCGCGTCGCCGTAGATGCGGTACTGGCGGCGGCCGGACTCTTCGTCGACGAGCGAGAGCTGGTCGCGGTAGATGCGCTTGCCGAGGCGGGCGACCCCGACGCCGTCGACCTCGCCCGCCGGGAAGTTCACGTTGAGCAGCGTGCCCTTCGGCAGCGGAAGGTCGTCGATCTCCTCGACGAGCCGGGCGGTGAACGCGGCCGCGGTCTCGAAGTCGAAGACGCGCCCGAGGCGGAAGTCCATCTCGCGCGCGTTGGACTGCTGGGAAACGGCGATGCCGGGGATGCCGAGGATCACGCCCTCGAGCGCGGCCGCGACGGTGCCCGAATAGGTGATGTCGTCGCCGAGGTTCGAGCCGTGGTTGATGCCCGAGACGATCAGATCGGCGGTGAAGCCGTCGATCAGGCCGAGCGAGGCGAAGCGGACGCAGTCGACCGGCGTGCCGTCAGTGGCGAAGCCGATGGTGCCGTCGCCGAACGGCACCTCCTCGACCCAGATCGGCCGGCGCGTGGTGATCGAGCGCGCGGTGGCCGAGCGGTTGGAGTCCGGCGCGATGACCGCGAGCTCGATGTCCTCCACCTGCACGAGCGCCCGCCGCAGCGCCTGCAGCCCCTCCGCCTCGATCCCGTCGTCGTTGGTGAGGAGGACGCGCAGCACGGCCGAGAGGATAGATGCGGCCGGACCCTCCCCGTTCGGCCAGTGCACGCTCGGCCGGCTGACCTAGCATGCAGTCATGGGCTCGATCGCCTCCCGTTTCGCGCTGCTCGCCTCCGCCGTCTGCATCGTCGTGGCGGTGCTCGCGCTGTACGCGCGCTCGGCCATTCTCGACCCCGGCCACTTCGCCGACCGCGCCGTCGGGGCGCTCGCCCAGGACGAGGTCGCCGGCGAGATCGCCACCCGCTTCTCGGCCGGCGTCATCGAGCGCTCGCCCGGGCTCGTGACATTGCGGCCGGCGCTCGAGAACGCCGCGGCCGACGTCGTGACGAGCCCGCAGTTCGCGGCGGCGTTCGGGGTGGGGATGCGCGAGCTCCACCGCGGCGTCTTCACCGGGAGCGACCCGCGACCGGCCCTGCGGGTCCCCGGAATGGCGGCCCAGGTCCGCGCGGCCGTGGCCGCGCGCACGCCCGTGCTCGCCCAGCGGCTGCCGGTCGACGCCGAGCCGTCACTGATGTCGATCGGCGGCAACGTCCGCGAGCGTGGCCTGCTCGACGTCGCCTCCCGCGCCGGCGGCCCCACCCGCCTGGCGCCGATCGTGCTCGTCGTCGGGCTGCTGGGGCTCCTGCTCGTCGCGCTGACCGCGCGTGACCGTCGCCGCGGGCTGTGGGCCAGCGGCCTCGCGCTCGCGCTCGCCGGCGGCGCCCTCGTCGCCGCCTGGATCGGCGCGCGAACCCTCACCCTCGAGGGCTTCGACACGAGCTGGGGCGACGCGGTGGTCAAGACGATCTGGGGCGCGTACCTCGGCGACCTGCGCACCTGGAGCCTCGGCCTCGCCGGCGCCGGGATCGTCGTGGCAGCGGCCGCGGCGCGCCCCGAGCAGCGCGAGCGGCCGTCGTGGGCGCGAGTCCCCGCGCCGCTCCGCGGGGCGGCGCTGCTCGTGACGGGCGCGGTCGTGCTGGCCGACCGCGACCTCGCGCTCGACCTCGCGGCGGCGGCAGTCGCCGGGGTCCTGCTCTACCTCGGCGCCCGCCACCTGCTCGCTGGCCGCGCGCGGATCGCGCTCGCGGGTGCCGCCCTGCTGGCACTGGCCACCGGCGTAGCCGTCGCGGCGAGCGGGCCCGAGCGCGCGCCGCAGGTCGTGGCGGCGACGGCAACGACACCCCCCGCGCCCTCGGGCAGCCCGCGGATCTGCTTCGCCTCGATGCAGGACGCCCGCGCCGCCGCCGAGAGCGCGGCGATCCCGAAGGGCGCGGTCGTGAAGACGCTGTCCGACGGGCGGGTCTGCGTGCGGTCGCGCTAGCGGCGCGCGCTGCGCCACTCCGCGAAGGCGCCGGGATCGTCGCGCTGGTGCGGCGGGACGAGGCAGCGCGGGCGGTTGAAGAACGTGATCGGCAGCGCGAGGACGAAGACCCCGAGCAGGCCGGCGAGGCCGACGCTCATCGCCACGTTGTAGCCCGGCGAGTCCTTGCCGACGAGGTCGCCGGCGATGCCGCCGCCGATCAGCAGGATCGCGCACGCGCCCTGGACGGGGAAGGCGCGCGAGACTCCGTGCCACAACGGGAGGCTGAACGGCCACCATGCGGGCGGATTGGAGGGGTCGTACTCGGAGGTGCCCGCCCAGATGCGCTTGATGGCGACGGCGTAGAGCCCGACCATGCCGGCCAGGACCACGATCGCGAAGACGATCATCGGCTAGCCCGCCGCCAGCCGGTCGTACTCGTCGGCGAGCAGCAGCAGCTCGCCCATGCCCCAGGCGACCGCCTGCGGCTCGAGCGCATGGGCGGGGACGGCGGCGGCGGCGAACAGGCCAGGGCCGCCCGGAAGCAGTGCCAGCCCGAGCCGCGCGCTGCCCCAGTCGCTCGCCCCCAGCAGCCAGCGCAGGGTCTCGAGATCGTCCTCGCCCCGCGAGTACTCCAGCTCGTGCATCAGCATCAGGCTCTCGCCCGTGTCGCGGAGGATGGCTTCCACGCCGCCGCGCTCGGTGCTCACCCTCCAGATCCCGGGGCGCTCGGGATCGGTCTCGGAGGGCAGCCCGACCGCGTCGAGCGCCACGCTGATCGCCTCGGCGGCGCGAGCGTTCGCCCGCTGCTCCTCGGCCTCGCCGCGTGGAGGGTTGCGCGCGTCGCGGGCCCTCCCGGCGAGCGCCGCGTCGCCGAGCGAGGCGGCCATCGTCTCCAGCGCGAGCAGCACCGCGCCACGCTCGAAGCCGTCGAGCGGGACGGCGAAGCGCGCCCCCAGCTCCTCCTCGCCGCCGACGTCGCTCCGCGACGTCCAGACGAGGCCCGGGTCGAGGTTGCGCCGCAGCAGCTCCGCGAGCTCGGCGGCGTCGTAGGAGCCTTCGAACGGCGACCAGCCCGACAGCGTGGTGCCGTCGTCGATCGGCCCGACGAAGAGCCGGCCGCCGCCGACCTCCACGACCGTGCCCTCTTTGTGCACCGCGAAGCCGGCCCCGAGCTCCTCGAGCAGCGCCGCGAGCCCGTCGTCGGCTGCGCCGCCGCGCTGCAGCGACTCCGAACGCCAAGAAGCCAGGCGCTCGGCCTGGCTCTGGCTCTTCTTTCGAAACATGGGCATAGCGCAGCTAACCAAAGGGGTTCAGGGCCCCGATGACCTTCTTCCCGCCGTCGATCGCCTGTTCGCCCACGTCCTTGACCTTGTTCACTGCAGTGGTGGTGGCATGGCCTACCGGCTTGAACACCTTGTCGTTGGCGAAGTGCGCGACGTCCTTGGCGCGATCGTAGCCCCAGCCGGCGAGTTGGGAGCCGTACTTGCCGCCGAAGTAGCTGGCGCCGAGGGCGAGCCCGGCGCACGCCAGGCCGCCGACGCCGGCCGTGGCGACGCCGACCGCGCCGCAGACGGCCACGACCCCGGCGCCGGCGGCCCACGCGCCGCCGACGCCGCCGGCGGTCTTGGTCAGGCCCTTGGCGAGCCCATCGTTCTTGACATTGTCGTACAGCGAGAGCGCGGTGCCGGCGATCCCGAGGCCCTTGCCGACCTTGCCCAGCCCCTTGAGGAACTTGCTCGCGGGCGACTTCGTGATGGGGCCGCCCGAGGAGGTGTTGGGGCGCAGTGGCGCCTTGGCGGTCCTCGCGCCCTTGCCGAACCTCGTGAGCCCCTTCTGGAGGTCCTTGTAGCGCGGGTCGACGACCTTGCGGACCTGGGCCAGCGGCTTGACGATGAAGTTGTTGGTGACCTTGCGGCTGTCGAAGTACTCCTTGAGGGCCGCGTCGCGCTCCGCGAGGGCCTTGACGTACTCGGGCGTGCCGGGGCGGGCCGTGTTGTAGAGCTTGCGCTGGGCCTTCATGAGCTTCTCGCGCGCCCGCTCGTTGATCTTCTCCGAGACTGCGTTCGGAGCGCCCGCGGCCCGGATGCAGTTGCCGGCTTCCGCGGTCGAGCCGAGGCAGATGATCGCCTTCTTCGTCTCGTCGTCGGTGGAGCTGCCGCCGCCGGGGCCGTTCCCGCCGCCGCCGGGGTGGGTCCCGCCACCGGGGTTGGAGCCGCCCGGCCCGCCGGCGCCGCCACCCGGGACGTCCTTGCCGCCGCCCGCGATCAGGGCGACCATGTCGTTCGTCGCCTTCGCGATCTTCCCGTCGAGGTTGGAGGCGATCAGCGCGCCGATGATCACGGCGACAAGCAGCAGGATGCCCATGTACTCGGCGGCGCCCTGGCCGCGCTCGCTGCGAATCCGACGAAGAGTCCTCACGGCGCTGCAGGGTGCCACCGGGCAGCGCGGTCCGGGAGGGCCGACGGTCTCAACTTGCAGGTCGGGACCGGTCCTGGGCCCTGTTGCGGGGCCCGACCCTGTGCCACGCTGGGGCCATGCCGAGGAACGTCACCCGCGCCGCGCTGATCTTGGTCGCCACCGTCGCCGCGGTCGTCGTGGCCGCCTGCGGCGGCTCCGGCAACGCGTCGTCGGAGACGAGCGCGAAGCAGCAGCTCGCGGGCGTCAAGCCGCTTCCGAGCGCGCACGTCAGCGTCGCGGCCCGCATCTCCTTCGACAACGCTCCGCCCTCCGTGGGCGACAAGCTCGAGCTGACGTTCGACGGCCCGCTGCGCAACAACGGCAGCGACAAGCTTCCGAGCCTCGACTGGAAGGTCGCGTTCGCGGGGCTGACGACGAAGTTCACGAGCCGGATCGTCTCGACGGGCGACAACTTCTTCATCAACCTCGGCGGCCAGGACTTCGAGGCCGGGCGCGAGGCGGTCGGCCAGATCGTCGGCCAGGCGCGGACCTCCAAGCAGAAGGGCGTCGTCGGATTCGATCCGCTCGCCGCCGTCGACGGCGTCAAGCGGGCCGGCGCGGTGACCGTGGCCGGCACCAAGGCGACCCGCTACACCGGCACGATCGACCTCGACGGCGTGATGGACCAGTACGAGCGACTCAGCCAGACGCTCCCGACCCAGGGCGCGGCCGCCGCGGTGCCACAGGGCAAGCTCACCCCGGCGCAGCGCGCGCAGGTCAAGCGCGCGTTCGGCCACCCGCGCTTCGAGGCCGCGGTCGCCGACGACGACACGATCCGCCGGCTCGTGGTCACCACGAAGTTCACCACCCCGGCGGCGAACCGGGACTCCGCGGGCGGCATCACCGGCGGTCACATGGAGTACCGGGTCGAGTACAGCGACGTCGGCAAGCCCGTCACGATCACGCCCCCGACGGACCCGCAGCCGATCGGGGATTTCGCCCGCGAGCTGCAGCGCATCCTCGCGAAGCGGGGTTAGCTCCTAGTACCGCACCGCCTCGAGGTAGAGCCCGTACGGCGGGGCCGTGCGTCCCGCCTCCGCGCGCGGGCGGCCGTTCAGGAGCGCCGCGAAGCCATCGACCGAGCGCCGGCCCGACGCAACCTCGAGCATCGTCCCGACCAGCACGCGGTTCATCTGGCGCATGAAGCTGTCGGCCTCGATGTGGAACTCGAGCACGTCACCGACCCGCTCCCAGCAGGCTTCGAGCACGTCGCGCTCGAAGCGCTGGTGGTAGCCGTCCGAGGGCGTGAATGCCGTGAAGTCGTGCCTCCCCGGGAGCAGCTCGGCGCAGGCCCGCAGCGCGCCCTCGTCGAGCGCGGCGGGCCACCACAGCGCCCGCCCGCGCTCGAACGGCGAGGGCGTGTCGCGAGCGAGCACGCGGTAGCGGTACGAGCGCGAGCGCGCGTCGTGGCGGGCGGAGAACCCGGGCGGGGCCTCCTCGGCGGCCAGCACGGAGATCTCACGCGGCAGCACCGCGTCGACCGAGCGCAGGGACGGCAGCGGGCCGTCATAGGAGACGACCTGCCCGAGGGCGTGGACCCCGCGGTCCGTGCGCCCCGCCACGATCAGGTGGACGGGCTCGCGCAGCACGGTGGCCAGCGCCGCGCTCAACTCCCCGGAGACGGTCCGCTTCCCCGGCTGGGCGGCCCAGCCGGCGAACGGGCCGCCGTCGTACTCCAGCGTCAGCTTGGCGGTCAGACCAGCTCGAGGTAGACCATCTCGGTCGAATCAGACGACCGAGGGCCCAGCTTGAGGATGCGCGTGTAGCCGCCCTCACGGGCGCTGTAGCGCGGCGCGATCTCGTCGAACAACTTGTAGATCACGCCCTTGTCCGGATGCTGCAGGGTCGAGATCGCCTGCCGGCGCGCGTGCAGGTCGCCCCGCTTGGCCAGCGTGATCAGCTTCTCGACCTCGGGCTTGACCGCCTTGGCCTTGGCCTGGGTGGTCTTGATGCGCTCGTGGTCGATGACCTCGACGCAGAGGTTGGCCAGCAGCGCCTTGCGATGCGAGGCGCTGCGGG
>JAXDGC010000155.1:0-10062 GCA_034665245.1 Solirubrobacteraceae bacterium | reverse complement strand
CGGCGTGGAAGATCTCGGCCGTCTGCGCGAGGCACAGGATGCGCGCCGGCAGCGGGATCTCCTCGCCGCGCAGGCCGCGGGGCTGGCCGCCTCCGTCCCAGTGCTCGTCGAGCGCGCGGATCGCCTCCGCGGTCTCGGTGCCGAGGCCGACGAGCAGCGCGATCTCGGCGCCGCGGTCGCAGCGTGCCCGCATCAGCGAGCGCGTCACCTCGCCCTCGTCCTTGATCGCCTTGAGCCGCAGGGCGCGGTCGCGCATCGTCCCGCCCGGCGCGACGGTGCGCACGGACCACAGGAACGCCGGCAGCTTGCCGGCCCAGTCGATGCGCTTGGACGTGCGCTTGGCGACGTGGTCGTCGGCGCCGAACAGCGCGGCCATCCGGGCCGAGTTGGCCGAGCACCCGGCGTCCTTGAGCAGCAGCGCGTAGAAGAGGTCCGAGCGCGTCGCCGCGTCGAGCTCGAGCTCCTGCGCGAGCCGCATGCCGATCAGGCACGAGCGCACCGCGTGGCCGGGCGGCTCGCCCTCCGTAAGGTCGAGGGCGTAGGAGAGGGCGGCGACGACCTCGGACAGCCTGATCGAACCGGAATCCCCGCCCATGGCCGGGGAGTTTCGCCGCCGCGCGTCAGTTCTGCAAATGCGCGGCCCGGCGCGCGATCACGCGCGTGCCGCCGCGCGGCGAGAACGTGACGTTGCGGCGAGCGACCCGCTCCGCCGACGACGACGCCGGCCGCAGCGTCCGCCGCTCTAGGATCGCGGCCAGCGCGACCCGCATCTCCATCTCCGCGAACGCCGCTCCGAGGCAGCGCCGCACGCCGCCGCCGAACGGGATCCAGGCGTAGGTCGCGGGCGCGCCGTCGAGGAAGCGCTCGGGGCGGAACGCGTAGGGCTCCGGGTAGCGGTCGGCGCGCGTGTGGGTGAGCCAGATCGCGGGCGTGACGTCCGTGCCCGCGGGCAGCACGTGGCCGTCGA
Organism: Solirubrobacteraceae bacterium; assembly: GCA_034665245.1. GTDB lineage: Bacteria > Actinomycetota > Thermoleophilia > Solirubrobacterales > Solirubrobacteraceae > DASQFQ01. The sequence goes on along the minus strand of JAXDGC010000155.1, from coordinate 9,095 downwards.
CCTGCAGCTCCTGGCTGAGCCGGCGGCCCGCGAGCGGGACCACCGGCCGCAGGCGCAGCGCCTCGGACACGACGGCCCGCACGTAGGGCTCCTCGCCTCCCTCGACCGCCGCGGTCAGCCGGGCGAGGACGTGCGGATGGCGGAGCAGCAGGTCGAACGTCCACGCGAGGCCGGTCGCGGTCGTCTCGTGCCCGGCGAGCAGCAGCGTCATCAGCTGGTCGCGGATCTCGGCGTCGTCCATCGGCTCGCCGCCCTCGAAGCGCGCGCTCACGAGCAGCGACAGGATGTCCTCGCGCGGGTCCGCCCGGCGCTCGGCGATCTCCGTGCCGAGCAGCGCGTCGATCTCCTGCCTGAGCTTCTGCAGGCCGGCGAGCGGATCGGGCCCGCCGAAGCGGCGCGAGAGCAGGACGCTGAACTGCAGCCCCGACGACGCCGTGCCGGCCAGCAGCCCGCTCAGGCCGTCGGCGAGCCGCGCGCGCCGGGCGGGGTCGGTGACGCCGAAGACCGCGCGCAGGATCACCTCGAGCGTGATCGCCTGCATCCGCGGGTGCAGCGCGAACGCCTCCCCCTCGGGCCAGCTGTCGACCTCCCGCGCCACCGCCTCGCGCACGATCGCCTCGTAGGCGCGCATGCGCTCGCCGTGGAAGGGAGGCAGCATGAGCTTGCGGCGCGCGAGATGCTCGCGCCCCTCGAGCAGCAGCAGCGAGCGCGCGCCCATGATCGGCTGCAGCGTCGCGGTCCGGCCGGGCGGCATCGTGTGCCCGGGGACGCTGTAGAGCGCCCGGATCGCCTCCGGGTCCGAGAGCATCACCATCGGCGTCTGGAAGCCGAGGAAGCTGACGCTGAACGCGTCGCCGAAGCGCCGCCGGCACGACTCGAGGAACGCGATCGGCCGCAGCAGCCAGCGCAGGGTCTGCACGACCGGCGGCTCGGACGGCCCTGGCGGGAGTTCGCTCATCGGCGTACTGTCGCACCGAGGACACGTGCTCGCCCGGCTCAGATCCGATGCGCTGCACCACACCGGCGGCGGCCGCCACCGGAGCGGCGCCGTCCTGCCGCCGCCGGACGTCGCGCACGTGCTGCGCCTCCAGCGCGCGATCGGCAATCGCGCGACGACCCGGCTGCTGCGCCAACCGGTCGCGCAGCCCCACGCCCTCAAGACCGCCGGCATCACCACCGACTCGAAGATCGACAAGAACACGCCCAAGTGGATCCAGGCCGCGTTTGACGAGAGCCAGGTCCTGCGCCCGTACCTCCGCGGCAAGTTCCCCGGCTCCTCCGTCACCGACGGCAAGTTCAAGGTCTACGACGACGAGAGGTCCTTCAACGAGGCCGCCAAGCGCAAGCAGAACGATTCGCGGCAGCTGACGCCGACCGAGCTCGCCACCGAATACGGGGACTGGGGCGGCTTCTATGACCGGCAGACCCACATGGTCCACGTCCGCTCGCGCACGAAGTTCGGCAACGCGCTCCACGAGGCGATGCACCGGGTCGCCCACCCCGCCTTCGACGGCTTCTGGGACACGTTCGTCAACGAGGGCGTGACGCAGTACTTCACCGACTGCCTGCTCAAGGAGCAGGGGCTCCCCGAGGTGACCAACCACAAGTACCAGGCGGAGCTCGCGTGCGCGAAGCAGCTCATCGCCGACACCAGCTGGGAGATGGTCGCGAGCGCGTACTTCCTCAACGATCAGCGGCTGCGCGAGGCGCTCGAGCGCCGGCTCAAGGTCAACACGGACACGCTCCGCAAGGACCTGCGCGCGAACAAGGTGTGCGCGCGGCTGTGACGATGTCGGCGTGCTGCTCGCCGACCTCGCCGCCGTCTCGGAGACCGTCAGCACGACGAGCGCCCGCGGCGGCAAGGTCGAGGCGCTCGCGCAGGCCCTGCGCCTCGCCTCGCCCGAGGAGGCCCCGATCGCCGTCGCCTTCCTGTCCGGCGAGCTGCGCCAGCGGCAGATCGGCGTGGGCTGGGCGGCGCTGCGCGAGCTGCCGGCTCCGGCTGCGGCGCCCTCGCTCACCGTCGGCGAGGTCGACGCGGCGTTCGCGGCGATCGGCGGCCTGAGCGGCGCGGGCTCGCAGGGCGCCCGGCGCGCCGCGCTCGGCGCGCTGTTCGGGCGGGCGACGGAGCGCGAGCAGCGGTTCCTGCGCCACCTGCTCGCGGGCGACCTGCGCCAGGGAGCGCTCGAGGGCGTGATGGCCGAGGCGGCCGCGCGCGCCGCGGGCGTCCCCGCCGCCACCCTGAGGCGGGCGCTGATGCTGCGCGGCGACCTCGGCGCGGTGGCCGCGGCCGCGCTCGGCGGCGGGGCCGAGGCGCTCGGCGCGTTCCGGCTCGAGGTCGGCCGGCCGGTGCGCCCGATGCTCGCCTCTCCGGCGGCCGACATCGCGGCCGCGATGGGCAAGCTCAGCCCGGCCGCGGTCGAGTGGAAGCTCGACGGCCTGCGGGTCCAGGTCCACCGCGACGGCGGCGAGGTCGCGGTCTTCTCCCGCACGCTCGACGACATCACCGCGCGCGTGCCGGAGATCGTCAAGGGCGCGCTCGCGCTGCCGGTGCGCAGCGCGGTGCTCGACGGCGAGGCGCTCGCGCTGCGCGCCGACGGCCGGCCGCACCTGTTCCAGGTCAGCGCCGGTCGGGGCATCCCGTTGTCGGCCCGGTTCTTCGACGTCCTGCACGCCGACGGCGAGGACGTGCTCGACGCGCCGGGCGCCGCGCGCGCCGGCGTGCTGGCGGCGATCGTGCCCGCGGGGCTGCGCGTCCCGCGCCGCGTCGTCGACGACGCCGCTGCCGCCGGCGCCGTGCTCGACGAAGCGCTCGCGATGGGCCACGAGGGCGTGATCGTGAAGTCGCTCGACGCGCCCTACGCGGCCGGGCGGCGAGGTGCGGGCTGGCTCAAGGTCAAGCCGGTGCACACGCTCGATCTCGTCGTCCTGGCCGCCGAATGGGGCCACGGCCGCCGCCGCGGGTGGCTGAGCAACCTCCACCTCGGCGCGCGCCGCGACAGCGAGCCCGGCTTCGTGATGCTCGGCAAGACGTTCAAGGGGCTGACCGACGCGATGCTCACCTGGCAGACCGAGCGCCTGCTCGAGCTGGCGACCGAGCGCGGCGACTGGGTCGTCCGCGTCCGCCCGGAGCTCGTCGTCGAGATCGCCTTCGACGGCATCCAGCGGAGCACCCGGTATCCCGGCGGCGTCGCGCTGCGCTTCGCGCGCGTGCTGCGCCACCGTCCCGACAAGCGCGCCGACGAGGCCGACACGCTGGCCGCGGTGCTCGCGGTCCGCGCCGACGAGTAGACCCGGACCGCTCCGGGCACTCCCCTCGCCATGGCGCTCGAGGGGAAGGTCATCGCGGTCACCGGCGCGTCGGCGGGCATCGGCCGCGCGACGGTGCGCGAGCTCGCGGCGCGCGGCGCCGACATCGGGCTGATCGCGCGCGGCGAGGAGCGGCTCAACGCCGCCGCCGGAGAGGTGCGCGCGGCCGGGCGGCGGGCCTGCGTCGCGCCCGCCGACGTCGCCGACGCCGACGCGGTCGAGGCCGCCGCCGCGCGCATCGAGCAGGAGCTGGGGCCGATCGACGTGTGGGTCAACGTCGCCATGAGTGCCGTCCTCGCCGAGCTGTGGGACTGCACGCCGGAGGAGCTCCTGCGCGTGACCCAGGTGACCTACCTCGGCTCGATGCACGGCATCCAGGCCGCGCTGCGGCGCTTCCGCCCGCGCGACCAGGGCGTCATCGTCCAGGTCGGCTCCGCGCTCTCCCGGCGCGGGATCCCGCTGCAGGCGAGCTACTGCGCTTCCAAGCACGCGGTCAAAGGAGCGCTGGACTCCCTGCGCGCCGAGCTGCTGCACGAGGGCTCGAGCGTGAAGGTGAGCCTCGTCCAGCTGCCCGGCGTCAACACGCCCCAGTTCGACTGGGTCCGCACCCGGCTGCACCACCATCCTCAGCCCGTGCCGCCGATCTACCAGCCCGAGGTCGCCGCGCGCGCGATCGCGTGGGCGGCCGAGCACCCGCGGCGCGAGCTGTGGGTCGGCCTCCCGACCGTCTACACGATCCTCGGCGAGCGCGTCGCGTCCGGGCTGATGGACCGCTACCTCGGGCGTACGAACATCAAGGCCCAGCAGGCGCCCCAGCGCATCGACCCGCCGGAGCGCGTGGACAACCTGTTCGCGCCGCCGCCCGGCGACCCGGGCGCGCACGGCGCGTTCGACGACAAGGCCCACGCGCGCTCGCCCCAGCTCTGGCTCACGACCCACAAGCGCGCACTCGCCGCCGCCGCGGCGCTGACCGCCGGCGGCGCGGTTCAATCCCTGCGCGCGCGCAGCCAGAGATAGCCGTAGGCGTCGAGCTCGACGCTCAGCTTCCCACCCTCGACCCGGTGCTCGCGCAGCTCGAGCAGATCCTCGACGCCCGTCACCTCGCCGCCGAGGTCGAGCTCCGCCGTGACGGTCCCGTCGGAGAGGTTGTGGATCGCGAACACGCTCGAGCCCTGCCAGTCGCAGCGATGGGCGAACAGCGCCGGCGGCTCGTTCTCCAGCAGGGTGCTCTGCCCGAGGCCGAGCTCCGGCGCCTCGCGGCGGCGGTGCACCAGGCGCGTGAGGAACGCAAGCAGCGACCCGGGCTCGCGGCGCTGCACGGCGACGTTGACGTGGTCGGGCCCGAACTCGCCTCCGGGCACCGGCCGCACGAGCCGCTCCGGCTCCGCGGCCGAGAACCCCCCGGTCGCCCCGGGCGCCCACTGCATCGGTGTGCGCACGCTCATGCGCCCGTCGAGCGCGAGCTCCTCCCCCATGCCGATCTCGTCGCCGTAGAGCAGCACCGGCGTCCCCGGCAGGGTGAGCATCAGCGACCACGCCATGCGCAGCCGGGGGCCGTCGCCGCCGAGCATCGAGGCGACGCGGCGGCGGATCCCGTGGCCGTAGATCTGCATGTCCTTCTCCGGCCCGAACGCGGCGAAGACGTCGTCGCGCTCGGCTTCGGAGAGCTTGTCGAGCGTCAGCTCGTCGTGGTTGCGCAGGAACGTCGCCCAGCCGGAGTCGGGCGGCGGCACCGGCAGGCGCCGGATCAGGTCCTCGAGCGGCGCCGCCTCGCCGCGGGCGAGCGAGAGCCAGAGCCGCTGGTTGATGAGGAAGCCGAGCTGCAGGTGCAGGGCGTCGCCGTGATCCTCGAAGTAGGACTCGAGGTCGTCGATCGCGAGGTTGACCTCACCCATCAGCATCGCCCCGGCGCGACGCCGGCCGGCGTACTCGCGCAGGGCGTGCAGCCAACGCCGGCCCTCGCCTGAGTCGGGCTGGTCGCCGCCGACCTCCTCGCACATGAACGGCACGGCGTCCATGCGGAAGCCGGAGACGCCGAGCTTGAGCCAGAAGCCGACCGTCTTGGTGATCTGCCGGCGGACCGCCGGGTTGACGATGTTGAGGTCGGGCTGGAAGGGAAGGAAGCGGTGCATGTAGTACTGCCCCGCCTCCTCGTCCCAGGTCCAGTTGTCCGCGGTCGTGCCCTGCGCGTGCGACGGGTCGTCGGTCCACAGGTAGTAGTCGCGGTACGGCGAGTCGCGGCTCGCGCGGGCCGAGCGGAACCACGGGTGCTCGATCGAGGTGTGGTTGAAGACGAGGTCGGCGAGCACGCGGAGGCCCCGGTCGTTGGCGTGCCGGATCGCCTCGGCCAGGTCGCCGAGGTCGCCCAGGCGCGGGTCGACGCTCAGGTAGTCGGTGATGTCGTAGCCGTCGTCCTGGTTGGGCGTCGGGTAGAGCGGCATCAGCCACACGCAGGTCGCGCCGAGCTCGGCGACGTGGTCGATCCGCTCGATCAGCCCGGCCACATCGCCGCAGCCGTCACCGTCGGCGTCATAGAACGTCTCGACGTCGAGGCAGTAGATGACCGCGTTCTTCCACCACAGGTCGCTGGTCGGGGCGAGGCGCATCCGCGAAGCCTCGCACGCGGCGCGGTGGCAGAGTGCCGCCATGGACTTCGAGCTGACCGACCGCTGCCGCGACTTCCAGGAGCGCCTGACCGCGTTCATGGAGGAGCGGATCTATCCCGCCGAGGCCGTCTACGAGGAGCAGCTGCGCGCGTCCGGCGACCCGCACTCCGACCCGCCGGTGATGGAGGAGCTCAAGCAGGACGCCCAGCAGCGCGGCCTCTGGAACCTCTTTCACCCCGATCCGGAGCTCGGCCCCGGCCTGCGCAACGTCGAGTACGCGCCGCTGGCCGAGATCAGCGGCCGCTCGCACATCGCGCCCGAGGCGATCAACTGCGCGGCGCCCGACACCGGCAACATGGGCGTGTTGACCGAGTTCGGCACCGCCGAGCAGAAGGAGCGCTGGCTGCAGCCGCTGCTCGACGGCGAGATCCGCTCGGCCTTCGCGATGACCGAGCCCGACGTCGCCTCCTCCGACGCCACGAACATCGAGCTGTCGATCGAGCGCGACGGCGAGGAGTACGTCCTCAACGGGCGCAAGTGGTGGGCGTCGGGCGCGATGCGCGAGCGCTGCCGGATCTTCATCGTCATGGGCAAGACCACCACGGAGGGCCCGCGCCACCGCCAGCAGTCGATGGTGCTCGTGCCGCGCGACACGCCCGGCGTGACCGTCGTGCGCAACCTCCCCGTCTTCGGCTACGTCGACCAGGAGGGCCACGCGGAGCTGCGCTTCGAGAACGCGCGGGTGCCCGCCGCCAACCTCATCGCCAACGAGGGCGACGGCTTCCTGATCAGCCAGGCGCGCCTCGGCCCCGGCCGCATCCACCACTGCATGCGCGCGATCGGCGCGGCGGAGCGGGCGCTCGTGCTGATGTGCCGCCGCGCGAACGAGCGCGTCACCTTCGGCGCTCCGGTGGCGACGCGCGGCAACGTCCAGGACTGGATCGCCGAGTCGCGGATCGAGATCGAGATGACGCGCCTGCTGACGATGAAGACCGCGTGGCTGATGGACACGGTCGGCAACAAGCACGCGCGCACCGAGATCGCCGCGATCAAGGTCGCCGCGCCCGCGATGGCGCTGCGCGTGATCGACCGCGCGATCCAGGTCCACGGCGGCGGCGGCGTCTCCGACGACTTCCCGCTCGCGTCGATGTACGCGCACATGCGCACGCTGCGCCTGGCCGACGGGCCCGACGAGGTCCACAAGCTGACGATCGCGCGGCGCGAGCTGCGTGCGGCGGTAGGGAGCTGAGGTGCCGGAGCCCGCGCCCCGAGGACGCAACCCCTACGACGCCGGCGGCGTCGAGCGAGGCACCGACGGCATCGCGCGCTACAGCGGCCGGCCCGACTCGCTCGTGCACATGCTGCGGGCGACGGTCGAGCGCGATCCCGACGGCCTCGCGGTCGCCGAGATCGGCGGCGACCGCGTCAGCTACGACGAGCTCTGGGAGCGGGCGGCGCGGGTCGCCGGAGGCCTGCGCGCCGAGGGCGTGGAGCGCGGGGACCGCGTCGCGCTGCGCCTGCCCAACGGCCTCGACTGGGTGCTCGCGTTCTGGGGCGCGCAGCTCGCCGGCGCGGTCGTCGTGCCGGTCAATACGCGCTTCAAGGACGCCGAGGCGCAGTACGTGATCGACGACTCCGGCGCCTCCTTCACGTTCGGCGCGCTGCCCGACGGCGAGCCGGTCAGCGTCGACGACCTCGGCCCCGACGACCTCGCGGCGATCTTCTACACGAGCGGCACGACCGGCTTCCCGAAGGGCGCGATGACCTCGCACGCGAACTTCCTCTCCAACAGCGAGAACGCAATCCGCTGCATCGGGGTCGACCGCGACGCGGGCAACGCGCTGGCCACGATCGTCAACGTCCCGCTGTTCCACGTCACCGGGTGCAACAGCCAGCTGATCGTCTGCCACGAGCTCGGCGCGCGCGTGTACGTCTCCACCAACCCGATGGACCTCGAGGGCTTCCTGCGCACCGTCGGCGAGGAGGGCGTGGACATGCTCACCTCCGTGCCCGCGATCTACCACGCGCTGACCCGCCACCCCGACTTCGCCACCACCGACCTCAGCTCGGTCCGGTACATCTCCTACGGCGGCGCGCCGATCGCCGCCGACGCCGTGCACAAGATCATCGAGGCGTTCCCGGACGCGCGCGTCGGCAACGGCTTCGGGCTGACCGAGACGTCGTCGCTGACGAGCTACCTCCCGCACGAGGAGGCGGCCGAGCACGCGGACTCCGTCGGCTTCGCGATGCCGGTCGTCGACCTCGCGATCGACGCGCCCGACCCCGAGACCGGCGTCGGCGAGCTCCTCGTGCGCGGGCCCAACGTCGTGCAGGGCTACTGGAACAAGCCGGACGCGACGGAGGAGACCTTCGTCGACGGCTGGCTGCACACGGGCGACCTGGCGCGCCTCGACGAGGACGGGCTGCTCTACATCGTCGATCGCAAGAAGGACATGATCAACCGCGGCGGCGAGAACGTGTACTCGATCGAGGTCGAGAGCGCGCTCGCCGGCGCGCCCGGCGTGAGCGAGGTCGTCGCGATCGGCGTCCCCGACGACATGATGGGCGAGAAGGTCGGAGTCGTGATCGTGCCCGACGACGGCTTCGACGTCGAGGCCGTCCTCGCCCATGCGCGCGAGCGCGTGGCCGACTTCAAGGTGCCGCAGTACGTCGCCCTGCGCGACGAGCCGTTGCCGCGCAACCCCGCCGGCAAGGTGCTCAAGGCGCAGCTGCGCGACGAGACCGAGTGGGGCGAGCCGCTCCGCTGACCGACCGGGAGGATCCGATGGCGCAGGTGCAGACCGTGCAGGGGCCCGTGGACGCGGACGATCTGGGGACCGTCCTGATCCACGAGCACGTCCGCTTCCGCGACGAGGCCGTCGCGGCGAACTGGCCGAGCCAATACGACGCCGGCGCCGAGCTGGCCGCCGCGCTCGAGGCGGTCAACGCCGCCAAGGCCCACGGCGTGCGCACGATCGTCGACTGCACGGCGATGTTCGGCGGCCGCGACGTGCACTTCATGGCCGAGGTCGCCGCGCAGACCGAGGTCCAGATCGTCGCCTGCACCGGCATCTACACCTACGACTTCCTCCCCCACTACTTCGAGAACCGCTCCGAGGACCAGATCGCCGAGCTGTTCGTCGCGGACATCGAGAAGGGAATCCAGGGCACCGAGCTCAAGGC
>JAXDGC010000154.1:0-18947 GCA_034665245.1 Solirubrobacteraceae bacterium | reverse complement strand
CCTGGAAGGTCTGGTGGGCCGGCGGCGGCTGGTGCAGTCGCCCCGCCTTCGGCTCGAAGTCGTCGATGTTGAACGTGTAGGGGTAGACGTAGCCGTCCCAGCCCACGACGTCGAACGGGTGGTAGTCCAGGACGTAGTCCTGATAGCCGCCGCGGACGCGCACCTTGAGGTCGTGCTGGCCGCGCTCGCGCCGCGTCTCCAGGCCGTCCGGCGGGTGAAAGTCGCGGTGGGAGAACGGAGCGTGCTCGAGCAGCTGGCCGTAGCGGTTGCGGTTGCGGTTGGGCGTCTCGATCTCGCCCGGCGTGTAGAAGGTCAGCCACCGCTGCGGGCCGTCGAAGCGGAAGCGGTAGGTGGTGCCGCGGGGGATCACGACGTAGTCGTGCTTGCCGAACGGGAGCGTGCCGAAGATCGTCTCGAGCACCCCGCCGCCCTCGTGGACGAACACGACCTCGTCGCCCTCGCCGTCGCGGAAGAAGTAGTCCGCCTCGGCCTCGGGGATGCAGATGCCGATCTCGACGTCGCCGTTGTACTGGAGCACGCGGCGGCCGAGCACGGGGTCGCCCATCGGCTCGAGGCCCGCCGTGTCGGTGAGCCGGTGCACGTGCGTCTCGGGCACCCACTCCTCGATCACGATCGGCTCGAACTCGCCGACCTCCTTCACCCGGCACGGGCTCCAGAGGTGGTAGAGGATCGACTCGTTGCCCGAGAAGCCCTCGAAGCCGAGGACCTCCTCCACCAGCAGCGGCGCCTGGCCGTTGGAGGACTGCGCCGCGGGGTCGCGGAACTGGACGTGGCGCTTGGCAGGGACCTGCCCGAGTGAGTGGTAACGCATGGCCTAGAGATTCCCCCTGAGATCCTGCTCGCGCTCGATCGCCTCGAACAGGGCCTTGAAGTTGCCTTCGCCGAAGCCGCGGGCGCCGTGGCGCTCGATGACCTCGAAGAACATCGTCGGGCGGTCGCCGACGGGCTTGCTGAAGATCTGGAGCATGTAGCCCTCGTCGTCGCGGTCGATGAGGATGCCCAGCCGGCGCAGGTCCTCCAGCGACTCGTCGATCTCGCCGATGCGCTCGGGCACGTCCTCGTAGTAGGTCGCGGGGATCGTGAGGAACTCGACGCCGCGCTCGCGCAACTCGGTCACGGTGCGAACGATGTCGCGGGTCGCGACGGCGATGTGCTGGGCGCCGGGGCCGCCGTAGAACTCGAGGAACTCGTCGATCTGCGACTTGCGCTTGCCCTCGGCGGGCTCGTTGATCGGGAACTTCACGCGGCCGTTGCCGTCCGTGACGACCTTCGACATCAGCGCGGAGTACTCGGTCGAGATCGCCTCGTCGGAGAAGTGCAGCATCTCCGTCATGCCGAAGACGTCCTCGTAGAACTTCACCCACGTGTTCATGTGGCCGAGCTCGACGTTGCCGACGACATGGTCGATGGCGAGCAGGCCGGCGTCCGGCGTCGAGTCGTCGCGCGGCTGGTAGCCGGGGAGGAAGGGGCCGGTGTAGGCGCCGCGCTCGACGAACGTGTGCAGCGTGTCGCCGTAGGCCTCGATCGTGGCCATCGTCACGGTGCCGTGGTCGTCTGACTCATCCCACGGCTCGCGCACCGGGATCGCGCCGCGCTCGACGGCGGCGTTGAAGGCGTAGGTGGCGTCGGGGACGGAGAGGGCGATCACGCGCGCCCCGTCGCCGTGGCGGCCGTGGTGCTCGGCGATCTCGTGGCCCGGGGTCAGCGCGCCCGTGATGACGAGGCGGATGCGGCCCTGCTTGAGGACGTGCGACGTGCGGTCGCGCATGCCGGTCTCGAGCCCCGCGTAGGCGACCTCGCGGAAGCCGAAGGCGCGTGTGTAGTAGTAGGCGGCCTGCTTGGCGTTGCCGACCCACAGCTCGACATGGTCGATGCCGTGGAGCGGCATGAAGTCCTCGGTGGTCCGAGGCGCGGCGATGGGTTGCGTGCTCATGGGACAATGATCCGCCTCTCCGGCGTCGCTCTCAAGAGCGATTCATTGCGTGAGAGCGGTAATCTGGAGCATGAATGGACGACATTGACCGGCAGATCGTTGCGCTGCTCCGCCAGGACGCGCGACGCTCGTTCCAGAGCATCGGCCTGCGCGTCGCACTGAGCGCCCCGGCGGTCAAGCGGCGCGTCGACCGGCTCGAGGCCGACGGCGTCATCCGCGGCTACTCGGCGCAGGTCGATCCCGGCCGCTTCGGCTGGGGGACCCACGCCTTCGTCGAGCTCTACTGCGAGGGCCGCATGGCGGCCACCGAGGTGCGCGACGCCGTCGAGCACCACCCGGAGGTCGAGGCGGCCTACACGGTGGCGGGTGAGGCGAGCGCGGTCGTGCACGTCCGCGCCCGCGACACCGCGCACCTCGAGGAGACGCTCGAACGGCTGCGCGACCGTCCGGGCGTCACGCGCACCCAGACCCAGATCGTCCTCTCGACGCTGTTCGAGCGCCCCTTCCGCGAGTAGAAAGGGGCGCTCGGCAAGCTCAGGCGCAGCGCGCAGGCTTCCCGCCGGGCGGGATGCACAGCCGCCGCGGTGGCTGCGGCGCGTCGCCCTTGCGCATCGTGTAGGTGAACTGCTTGCCGATGAAGCCCGGCGCGGTCAACGTGATGGTGACGCGCGTCTTCGGCGGCATCCTCTTCTTCCTGAAGGGCTTGAGCAGGTTGAGCTTCGTGCGCGGGAACGTCGTCGCCACCGTGCGAGCCTTGTACGGGCAGCCCTTCTTCTGCTGCTTCTTCTTCTTGGTCTTGCATTGCACGCGAACGCGCGTCCCCGCCGGGAGGTCGTTCACCGTCAGCTTGTCGACCTTCGTGAACTTCGGGAAGCCCAAGAAGTGGCTGCTGATGGTCGAGGACATCACCGTGAGGGGCGGAGGGGGTGTAGTGCCACCGCCACCGCCACCGCCACCGCCACCGCCACCGCCACCGCTGGGCGGCGCTGCGACGCTGAGGTCGACCCGCGCCGTGTTGGAGTTCGTGCCACGCGCAGTTGCCCGGTAGTCGAACGAGTCGGCGCCCGAGAATCCGTTGAACGGGCTGTAGAACACCTGGGCGGCGCCTTGGTTGATCGCTCCGACCTGACCTGCCGCGGGGTTGCGGGTGATGGTGTACGTCGGCACGTCGCCGTTGCGGTCGCTGCAGCTGAATTGCACGACCACCGTCGTGTTGTGCGGCACCCCGACGCTACGGTTCTGGCACACAGGGGCGAAGTCTCGGTCGAATGTCACCTCGGCGCCGTGCGTGTTCTCAGCGGCGTAGACGAAACGATCGTTGGGGTCCCAGCTGATCAGCCCGTAGCCGCCCATCGTCGCTTGCGTTTGGCAGACGCCCCCGTCGCCGTCGCTGGTCGTGCACCGGACGGGATTGCTGCGCTGCGTGAGCGCACCGGTCGTCGCGTTGCGGTTGAGGAACCGCAGCCCGCCGTTGGTGAACGAAGCATTCTGGTTGCCGTCACCCACGGCCATGACTCGGCCGTCCGCGCTGAACACGCCATCCCAGAGCGCGGTCACTGAGTCGCCGTCCGTGCATGCTCCACCGGATCCCGACTCCGTGATGCAACTCGTCTGCGTGAGCAACCCGGTGCTCGCATTGCGGCTGCTGACGACCACGCCAGAGCCGGTGAGTGCGTAGACGTGCTGTCCACCTGGCGCGACCACGACCGACTGCGTCCCGGACAGGTCATTCGAGCCGTCGAGGCACTGACCGGCGGTCGAGCCGTCGGAGCCATCGAAGGTGGTGCAGCCCTGCGTGCCGGTCTTCTGCGTAATCTCGCCTGTTGCGGTATCGCGGTTGAAGAGCAGGATGCCGCCGGCCGCCGAGGTCGGCGCGTAGAGGTGGCGGCCGTCCGAGCTCAGCCCGAAGTCCGTGACGAAGCCACCGAGAGCGCGCCCGTCGCCACACAACTCCGCACCGCTGTTGTTGATGCACCCCGCCTCGAGTGCCTTCTGCGTGAGCGCTCCGGTGGTCGCGTCGATGTCGAAGGTGGTCACGGAGCCCTGGCCGCCGAGCGAGTAGAGCTGGGCGGGGTTGGCGCCGGGTCCGAAGATCAGGTTGATCGGGTTGTTCAATGATCGGCCGGGCGTGCAGCCACCGCTCCCGCCCGGGGTGACGCAGCCTGCGACTCCCGACTTCGGCGTCAGCTTCCCGGTTGTGTTGTTGCGGTCGTACACCGTAATGGCGTTTGAGCCGAAGGCCGAGACGTATGCGTGGAGGCCGTTGGGGCTGATCAGGACGTCGGTCGTCGTCTGGAGGAGTTGCCCATCCTGGCAATCGCCACTCGACGGCGTCTCTTTGATGCAGCCGTCGGGGCCCGCGACGCGCGCGAGCCCGCCGGTGGACCGGTTGACCCGGTATTGGACGATCGCGGAATTGTTGAACGACGTCGCGTACACGAATTTGCCGTCGGGCGAGACCGTCGATGCGTAGGCGCCGCTCAGGAGGGGGTCTTGCGTGCAACCGAGGTCGCCCGCGGCGTTCACGCAGGACTTGAATGTCGTGTCACCTTCCGCGGCGAGCGCCGGGCTGGCGAACCCCAGCGCGGCGAATGCTGCAATCGCCGCGGCGTACCGGCGGAACGTTCTCATCGAGTGGGCCTCCATTGCCATTTCGGCGACCGTAACCGGGGTGTCATCACCGCCGCAAGGGCGCCGGGGCCGAACTCAACGAGGGTTGGAGCGGCGCGACTCCGTGCGGACGACCGCGGCGACGGAGGCGACGATGACCGCGGCGCCCGCGAACGTGACTGTGGTGACGGCCTCGCTGAGGATCAGCCAGCCGAGCGCGATCGCCACGACCGGGTTGACGTAGGCGTAGGTCGCGACCCTCGAGATGGGCGCGTTCTGGAGCAGCCACGCGTAGGCGGTGAAGGCGAGCCATGACCCGAACACCACGAGATAGGCGAGGCCGGCGAGCGACCGGAAGCTGAACTCGGCAACGTTCACGTCGCCCAACTCGCCGACCAGCGCGCCTGTCAGCGCGCAGACTCCGCCTCCGAGGACCATCTGCCAGGCGCCTGAGACGAACGGGTCGCGCGGGAGTCGCACGCGCGGCGAGGCGACCGAGCCGCCGGCCCACATCGCGGCCGCGCCCACGACCGCCAGCAGCCCGGCGAGCGACGCGCCGCCGGTCTGCTTCCCCGGCAGCAGGAGCAGCGCGACGCCGGCGAAGCCGACGAGCACCGCGGCGACGCTGCGCGCGGCGACGCGGTCCCCGAGGCCGCGGCGGTAGAGGATCACCCACAGCGGCACCGAGGCGATCAGGAGCGCCGCCATGCTCGACGGGACTTCGACCTCGGCCACGCTGACGACCGCGTTGGCGCCCATCAGCAGCGTGCCCACGGCGAGGCACGAGAGCAGCTGCGCACGCTCGAGACGAAGCACGCTCGGCCCTCGGCGGACGGCGAGGAACGCGAGCATGGCGAGGCCGGCGAAGCCGAAGCGGGCGCCCGCGCTCAGGAACGGCGGCACCGTCTCGACCACGACGCGGATCGCGAGGTAGGTCGAGCCCCAGACGAGGTAGACGATCCAGAGGCCGGCCCAGATCTGCCAGTTGGGCGCCGGCGCGCCAACGGCCGGCGCGCTATCCGACCCCACCCGCCCCGCGCCGGCCGGGATGGGGCCGGGAGGGGAGGTGGTGACGTTCACGCCGCCCGCGCGCGCTTGGAGTCGAGGCGGGCGAGGCGGGCGAGCGCGACGCCATCGGAGCCGCGGGCGGCTCGCATCACGACGGATGAAGGGGAGAGAACGGCGGTGGTGGCCATCGACATGCTCCTGAAACGGTCGAGCGGGACTGGGTGTGAGTCAATGTGACGAACGCCTCGCATCAGTTCAAATGAAGCTTTGACAGGATCGGTTTAAGTTCTGCTGATGCTTGACGTGCGCCGCATGCGAGTCCTTCGCGAGGTCGCCCAGCGCGGATCGTTCTCCGCCGCGGCGGAGGCCCTCTCGTTCACGCAGTCCGCCGTCTCGCAGCAGATCGCGGCGCTCGAGCGCGAGGCCGGGACGACCCTCGTCGAGCGCAGCGTTCGCGGCATCCGCCTGACCGACGCCGGGCGCGCGCTCGTGCGCCACACCGAGGCGATCCTCGGCCGGCTCGCCGAGGCCGAGGCGGAGCTCGAGGCGATCGCCGGGCTGCGCGGCGGCCGGCTGCGCATGGCGTCGTTCGAGTCGGCGGGCGCGACGCTGATGCCGCTGGCGATCGCGACGTTCCGCGAGCGCCATCCCGCCGTCGAGCTGTCGCTGTCGCTCGCCGAGCCGATGGACTCGGTGCCGAAGCTCAAGAGCGGGGAGCTCGAGATCGCGCTCTCCTTCGACCCGCACGACGTGGCCGGCCCGGGCGGCGACTCGATCGAGCACGTGCACCTGCTCGACGACCCGCTCTACCTCGCGCTCGCCCCCGACCACCCGCTCGCCGGCAAGCGCAACCTGCGGCTCGCCGACCTCGCGGCGGACGCGTGGATCGAGGGCACGCCCAGCTGCGCCTGCTCGGCGATGCTGCGCCGGGCCTGCGAGCGCGCGGGCTTCGCGCCGCGGATCGCGTTCGAGTCCGACGACTACCAGGCGATCCAGGGCTTCGTGGCGGCCGGCGTCGGCGTCGCGCTGATCGCCGAGCTCGCGCTCACCACCGTGCGCGACGACATCCTGATCCGCTCGCTCGGTCGTGAGACACCGATCCGCCGCATCCACGCCGCCGCGCTCGCCGGCGGCTACCGCTCGCCGGCCACCACCGCGATGCTCGAGATCCTCACCGACGTCGCGGCCAACTACCGCACGCGCCGCCCCGATCTCGAGCTCGTCGCCGGCTGAGCGGTTGCCGGCGGAGCGGCTCGCGGGCTTCGGGACCTCCGTCTTCACGGAGATGTCGGCGCTGGCCGAGCGCACCGGCTCGATCAACCTCGGCCAGGGCTTCCCGGATGAGGACGGCCCCGCCGCGGTGCTCGACGCGGCCTGCGCGGCGCTGCACGCGGGCGCGAACCAGTACGCGCCGCTGCCCGGGGTGCCGGCCCTGCGCCTGGCGATCGCCGAGCACCAGCGCAGCCGCTACGGCCTCGAGCACGATCCCGACACCGAGGTTCAAGTGACCTTCGGCGCGACCGAGGCGATCGCCGCGGCGCTGCTCGGCCTCTGCGATCCCGGCGACGAGGTGCTCGCGCTCGACCCGGCGTATGACTCCTACGCGGCGGGTGCCGCGCTCGCCGGGGCGCGGCTGCGGCGCGTGCCGCTGCACCCGCCCGAGTGGCGGTTCGACGCCGCCGAGCTCGAGGCGGCGGTGACGGACCGCACGCGGCTCGTCCTCCTCAACTCGCCCCACAACCCGACGGGCCGGGTGCTCGCCCGTTCCGAGCTCGAGGCGGTCGCCGCGGTCTGCCGCGAGCACGACCTGATCGCGGTGACCGACGAGGTCTACGAGCACCTCGTGTTCGAGGGCGAGCACGTGCCGCTGGCCACGCTGCCGGGGATGGCCGAGCGCACGCTCACGATCTCCTCGATCGGGAAGACGTTCAGCGTGACCGGCTGGAAGATCGGATGGGCCTGCGGGCCCGCCGAGCTCGTCGGCGCCGTTCGTGGCGCGAAGCAGTTCATGACGTTCGCGGGCGGCACGCCGCTGCAGCACGCCGCGGCGGTGGCGCTCGGGATCGCCGAGGCGCACGGAGCGCGGCTCGCGGCGGAGCTGAAGTCCAAGCGCGACCGCCTCTGCGCGGGGCTCGAGCGCGCCGGCTTCGAGGTGCTGCGCCCGGCCGGCACGTACTTCGTCAACGTCGACGTCTCGGCGGACGCCGTCGCGTTCTGCCGCGACCTCCCCGAGCGCGCGGGCGTCGTCGGGATCCCGACCTCGGTGTTCAGCACGGATCCCGAGCGCGTGCGGACGCTCGTGCGCTTCGCGTTCTGCAAGCGCGAGGAAGTGATCGACGAGGCCGCGGAGCGGCTCGCCGCGATGCGCTGAGCGACGCGCGCTGCGGGTAAGGATGCCCGACATGCGCGTGAGCGTCCCCGACGTGGAGCCACGCAGGCTCGTCCGCCAGGTCGTCACCGGGATGGAGGAGCAGGACCTCCTGACCTCGGCGAGCGCGATCGCGTTCCAGGTGTTGACCTCGATCCTCCCGCTGGCGCTGCTCGTGCTCTCGATCATGGGCTTCCTGGCACTCGACGACGTCTGGACGAAGGACCTCGCTCCCCAGGTCAAGGACCAGGTCTCCCCGAACGTCTTCGCGGTGATCGACGACGTCGCGCGGCGCACGCTGGGTCAGAAGCAGGGCTGGTGGCTGACCGCCGGCGTGGTGTTCACGCTGTGGCAGACCTCCGGCGCCGCGC
Source organism: Solirubrobacteraceae bacterium (assembly GCA_034665245.1). Classification (GTDB taxonomy): domain Bacteria; phylum Actinomycetota; class Thermoleophilia; order Solirubrobacterales; family Solirubrobacteraceae; genus DASQFQ01. The sequence goes on along the minus strand of JAXDGC010000154.1, from coordinate 10,636 downwards.
GCGCGATCATGGGCGCGCTCTCGCGTGTCTACGGCGACGGCGACGACCGCTCGTTCCTGCGGCGCTACCTGACGTCGTTCGCGCTCGGCATCGCGGTCGTCGTGTGCGTGCTCGGCGCGCTCGTGATCGTCCGCTTCGGCGCCTCGGTCTTCGGCCTCGGTGACGCCGGATGGCTCGCGAAGGCGGCGCTGGCCGCGGTCCAATGGGGCGCGGCGCTGGCGCTCCTGACGACCGCGGTCTGGGTGCTGCTGCGCTTCGCGCCCGCCCACCCGGGGCCGCACCGGTGGGTTTCGTTCGGGTCGGGGCTGTGCGTGATCGCCTGGGTCGGGACGTCGATCGTGTTCGGCTTCTACGCGACCGACGTCGCGGACTACGGCTCGATCTTCGGGTCGCTCGCGACGGCCTTCCTGCTCATGACCTACCTCTACCTGTCGGCGTGCGCCTTCCTGATCGGCGCGCAGGTCGACGCGATCGTGCGCCGCGGCGAAACGGGCTCGCGCAGCGGCGGATAGATCCGGTCAGCGTCCCGACGCGGCGCCGAATGTCATGGGGGCGGGAGCGGGAAAACCTCGTCCTGCAAACCACGAGGGAGGGCCACTCATGGGCAAGTCCGCTCGCGACATCATGAGCTCGGACGCCGACTGCGTGCAGGAGACCGACTCGATCCTGGACGCCGCCAAAGCACTCGCCGACCGCGACGTCGGCGCGATGCCGATCTGCGGCGAGGACAACCGCCTCAAGGGCATGCTCACCGACCGCGACATCGTGGTGAAGGTGCTCGCCCAGGGCAAGGACCCGAGCTCGACGAAGGTGTCCGAGCTCGCGGAGGGCAAGCCCGTCACGATCGGCGCGGACGACCCGATCGAGGAGGCGCTGCGCACGATGTCGGAGCACAAGGTGCGCCGCCTGCCGGTGATCGACGGCCACGAGCTGATCGGGATGGTGTCCCAGGCCGACATCGCCCGGAACCTCGACGAGGAGAAGACGGGCGACCTCGTCGAAGCGATCTCCGCGGGCTAGCCGCGGCCAGGCGGGGTACGACGCGCCCATGGGGCGCGTCGTGCTCAGCCATCCCGACAAGGTCCTGTTCCCGGCCGACGGGATCACCAAGGCTGATCTCGCGGAGTACTACGACGCCGTCGCCCCGGCGATGCTCCCGCACGTCCGGCGGCGGCCGCTGAACCTCTGGCGCTGGAACGCCGGGATCGAGCGCGAGCGCGTGGTGCAGCAGGAGATCCCGAAGGGCGCGCCCGTGTGGGTCGCGCGCGTCGAGGTGCCGCGCCGGCGCGGCGGGTCGGTCACCCACGCGATGGCCGATGACGCCGACACGCTCCGCTGGCTGGCCCAGGTGAACTGCGTCACCCCGCACGTGTGGACGAGCCGCGCCGACCGGCTCGACCGGCCCGATCGCATGATCTTCGACCTCGACCCGCCCGACGAGGGCGCCGACTTCGACCACATCCGCGAGGGCGCGCTGGCGATGGGCGAGCTGCTGCGCGAGCTCGGGCGCGAGCCGTACGCGATGACGAGCGGGTCGCGCGGCATCCACATCGTGGCCCCGCTGCGCCGCACCGCGGTCCACGACGACGTGCGCCGGCGGGCGGGGGAGATCGCCGAGGAGCTGGCGGCGCGCCATCCCGACCGGCTGACCACGGCGTGGCGCAAGAACAAGCGCGAGGGCCGCATCCTGATCGACACCGCGCGCAATACCTACGCGCAGACCACGGTCGCGCCCTACTCGGTGCGCGCCAAGCCCGGCGCGCCGGTCGCGACCCCGCTGCGCTGGGAGGAGCTCGAGGACGCGCGCCTGCGCGCGGGCGCCTTCACGCTCGCCACGCTCCCCGCGCGCCTCGAGCGCGACGGCGACCCGTGGGCGGCGCTCGGCCGGGGCTAGGATCCAGGGCGGAGAACGGCGATGTTCAGACGGCGGCGCACGCACACCGAGCCGGAACCGGAGCGGGACCCCGAGGTCCGCATCCGGGCCGTCGTGCTGGACGAGCCCGACGACGCCGAGGAGCGTCGCGCCGCGGCCCGCGAGCAGGCCTGGCGGGAGCTGCGGGCGATCGTCGCCGAGGCGGTCATCTGGCAGGACGCGGCGGAGGAGGTGCTCGCCGCCATCAGCCGGCGCGAGCCGCTCCGCGAGATGGCCCCGCGCGGCGGCCCGCTGATCCGCCGCTTCTGCGAGCTCGCCGACCGCCTGCCGCGGTCCGACGATCCCGAGCTCAGCCGCATCACGGGCGTGCTGCGGCCGGTCTTCGATCACCACGCGCTGATGCTCTCGTCCTCGCTCGACATGCTGGCCGTCGACTGGCGCTCGGAGCGCATCCGCGCCGAGCTCGAGCGGATCGACGGCCTGGGCGCGCCGGCCGAGCGCCTCGAGGGCGTCCGCTCGGCGCTCGTCGCGGGCTAGTCCACCAGCGCCTGGTGGACCATCTGGTGCAGCTGGGAGCGGATCGGATACGTGCTCGACGGCAGCAGCTGGGTGAAGAACAGCACCACCATCCGCTCGTCCGGATCGACCCAGAACGCGGTGCTGGCCGCGCCGCCCCAGGCGAACTCGCCGCGTGAGCTCGGGTAGCGCCCGGCCACCGGGTCCTCGACGACCGAGAACCCGAGCCCGAAGCCGACGCCGTCGAACGTCGTCTCGGCGAACAGCGGCCGCCCGAACGCCTCGAGGTCGGCGTGGCCGGGGAGGTGGTTGCTCGCCATCATCCGCAGCGTGCGAGGGCTGAGGAGGCGCACGCCGTCGAGCTCGCCGCCGCCGAGCAGCATGCGCGTGAAGCGCAGGTAGTCCGCGGCGCTCGACACGAGGCCGCCGCCGCCGGAGAGGAACTCGGGCGGGCGCTTCGCCGCGTCCGACGCCGGGCTGCGGGTGGCGCGGCCCGTCTCCGGGTCGGGCGCGTAGAGCGCGGCGAGCCGATCGTGCTCCGGCGCCGGTGTGGAGAACCACGTCTCGACCATGCCGAGCGGGGCGAGCACGCGCGCCGCGAGGAACTCGTCGAGCGGCTGGCCCGAGATGACCTCGACGACCCGGCCGAGGACGTCGGTGGAGACGCCGTAGTTCCACTCGCTGCCGGGCTGGAAGAGGAGGGGCAGCTCGGCCCAGGCCCCGCAGCAGGCCTCGAGGTCCATTCCCGGCGGCGAGCCCCACTCGAAGCCGGCCGCGCGGTAGAGGGCGTCGACCGGGTTGGCGTGGTGGAAGCCGTAGGTGAGGCCTGACGTGTGGGTGAGCAGGTGCCAGATGGCGATCGGCTCGCGCGCCGGCTCGGTCACGACCTTGGCCATCGCCCCGCCGCGGAACACGCGCATGTCCGCGAACTCCGGGAGCCAGCGTGACACCGGGTCCTTGAGCTCGAAGTGGCCCTCTTCCCACAGCATCATCGCCGCGACCGAGGTGATCGGCTTCGTCATCGAGTAGATGCGCCAGAGCGTGTCCTCCTCGACGGGCAGGTCGGCCTCCAGGTCGCGCCGGCCGGAGTACTCGACGTGGGTCTCGTCGTCGCGGTGCACGACGACGAGCCAGCCCGGCAGCCGGCCGTCCTCGACGTAGCGGTCGAAGTGGGGGCGGAGGCGCCCGAGCCTGGCGGCGTCGACGCCGCTCATGTGGCCATCTCCTCCAGCAACCAGCGGGCGAAGCCGACGATGCGATCGACGGGGTAGCCCTCGGGGTCGGTCAGCAGCAGGCGCGCGCCCTCGTCGGAGACGGCCGACAGCATGCGGGCGAACAGCTCGGGGTCGGGCGACTCGCGGCCCGGGCCGAGGCCGGGCCCGACCGCGCCCGCGAGGTGCTCGACGACCGCGGCGCGGCCGCGCGCGATGTGCTGGTGCAGGACGGCGGGCGCACCCTCGGGCGGCATCAGCACGAGCTGCCAGGTGGAGGGGTCGGAGCGCACGGCCTCGAGGTACCCGCGCAGTGCGGTCAGCAGCGTCTCGCGGGCGTCGCCGCGGCCGAGGTCCTCGGGCAGGACGGTGGCGAGCTGGCCGAGCGCGCGCGCCGCCTCACGGTCCACGAGCGCCTCGAGCAGCCCGGGCAGGTCGTTGAAGTGGCCGTAGACGATCGGGCGCGTGATGCCGGCCTCGCGCGCGACCGCCTCGATCGACACGGCGTGGAAGCCGCGCTGTGCGACGATCGCCTTGGTCGCGTCGAGCAGTTGCTCGCGTCGTTCGACGGCCTGCATTCGCACCGGCGCTATGTTACACCTCTGTAGGTTACGGGTACGTAACTCACATGGACACCTTCGACGTCGACACCGCGATCATCGGCAGCGGCTTCTCGGGCCTCGGGATGGCGATCCGCCTCAAGCAGGAGGGGATCGAGGACTTCACCGTGCTCGAGCGTGGGGACGACGTGGGCGGCACCTGGCACTTCAACACGTACCCGGGTTGCGCCTGCGACGTGCCCTCGCACCTCTACTCGTTCTCCTTCGCCCCGAACCCCGGCTGGAGCGAGACCTACTCGTCCCAGCCCGAGATCCGCGACTACCTGCGGCGCGTCGCCGATGAGCACGGCGTGCGCCCGCACGTGCGGCTCAACTGCACCGTGACCGGCGTCGAGTGGGACGAGGGCACGGGCGGCTGGACCGTCGAGACGTCCGACGGCCCGCTCCGCGCGCGCGTCGTGGTCGCCGGCATGGGGCCGCTGGCCGAGCCCAAGACGCCGCCGCTCGACGGTCTCGACTCCTTCCAGGGCGAGACGTTCCACTCCGCGCGCTGGAACCACGACTACGACCTCAAGGGCAAGCGCGTCGCCGCGGTCGGGACCGGCGCGTCGGCGATCCAGTTCGTGCCCGAGATCCAGGCGGACGTCGAGCGGCTGCACGTCATCCAGCGCACGCCGCCGTGGATCATGCCGCACCCGAACCGGCCGATCCGCCGCTGGGAGGCGCGGCTCTACAAGCGCTTCCCGCCGCTGCAGAAGCTCGTGCGCGGCACCGCCTACAGCCTCCGCGAGCTGCTGGTGCTCGGCTTCGTGAAGAACCCGAAGCTGATGAAGGTCCCCGAGCGGATCGCGCGCAAGCACATGAGCAGCCAGATCTCCGACCCGGCGCTGCTCGAGAAGGTCTCGCCGGGCTACACGATCGGCTGCAAGCGGATCCTGCCCTCGAACAAGTGGTACCGCGCGCTCGGCAAGCCCAACGTCGAGCTGCTCACGGGCGGCGTCGCGGAGGTCAGGGCCAACTCGATCGTGACCGGCGACGGCGAGGAGCGCGAGGTCGACGCGATCATCTTCGGCACCGGCTTCCAGGTCACCGACATGCCGGTCGGGCGGATGGTGCGCGGGCCGGGCGGCAGGACGCTCGACGAGGTCTGGCAGGGCAGCCCGAAGGCCCACCTCGGGACCGCGATGCCCGGCTTCCCCAACCTGTTCGTGCTGTGCGGGCCCAACACGGGCCTCGGGCACTCCTCGATGGTCTACATGATCGAGTCGCAGGTCGCCTACGTGATGGACGCGCTGCGCTACATGGATCGCCACGGCGCCGACACGGTGCAGGTGCGCGAGGACGCGGCCGAGCGCTTCAACGCCGACCTCGACGAGCGCATGCAGGGGACGGTCTGGAACACCGGCTGCGCGAGCTGGTATCTCGACGACACGGGCCGCAACGCGACGCTGTGGCCGGACTGGACGTGGCGCTTCCGGCAGCGCACGGCGCGCTTCGACCCGGACGACTTCGAGCTCACCCAGCGCACGCCCGGCGTTGCCGACCCGGTGACGGTATGACCGCTCGCGTGCTGATCACGGGCGCCTCGGGAGGCATCGGCTCCGCCGCGATGCGCGAGCTGCGCGCCCGCGGCGCGGAGGTGGTCGGGCTCGACCTCGAGGCCGACGACGCGGCGGGCGTGATCGCGTGCGACGTGCGCGACGAGACGTCCGTCGAGCGCGCGGTGGCCGAGGCGATCGAGCGCCTCGGCGGCCTCGACGTGCTGATCAACAACGCCGGCATCGGCATCCCGCAGTCCGCCGGCCGGGCGCCCGACGCCGCCGCCATCGCGGTGATCGAGGTGAACCTGATCGGGCCGTGGCGCGTCACCGGCGCCGCGCTCCCAGCGCTGCGCGAGTCCCGCGGGCGCGTCGTCAACGTCGCCTCCGGGCTCGCCCACCTCGCGGTCCCGTTCGCGACCGCGTACTGCATGAGCAAGCGCGGGCTCGTCGCCTACTCGGACGCGCTGCGCCTCGAGTTCGGGGGTGAGATCGGCGTCACCACCGTCTATCCCGGCTACATCCGGACGGGCATCCACGACGCCGCGAAGGACAGCGGCGTCGGCCTCGAGGGCGCGGTCCCGGCCGAGCGGGTCGAGGACGCCGCGCGGGCTCTCACCCGCGCGGCGCGCGGGCGCCCGGTGCGCGACCTTGCGACGACGCGCTCGGGCACGATCCAGTACTTCCTCGCCCGCCGCTCACCACGGCGGCTGCTCGACCGCATCACGACGGCGCGCATGCGCCGGCTCGTCCGCGGCGGCCACTTCCCGGAGACGGGCCTCGCGGGCGAGCTCGCGGCCCGGCTCTCCGCGCCTTAGCCGCGCGGGAAGACGCGCGTCGCGGGCACGGTCCGCGGCCAGCGCCGCTGGATGGCGCGCACGGCGGCGAGGTCGGCGGGCGGCGCGGGCGAGGGGGGCTTCGGAGGCTCGGACTCGCGGGCGAAGCGACCCTGCGAGGGCGGGGCGGTCGTGGTCTTGTCCATTGCGACCATCCAAGCGGCCCGATGGCCGGGTGGCATCGGCCGCGTGGCCGAAGATCGCGGGCTCGGCACGGCCCGGTGGTACAGGCGAACGGCTGCGGTGAGGGAGAGGGGTCGGGTGTGGGTGGGGGTCCGGGAGCGACGCGTATGTCATTTGCCCCGGTATGGGTGGCAGATGACACACGTGTACGCGCCCTCTCCCTCAATGCCGCAGTTCGTCCCTCACGTACGCCTCGAAGTGCGGCACCAATCCGGCCCACCCGCGCTGATTACGCTCGCGCGACCCGGGCCCGCGCCCTCCGAGGCGCTCCCAGCCCGAGTGGACGATCGTGACGGCGGTCCCGTCGTCGGCCGCTGCGAACGAGACCTCGACGTGCGTGGCGTCGGCGCGGTCCTGGCGCAGGTGCCAGAGGTAGGCGAGCCGGCGCGGGGGCTCCCACGCGACGACCTCGCCCCAGTCGTGCTCGTGGCCGGCCGGCGTGCGCTCGAAGATCCGGCCGCCGGGGCGCGGCTCGAACGTCACGGTCAGCGCCGGGTCGGCCGACACCGAGTGGCTCTTCGGCCACCACAGCGACGTCCGCTCGGCCCAGACCGCGAAGGCGCGCTCGGGCGGGCAGCCGACGGTGAAGGCGAGCTGGAGCGGCTCCATCAGCGCTCGCGCGTGTTCTCGGCGGCGATCCGGAAGCGGGCGGCGGCGTCTCCCCAGACCTGCTCGAGGTACGCGCGCACCGCCTCGATCCCGGCGTCGTGGAGCCGGTAGAGGCGCCGCGTGCCCTCGGCGCGGTCCGTGACGAGGCCCGCCTCCTTGAGCAGGCGCAGGTGGCGGGAGACGGCGGGCCGGCTGATCGGCAGGGCGGCGGCGAGCTCGCCCACGGAGCGGTCGCCGCCCCGCAGCTGCTCGACGATCGCGCGGCGATTCGGGTCCCCGAGCGCGTCGAACGGGTCACCTTCACTCGGTAACATTCTTGCTACGGTAGCGCGATGAAGTCCTACGACGCGGCCGCCACGATCGAGGCGCCGCCCGAGACGATCTGGGCGATCCTCACCGATGCCCCCGCCTACGCCGAGTGGGACTCCGGCGTCGAGCGCGTGGAGGGCCGGATCGCCCCGGGCGAGAAGATCAAGGTCGTCTCGGAGGCCAACCCGGGCCGCGCCTTCCCCGTCAAGGTCACCGCGTTCGAGCCGGCGCGGGCGATGACCTGGTCGGGCGGGATGCCGCTGGGATTGTTCAAGGGCGTGCGCACGTTCGCGCTGACCCCCGACGGCGCGACGACACGCTTCACCATGCGCGAGGAGTACAGCGGCCCGATGCTGGGCCTGATCTGGCGCTCGATGCCCGACCTCGGGCCCTCGTTCGAGCAGTTCGCCCGCGGGCTCAAGCAGCGCGCGGAGCGGGGCTGACCTCGAGCGGCGGCGCATCCGCGCACACCACCCGGTCGCGGCCGGCGTGCTTGGCGGCATACAACGCGAGGTCGGCGCTGTGGAGCATCCCGCGGACGGAGCGGTCGGCCGTCACGGCGTCGGTGACGCCCAGGCTGACGGTCAGCGACACGCCGCCGACCGCGGGGCGCAGCGACTCGCGCAGCCCCTCCGCGAACGCCTCGGCACCCGCGATGCCGGTGTCGGGCAGCGCGATCGCGAACTCCTCGCCGCCGATGCGGCCGAAGATGTCCGAGCGCCGCTTGGCGACCATGACGGCCGAGGAGAGCGCGCGCAGCGCGCGGTCGCCGGCGGCGTGGCCCTGCGAGTCGTTGATGCGCTTGAAGTGGTCGACGTCGAGCACCACGAGGGCCAGCGGGGCCTGCGTCCGGGACGTGCGCGCGAGCTCGGCCTCGAGCCGCTGCTCGAAGGCGCCGCGGTTGAGCGCCCCGGTCAGCGAGTCGCGCGTCGCGAGCTCGCCGAGGCGGGTCACGAGCTTGCGGATCTCCTCGCGCAGCGAGAACACCACCCCGGTGACGACGCCGACGATCGCGGCGACCGCGATGAACGTCGACTCGCGCAGCGGCGGCGGCACCCAGGCGGCGAGCGCCAGCGCGCAGGCCGCGAGGGCGAAGGCGAAGTTGATCGCGACCTCCCCCCGCGAGAGGAAGTAGCCGGCCAGGACCATCGGCCAGAGGTAGAAGATCGGCGTCAGCCCGACGGGCGCCGCGAGCGCCACGGTCACCGTCGTGGCGACGGTGCCGAGCGGGCAGATCGCGCGCAGCACCAGGTCGGGCGCCTGCCGCCACGCGGCGAGCCCGAGCGCGACGAGCGCGAACACCGCCGCGCAGATCAGCAGCCCCCGGCGGTCGGAGGGATCGGGGTCGGGAGCCGCGAGGGTGGCCACGATCGTCACGGCGCCCGCGCCGAGCAGGCCCGCGCCGGCAAGGCGCAGGCGCGCACGAGCGCGCGCGCTGCCGCCGGGCTCCGTGCCGCTGAGGGGATCGGAGATGGTGCTCCGCATCCGAGCTGCATCGGCCCCTGCGGCTCGCCGCTGTAGCGGGGACGCAATGCCGCGGGGCCGCGATACCGGTCGCTAGAGTCAGCGCGCGTGACCTGGAAGGAGACGCTCAACGGCGCCCTCACCCGCGCTACGGGCTACCAGCTGCAGCGCGCGGGCACCTCCGCGGCCAAGCCGAAGAGCGGCGCGCCGAGGCGCGTCGGCGAGCTGCGCGCCGGCGATCGGCTGGTGCAGGCTCCCGTGTTCGTGATCTGCACCCTGCGCTCCGGCTCGACGCTGCTGCGCGTGCTGCTCGACAGCCACTCGCAGATCCGCGCGCCGCACGAGCTGCACTTCCGCTACGTCTCCGTGCACTTCGACCAGAAGTGGTCCGAGCGCTCGATGGCCGAGCTCGGCCTCGACACGAAGGGCGCCGAGTACCTGCTGTGGGATCGGCTGCTGCAGCGCGAGCTCGCCGCGAGCGGCAAGGAGCTGATCGTGGACAAGACGCCCAACAACGTCTTCATCGTCGACCGCCTGCGCGAGTGCTGGCCCGACGCGCGCTTCATCTTCCTGCTGCGCCACCCGGCGGCGATCGTGCGCTCGCGCAAGGTGATCCTCGGTGAGACTGCCGACGACGAGAAGAACGTCGGCCTGATCCGCCGCTACTGCGAGACGCTCGAGCAGGCGCGCCAGGACTACGACGGGCACACCGTCCGCTACGAGGACCTGACGGCCGACCCGGAGCGCGAGACGCGCGCGATCTGCCAGTTCCTCGGCGTCCCGTGGGAGCCGGGCATGCTCGAATACGGGAACTTCGACCACGGCCGCTACAAGGCCGGCCTCGGCGATTGGGCCGACAAGATCAAGACGGGGCAGATCCAGCCGCCGGAGCCGCCGCCCGCGCCGGAGGACATCCCGCCCGCGCTCCGCGAGCTGTCCGAGAAGTGGGGCTATCTAGGCGCCGAAGTCCCGCTCGATCGCAGCGCGTAGCCGCGGCAGGCCCTCGTCGCGGGAGACGCCGCTCGAGCGCAGCTCGCGCAGGACCGACCAGAACGAGGCCGACAGGACCGCGTCGGGGCCGAGCGCCCCGCGGCGCTCGAGCACCGCGGCGGGCACCGGCTGCGGGTCCGGTTGCACGAGCCCCTCCGCGATCGCGTCGATCCGCTCGCCGAGCACGCGGCTGTCGGGGTCGAGGCCGAGCACGAGCCCGAGCCCCGTCGGCTCGGTCCCGACGCGCAGGACGATCAGGTCGGGCCGGTGCTCCTCGAGCACCTCGAGCACCTTGTAGACGTCGCCGGTCCACTGGTGCGTCGTGCGGTCGCGGTTGGCCTCCGGGATGTCGCGCGGGAGGATGTCGTCGAACACGATCGCCGCCGTCCAGTCAGCGTGGCGCTCGACGTTGACGAAGTCGCGCAGCGCGAACTCCGACAGGTGCATGCCGTCGATGAAGGAGAACGCGACGCGGCGGCCGCCGAACGTGAGCAGCGGCTCGGCGCGCTCGAAGAAGTCGTCGCTCGTGACCGGGAACAGCTTCGTC
>JAXDGC010000153.1:0-27463 GCA_034665245.1 Solirubrobacteraceae bacterium | reverse complement strand
CCGAGCATCACGGCGGCGGTCACGAGCAGCGCGCCGAGCACGTCGGCGCCCCTGGCGAGCCCGAGGCCCTCGTCGTCCTCGACGTAGCGCAGCGCCAGCAGCGCGGTCGCGATCCCGATCGGGACGTTGACGAAGAAGATCCAGTGCCAGCTGATCGCCTGGGTCAGGACGCCGCCCGCGAGCAGGCCGATCGAGGCGCCTGCCGACGCGACGAAGCTGTAGATGCCGATCGCCTTGCCCTGCTCCCGCGGCTCGGGGAACATCGTGACGATCATGCCGAGGATCACGGCGGACGTGAGCGCGCCGCCGACGCCCTGGATGAAGCGCGCGCCGACCAGCAGCTCCTGGCTCGGGGCGAAGCCGCAGGCCAGCGAGGCGGCGGTGAAGAGGGTGAGGCCGAAGAGGAAGACGCGCCGGCGCCCGATCAGGTCACCGAGGCGACCCGACAGCAGCAGCAGGCCGCCGAACGCGATCAGGTAGCCGTTCACGACCCACGCCAGGCTCGACTGCGAGAAGCCGAGGTCCTCCTGGATGGAGGGCAGCGCCACGTTCACGATCGTGGAGTCGAGGATGATCATCATGAAGCCTGCGCAGAGCACGATCAGCGCGAGCCAGCGACCGTCGGTCGCTTCGGGTCGAGGGGGGTTCGTCGTCTGCGTGTTGGTCATACCGGCCCTTCGTTGTACGATGAACGTCGTACCCTATCAAACGTACGACGATCGTCGTACAACGAAGTCAGGGACCATGCACGCCTCCGCCACCGAAACACTCGCCCACCCCAGCCGCGATGAGATCGAGCTCGCGGCCGTGCTGCACGCGCTCAGCGATCCCGTCCGGCTCCTGATGGTGCGCGGCCTGGCCGGCGCCATCGAGGCGCGCAGCTGCGGCAGCTTCGACGTCCCGGTGACGAAGTCGACCTGCACCCATCACTTCAAGGTCCTGCGCGAGGCCGGCGTCATCCGGCAGCGCCAGGAGGGCACCAAGCGCGTGAACCTGCTGCGCGAGGACGACCTCGAGGCGCGCTTCCCCGGCCTGCTCGGCACGATCCTGCAGGCGGCCGAGCATCAGCCGCTGCTCGCCGCCCGCGCGTAGGCACCCGGCACCAGCACCGTCTTGCCCTCGGTGGCCCGCGTCTCGAGCGCGGTGTGCGCCGCGGCGGCCTCCGCGAGCGGGAAGGCCCGGCCCACGAGCGGGACGATCCGCCCCGCCGCCGCCTCGGCGAGCGCTCGCGTCTCGAGCTCGCGCCGGCCGCCCGGGCGCCGCAGCGCCCGCGGGATCGCCCAGCTGACGGTGAGCCCGCGCGCCATCAGGTCGCGCGTCGTGATCTCGGTCGCCGTGCCGGACGCGAAGCCGAAGAGCAGCAGCCGTCCGCCGGGGCCGAGCAGCTCCATCGCCGCACGGCCGAGCTCGCCGCCGACGCCGTCGAGCACGACGGTCGGCTCTCGCTCGCCGAGCGCCTCGCGGACCCGCTCCGGCCAGCCGGGCTGTGTGTAGTCGACTGCCACGTCCGCGCCGAGCGCGCGGACGCGCTCGGTCTTGGCCGGCCCGCCCGCGACGCCCACGGCGAGCGCCCCGGCGTTCCGCGCAGCCTGGATGAAGAGCACGCCCAGCCCGCCCGCGGCCGCGGTGACGAGCACGACGTCCTCGGCGGTCAGCGCGGCGCGGTCGAGGATCCCGACGGCGGTGCGGCCGGTGCCGATCATCGCGACGGCTGCTTCCGCGCTCAGCTGCTCCGGGATCTCGTGCAGCGCGGCGACCGGCGCCACGGCGAGCTCGGCGTAGCCGCCGGACGCCTGGCCGAGATGGGCGACGACGCGCCGCCCGCGCCAGCGCTCGTCGACGCCGGGGCCCAGCTCGTCGACGCTGCCGGCGACCTCGCGGCCGGGCGTCATCGGCAGCTCGGGGGCGACGAGCGGGCCGCCCGAGAACCCGCCCCGGATCTTCGCGTCGATGAGGTGCAGTCCCGCGGCCTCGACCCGGATCAGCACCTGCGCGGCGGCTGGGACGGGGTTCGGGACCTCCTCGTAGCGTAGGGTCTCCGGCGGGCCGAACGCATGCTGGCGGATCGCGTGCATGCCCGGCCACGCTAGTCGCACACCCGTCCGCTTCCCACGGGCAATTGGTCGTAGGACCGGGGAGTGTCATGGCGGTCGGGGCCGGGTAGGAGCAGCGCCGTGGCGGCCACCCCCGAGCGCGAGTTCGAGCACCTCCGCGAGCACTCGATCGGGCTTCCGGGGGTGTTGTTCCAGTCCGTCACCCACATGGCGCCGGGGGCGGCGATCGCGTTCTCGATCCTCGTCTCGGTCCAGTTCGCCGGGCCGACGCTGCCGCTCTCGGTCCTGTTCGCGCTGATCGCGTGCCTGCTGGTGGCCAACTCGATCGGGCAGCTCGCCAAGCAGATCCCGTCCGCCGGCGGCCTCTACGCGTACGTGAGCCAGGCGCTGGGCTCGCGCGCCGGGTTCTTCACCGGCTGGGTCTTCCTGCTGTTCGAGCCGCTGGTCTTCCCGTTCATCATCCTCGTGTTCGCGACCGCGACCGAGGACGTGGTCAAGAACGAGCTCGGGATCAACATCAGCTGGTGGCCGTGGGTCCTGGTCGGGGCCGGGATCGTGTTCGCGCTCACCTACCGCGACGTCCGGATCTCCGCGCGGGCCGGCGTGATCCTCGGGCTGTTCGAGATCGTCGTGTTCGCGGCGCTCTCGATCTGGATGCTGATCTCCAACGTGGGGGACCTCGACCTGCGCGCGTTCGACCCCTCCAACGCGACGGCCGGGTCGTTCAACGGCGTCTTCAAGGGGATGATCTTCGGGATCCTGGCCTTCATCGGCTTCGAGGCCTCGGCGCCGCTGGGGGAGGAGGCGAAGCATCCGCGCAGGACGATCCCGCGCGCCGTGGTGCTGTCGGCGCTCGTGATCGGCCTGCTCTACGTGCTCGCCTCCTACGCGTGGGTCTACGGCGCCGGCTTCGACAAGTTCGTCAAGCAGGCGACCACGAACGCGGACCCGTGGCGGGCGCTGGCGACCGTGTTCTGGGGCGGCGGCTGGGTGCTGATCTTCCTGGCGATCATCAACTCGGCGATCGCGAACGCCAACGCCGGCGTCAATGCGGCCACGCGGGTGCTCTACGCGATGGCGCGCAACGGCGCGGCGCCGCGCGCGCTCGCCCGCACGCACCCCGAGTTCCGCACGCCGCACGTGGCGATCATCGTCAACGTGCTGGTGGGGACAGCGATCGCGCTCCTGCTCGGGGCGATCTGGGGCCCGGTGGACGCCTACGCGACCATCGGCACCGCCGTCACCGTCGTGGTGATCGTGATCTACATCCTCGTCTGCGTCGGGACGATCGTCTTCTACCGGCGCCATCGGCCCTCGGAGTTCAACCCGCTGGTCCACGCCGTGTTCCCGGTCCTCGGCGCCCTGGCCTTCGCCTTCCCCCTCTACTACCAGTACAAGGACGCCCCCGACTACCCGATCCGCTGGGGCAACTGGTTCGCGATCGCGTGGATGGTCGCCGGCCTCGTGCTCACCGCCTGGATCGCCCGCGCGCGGCCGAGCGCGCTCGAGGCCGCCGACCGCGTGTTCGTCGAGGACGAGACGGTCAGCGTGCCTTAGGGCGCGCGACGCCCGTACCATCGCGGCATGGGCCGCGCGATCCTCGTCACCGGCGCCTCGCGCGGGATCGGCGCGGCGGTCGCCCGGGCGTTCGCAGCGACGGGCGAGCGCGTCGCCGTGCACTACGGCGCGAGCCGTGACCGCGCCGAGGAGGTGCTGGCGTCGCTGCCGGGCGACGGGCACCTGCTCGTCGGAGCGGACCTCGCCGATCCCGACGCCGTGCGGCGCATGGTCGACGCCGCCGCCGAGGGGCTCGGCGGCCTCGACGTGCTCGTCAACAACGCCGGGGTGTTCGAGCACCACCCCATCACCGAGACGAGCTACGAGGAGTGGCAGCGCGGCTGGGAGGACACGCTCGGCGTCAACCTCGTCGGCGCGGCGAACGTGACCTGGTGCGCGGTGCAGCACATGGTCGAGGCCGGTGGGCACATCGTCAACGTCGCGTCCCGCGGCGCCTTCCGCGGCGAGCCGAAGGCCCCGGCCTACGGCGCGAGCAAGGCCGGGGTGATCGCGTTCGGCCAGTCGCTGGCCCGCGCCCTCGGCCCGCATGGCATCGCGGTGACGTCGGTCGCGCCGGGCTTCACCGAGACCGACATGGCCGCGGAGGATCTCGTCGGGGAGAAGGGGGAGGCGCGGCGCGCGGAGAGTCCGCTCGGGCGCGTCGCCACGCCCGAGGAGGTGGCCGCCGCGGTCGTCTTTCTGGCGTCTCCCGAGGCGGTGATGGCGAGCGGATCCGTGCTTGACGTCAATGGGGCTTCGTACCTGCGGATGTGAGCGCCACCAGCGCGTCCACGGCGGCGCCGACGGGCGGCAGCGCCCGCATGGCGTCGGCGACGCGCCGAGCCTCGCGACGGTGGGAGGGATCGTCGAGCACGCGCTGCACCGCGGCGCCGAGCGGTTCCAGGGTGGCGGGACCGGGGCGCCCGAGGACGCTACGGGTGGCGCGCTCCGCGTCGAGGGCGACGCCGGCGCCCGCGCGCTCGACCGCGGCGGCGTTCTCCCACTGGTCGATGCTGAACAGCGGCACGACGACCTGCGGCACGCCGTGTGCGAGCGCGCCGAGGGTCGTCCCGTGCCCGCCGTGGCCGACGATCGCCGCCACCCGCGGCGCCACCGCGTCCTGGGCGACCCATTCCTCGACGTGGACGTTGGGCGGCAGCGGGCCCAGCTCCGTGGGGTCGCGGCGGTCGCCGATCGTGAGGAGCACCCGCACGGGCAGCGGCGCGAGCGCGTCGATCGCGGCCCGGTAGAACGCCGGGAAGTACGGCAGGTGCGCGCCCGCCGTCACCGATCCGAAGGTCAGGTAGACGAGCGGATCGTCGTTGCCGGGCCACCACTCGCCCAACGGCGGCGCGTCGTCGGAGACGGCGTGCCGGAAGCGATGGATGACCTTGGGCACCGGCGCGGCAGGGTCCTCGAGCGGCGCGGGGATCATCGTGAGGAACGGCGTATCGCGGAGCCGGTCGCCCGCGGGATCGGGCGGGAGGCCGAGGCCGGCGCGGGCCACGTCGAGGGCGGGCGCGGCGAGGCCGATCGACATCTCCTCGACCGCCACGAGCCCGAGCGCGACGCGCGCGACCGGGATGCCGTACTGCTCGGCGAGGAGCGTGGAGGCAAACTCCCAGCAGTCGCGCACGATCACGTCGGGTCGCCAGTCCTCGACGATGGCGCGGAGGCCCGGCAGGGCGGCGGCCGTGTCGAGGCGTGCGAAGTAGTCGCCGATCATCAGCGCGTTCGCCGTGGCCATGTCCGTCTGCCCGAAGTCGGCGAGCAGGGGCATCCACTGCTCGGGCGGCGGCTCGCCGAAGGGCGCGAAAGGCAGGCCGACGCGCTCGACGTTGCCCGCGTGCTGGTGCTGCGCCGCGACCAGCACCTCGTGCCCGGCGCCCAGCGAGGCGTGCGCGAACGGTGCGAGCGGCGTCAGATGCCCGGCGCTGCCCCGCGTCGTGAAGAGGATGCGCATGAGCTCCCAATCGCAGCACACCGGACGCCGTGGCGCGGTACGGATGACCGGTCGTGTGCCGTACGGCCGGCTCGATTCCGTATCGTCGCGGCGCATGCCAGACGTCCTGCGCCCGCTCTTCGACCAGGTCGTGATCAAGGAGCTCGAGCCCGATCGCATGCGCAAGTCGGGCCTGCTCGTCCCCGAGGGGACGGCCGACGTGCCGCCGAACGAGGGGATCGTGCTGGCCGTCGGCGACGGGCCGCCCGAACTCCCGGACTTCAAGATGCCGGTCGCGCCCGGCGACCACGTGCTGTTCCCGCGCTCAGCCGGCGTCTGGGTCGAGGTCGAGGACGAGCGCCTGCTCGTGTGCCACGTGCGCGAGATCCTCGGCGTGATCGAGGGCGAGTAGCTAGCCGCGCTGCAGGAAGCCGAGCACGCGGCGCCAGGCGTCGGCGCAGGCCTCTGCGTGCTCCTCGAAGCGGCGATCGAAGAACGAGTGCGGCGCGCCCGGGTAGATGACGATCTCGTGGTCGACGCCCGCCGACGCCAGGTTCTGCTCGAAGGCGTCGATCTGCTCCTGCGGGATGCCCTCGTCCGCGCCGCCGTAGAGGCCGAGCACGGGCCCGCGCATGTCCGGCGCGCGGTGGATCGGCGACATGTCGCCCCAGCGCTCCGGGTTGAGGCCACCGTAGAACCCGACGACGCCGTCGAGGTCGAGCTCGGGGTTCGTCGCCGCGAGGAACGACTGCGTGCCGCCGAAGCAGAAGCCGACGGTGACGGCCTCCGCCGCGCCCGTCCGCTCGCGCAGCGCCGCCAGCGCCGCGGCGGCGTCGGCCTGGACGGTGGCCGGGCGCGTCTGGGTCACGTGCGGCCAGAAGTCGAACTCCTCGTCGCGCGGGCCGAGCCCGGCCGTGCGGCCGAAGTAGTCGATCGCGATCGCGTGGTGGCCGGCCTGGGCGAAGCGCTCGGCGAGCTCGGAGTAGAACGGGTAGAGGCCGCGCACGTCGGGCAGGATCACGACCGCGCGCCCGCTCGCCTGCGGCGCCTCGGCGAGCGCGGCCGAGAAGCGCGTGCCGTCGGCCGAGGTCAGCTCGAGCAGCTCCGCGCCCGCTCCGCCCGCGATGCGCGGCCGCGCCAGGTCGGCGGGAAGTTCGGGAGGGCGCGCGTCGAAGGCGAAGCACATGGCGGCTCCCGACGGTAGCGTCGCGGAGCATGGAAGCCAAGACCTTCGACCGCATCGGGATCGTCGTGCACCCGCGCCGTGAGCTGGGGCGCGCTCTCGAGACCCTGCGCGGGTGGGCGGAGCAGCAGGGGGCCGCGCTCGTCCAGCTGCCCTCGCCCGGGCAGGAGCAGGAGGTCGCGCCGAGGGGCGACGCGGAGGGCTCCGACCTCGTCGTGGCGCTGGGCGGCGACGGCACAACGCTCGCCGCGCTGCGCGCCGCCGCGCCGCTCGCGCGGCCCGTGCTCGGCGTCGCCTGCGGCAGCCTCGGAGCCCTCACCGCGGTGACGGCGGAGCGGCTCGAGGAGGCGCTCGACCGCGTCGCGTCCGGCGACTGGACCGAGAAGCGTCTCCCCGCGCTCGTGATCGAGCACCAGGGGGAGAAGCTGCGGGCGATCAACGACCTCGTGCTCGTGCGGGCGGCCGCCGGGCAGGTGATCGTCGAGATCGAGGTCGACGGCGAGCGCTTCATCCGCCTCGCGGGCGACGGCCTCGTCGCCGCGACACCGCTGGGCTCGACCGCCTACACGCTGGCGGCCGGCGGCCCGATGCTCGCGCCCGGCGCGGCGGCCATGGTGCTGACCCCGCTCGCGCCGCACGGCGGCGTCTGCCCACCGCTCGTCGCCGGGCCGGACACCCGCGTGCAGGTCACGATCGACCCCGGCCATGGCGGTGCGCGCGTCGAGCTCGACGGCCAGGTCGAGGACGTCCTCGCGCCGCGCGAGCCCGTGACGTTCGCGCTGCGGCTCGAAGAAGGGTTCGCGTCGCTGGTCTCGCTCGGCGAGCACGAGCCGCTGCTCGCGGGCCTGCGCCGCCGCGGGATCCTGGTCGACAGCCCGCGCGTGCTCGCGCGCGACCAGCGCGGGGCCGGCGCGCCCGGCTGACGCCGCGGCTCAGCGGTCGCGCAGCGCCCAGATCGCCTTCTGCTCGGCGAACGTCAGCAGGCGCCACCGCTCTTCGTCCTGGTCCCAGACCGAGATGTGGACGTCGACGACGCTCCGCACGCCGGCGAGCGCGTCGACCACCGCCCGGCCGTCGGCGTCCTCGGCGAGCACCTCGCGCGTCATCACGTCGATGACCCTGAAGCGGCGTGGCGGCCTGGGCTCCGGCTCCGGTTCCGCGCGGGGCCGCCGCTTGGGCGGGACGAAGAGCGGAGGCCCGGGGGCCGACGGGTCCTTGAGCACCTGCTCGAGCGGGACCATCTGCGCCCCCGTGCCCTTCGTCTCAGTGTCCAGCACCCAGATCCGCTTCTTCACACCTCCCAGTATAGTTGCGTGGGCAACGAGTCAGCTCACCGGACGCGGTACCCGAGCGCCGTGTCCCAGTGCAGCAGGCGGCTGCTCTTGGGGAGCGGGGCGTCGCGACCGGAGATGCGCGTGCCCTTCGCCGTCCCGGGCGGGCAGATCGCGACGTAGCGGGCGTAGCCGCCCAGGCCGCCCCTGAACTTCGGGTAGCCGATCGACACGAGGCAGCCGGTCGCCGGGACCCCCGCGAGGTTGTCCACGCCCTCGGCCTGCGTGTAGCCGTGGTGCATGAGCCAGGACTCGCCCTCGAGCGTCGGCGTCGTGTCCGTGTCGAGCGGCTCATGACCGTGGAACAGGATGTGGCGCTTCAGGTGCAGGAACTTCAGGGCGGCGAGGTCGACGCCGGGGAAGTTCGTGTCGGCGGCGAGCGCCTTCGCGGCCACGGGCTCGTCGGTCCAGCGCTTCGACCAGTCCGAGCGGGCCATCACGACCGAGCCCTTCGGGATCCGGCCGTGCCGCTTCTCGAACCGCTTCACGTCGGCGACCGACAGCGCGTACTTCGGGTTCTTGCGCACCTGCTTCGCGATCGAGATCACGACGAGCGGCCGCACCGCGTACGTCGGCGGCAGCTCGTCGATGCCGGGATACTCCGGCGCCCAGTGGGCGGGAGGGTCGAGCTGGGTGCCGAACTGGTCGGTGGCGATGCGGTACGCCGTCGCCTCGAAGCCATCCTTGGCGTACGTGTACGGGTTGCCGGTCTTGGGGTCGACCGCCGGTGAGAAGGTCGCCGGCCCGAACCCGGTCCACACCGGCATGTTCGGCGTGATCTTGTGCGTCAGGTCGATGTAGCGCGCGCGGCTGAGCGTCTGGTCGTAGAGCTTCCAGAGCCCGCCGCCCGTCTTGGCCTCCGCGCTCCCCGGCGCCGCCACGGCGACGAGCGTCAATGCGGCGATCGCGGCCATCCTGCCTCTGCGCATGTGTCCTCCCTCGAGTGTGTTACCGAGCGAGCCAATGGTGGCTCGCTCGTCAAGGGGCGGTGCCGCTCAGGTCGTCGCGGCGTCCGCGCTGAGCCCGTTCTCGACGCGGTTGCGACCGCCGCGCTTGGCGGCGTAGAGCGCACGATCGGCGCAGCGGAGCAGGTCGGCGGCCGTGACGGCGTCCTCGGGCATGACCGAGAGGCCGAGGCTCGCGGTGATGGTCACGTTCTCCTGCGGGATCCGCAGGCGCGCGATCGTGGTGCGCAGGCGCTCGGCCGTGATGAGCGTGCCCGCATGGTCGGACTCGGGGAGCAGGATCAGGAACTCCTCGCCGCCGTAGCGGCCCGCGAAGTCACTCTCGCGCAGGCAGCCGGTGATCGCCGCGCCGACCGCCGCGAGGACCTCGTCGCCGCGGTCGTGGCCGTAGACGTCGTTGACCTGCTTGAAGTGGTCGAGGTCGAGCATGATCGCCGCCAGCGGCGTCAGCGTTCGGGCCGACTGCGCCGCCATCCGCTTGAGGGTGTCCTCGATCGAGCGCCGGTTGGCGAGCCCTGTGAGCTTGTCCGTCATCGCCCGGGTCTCGGCCAGCGAGAGGTTGCGGAGATTGGCGAGCACCGGCGCCGCCTGGGCGACGCTCTCCTGCACCCGCCGGCGCATGTCATCGGCGATCGGCCCGTCGCACTCCAACAGCACGGAGCCGATCACCTCGCCCCCGACGAGCGACGGCGTGCACAACGACGGCCCGGCGAGCCCGCCGCAGAGCTCACACTCGAGCAGCGACCTGCGGTGCGGCTCCCGCTCGTGGGCACGCCCGAGTCGCACGGCCGCGCACGACGACGGCTCGGCGCCGGCGAACGTCTCGTGGAGCGTCGACTCCGCGGGCAGCTCCGTCATCAGCTCGAGCCGGTTGTCGGAGTTGTTGCGGTTCGTGACCGTGACGCACGCGCCGGGGATCGCCTGCTCGAGGTGGCGCTTGATCAACGTGTTGGCCTCGGACTCCTGGCGCGTCACCTGCAGGATGTCGCTGAAGTCGTGCTGGGTCTCGAAGTACTCGACCTCCGCCGCGCGCCGGTCGGCCTCCTGGCGCGTGCTGACGACGTGCTCGAGACCGAGCCGCTCGCGCTCGCGCGCCAGCCGCAGGATCGCCACGCCCGCCACCAGCAGCACCGCGCCGCCGAGGATCCCGATTCCGAGCGCGAGCGGCCGGTAGCGCCGCACCTCCGCGGTATTGCGGCGCACCACGGCGCGGAAGACGTCCTCGGCCCGGCGCGAGCCCTGTGCGTAGACCTCCTTCTGCTGCCGGTAGCGAGGGGAGTTCAGCAGCGCGAGCGCCTCGCGCTCGTGGCCCTGGCGCCCGAGCTCGAACGAGCGCTCCTCCATCGCGATCAGGGCCTGGTTGGCGTCGCTCGTGCTCGCGATGGCGGCCGCCGCCCGTGCGCTGTTCGCGAGCCGCAGCGTGTCGGCGATCACGGCGTCGAGCTGCGGCGCGGAGCGGTGGTAGCGGCGCTCGTACGCCGCATCGCCGGTGGCGGCCGCGAGGCGGGCGGACCCGGTCAGGACCTCGTCGTAGAGGCGGATGCGCTCGATGTTGCGAACGATTTGCTCCGCGCGGTCGTGCACCGCGAGCGAGCGGCCCATGAAGTAGTGGTTGCTGGTGACCAGCGTGGTCAGAACGGCGAACAGCAAGACCAGCAGCAGCACCAGCTGCGGCGTCGCGCGGCGTTCCATCACACCGCCATCGGCACCTCCCGGCGTTTCAATGAGTGACGCGCGCGCCGTTCAGCCGGTCACCATGAACGATTTCATGAGGTCCGCCTTCGAGCTGTTGCCCGCGTACACATCGATCGTCCCCGGCTCGACGACGTACCGACCGCTGTTGTCGTAGAACCCGAAGTCGCTGCGATCGAGCGTGAACGTGACCGTCCGCTTCTGGCCCGGATCGAGCGTCACGCGCTCGAAGCCGCGGAGGCGGCGGACCGGTTGCGAGATGCTCGCGACGGGGTCGTGGATGTACACCTGCACCACCTCGTCGCCCTTCGGCCCCGCGACGTTCTGCACGTCCACGGAGGCCCTGAGCTTCCCGCGCGAGGACACCCTCGACGCGCTCAGGCGCAGGTTCGAGGTCTCGAACCTGCTGTAGCTGAGGCCGTACCCGAACACGTACTGCGGGTCGCAGCTCGGGATGTCGCGGTAGCGCGAGTTGTACTTCGAGCCCGCGTCACACGGGCGCCCGGTGGGCTCGTGGTTGTAGTAGATCGGCACCTGGCCGACCCGCCGCGGGAACGACACGGGCAGCTTGCCGCCCGGGTTGACCTTCCCGAACACGACGTCGGCGACGGCGTTGCCCGCCTGGACGCCGGGGAACCACGCCTCGAGGATCGCGGGGGAGTCGTCCACGACGCCCTCGAGCGTCAGCGCGCGGCCGTTGAACAGCACGACCACGAACGGCTTGCCGGTGGCCTTGATCCTGCGGATCAGCTCCTCCTGCTTGCCGGGCAGGTCGATCTCGCTGCGCGCGGCGGCCTCGCCGCTCATCTCGCGCGACTCGCCGAGTGCGAGCACGACCTGGTCCGCGGCGGCCGCGGCGGCCACGGCCGGCCCGAAGCCCGAGTCGTCGTCGCACTCCTGCGCCGGCGTGTTGTCCGGCGGCTCCTTGTGCCCGAGTGTGCAGCCCTGCGTGAACGTGGTCTGCGGGTCCTGCGCCTTGATGCCGTCGTAGACCGTGACGGCGTTCTCGTCCTTGCCCTGGCCCCACCACGGGCCGAGCATGTCGTGCCCGCTGTTGCCGAGCGGGCCGATCACCGCGGTCTTCTTCGACGTGCTCATCGGCAGCGTCGGCGGGGAGCCGTCGTTCTTGAGCAGCACCATCGAGCGCCCGGCCGCCTTGCGTGCGGCCGCGACCGCGTCGGGCTTGAGCTGGGCGGACTCCGCCTTGGTGACGTCGACGTAGGGGTGCTCGAACAGCCCGGCGCGGAACTTCACGCGCAGGATCCGCCGCACCGCGTCGTCGATACGCGCCCGCGAGATCCGGCCCTGGGCGAGCAGCTGCTTGCCGAAGTCGCGGATGTTCGTGCTCACCATCTCGGAGTCCGTGCCGGCGTTGAGCGCCTGCGCCGCGGCGTCTGGGCCGTCGGCCGCGACGCCGTGGCCGCACGAGCCGCTGTCGGGATTCTTCGGCGGGCACGCCCGCAGCTCGGCCACGGCCGTGTAGTCGCTCTCGATGAAGCCGTCGAAGCCCCACTCCCGCTTGAGCACGTCGGTCTCGAGGCGCTTGTTGGCGCAGCCCGGGACGCCGCTGATCGCGTTGAACGAGCACATCGCGGTGTCCGCGCCGGCGTCGACGGCGGCCTTGAACGGCGGCAGGTAGAGGTTGCGCAGCCGCTGCTCGGACATGTCGGTCGTGTTGTAGTCGCGGCCGCCCTCGGGCTGGCCGTAGGCCGCGTAGTGCTTGACGCTGGTGATGACCTTGTCGGGCGCGGCGTAGTTGTTGCCCTGCGCGGCCTTCACGCGCGCCGCCGCGAAGACGGAGTTGAGGTAGGGGTCCTCGCCGCCGGCCTCGGAGATGCGGCCCCAGCGCGGCTCGTGGGAGACGTCGACCATCGGGCTGTAGATCTGCTTGATCCCGACGGCGGCCGTCTCGCGGGCGCCGAACTTGTGGTCGGCGGTGGCCACGCCCGGATCGAAGGAGCTTGCGGCTCCGAGCGGGATCGGGAAGACCGTGCGGTAGCCGTGGATCGTGTCGTAGGCGAACAGGATCGGGATGTGCAGGCGCGAGTGGTCGACCGCCTCGTGCTGGAACTTGTTGATCAGCACCGGGTCGGTGAGGCTGAAGACGCCGCCGACGGGCTTGTTGGCCTCTTCGGGGTGGTCCTTGATCTGGCCGTCGGAGAGCAGCTGGATCTGGTTCAGCTTCTCGTCGATCGTCATCTTCCGGAGCAGTGCCTCGACGCGCCGCTCGACGCCGCGGTCGGCGGCGCCTCGGCTCGGCGCGAGCGCCGCCTCGTCACTCGACTGCGTCGCGGCGACGACGCCTCCGGCGACCGCCGTGCTCGCTACCAGTGCGGCCAGCCCGGCCAGAGCCCTACCCCTGCGCGTGCTCATGGTTCTCCCCCTATAGACCAGGCATCGGCGTACCCCGCCGGCTGCCGATCGAACCCGCTTAGTGCAGGGGGCAGACGAGCCGCAGGCCGTCGCCCGCCGATGTGTGCGTCGCGGCGGCCGCCTGGTAGGCGGCGCCGCCGGACGCGACGACCGCGAGCAGCAGCGCGAGGAGGACGTGGGAGCGCGTGCGCATGTCCGGAGAGTGCCACAATGCGGCCGATGAGCGGGGACGAGCGCGTCACGCGCGGCATGAAGCGACAGCTCGCCGACCGCCGCTGGGCGCTCGCGCGCGACGATCGCGGGCTCGGGTGGAAGCTCGGCTTCGGGACCTCCGCCGCGATGGGGAAGCTCGGCCTCGACGGGCCGCTGGTCGGCTACCTGCTCGAGTCAAGGCGGCTCGAGTCCGGCGCCATCGTCGACATCTCGAACTGGGCGAACCCGCGGCTCGAGCCCGAGATCGTCGCCCGCGTCGGAGAGGACGGCGGGATCGCCGCCATCGGCGCGGCGATCGAGCTGATCGACCTCGATCCCAACCTGAGCGACCCCGAGGCGATCCTCGCCGCGGACATCTTCCAGCGCCACGTGATGCTCGGGCCGGTGACCGAGGGCGCGAGCGTGGCCGACGTCTCGCTGCGGCTGTCGGTCAACGGCAAGGAGGTCGCCGCGACGGACGACGTGACCGAGGCGACGGGTGACCTCGACGGCCTCGTGGCCTACGTCGCCAAGACGCTCAAGGCGGCCGGCGAGTCGCTCGAGCGGGGCGACATGGTGATCTGCGGCTCGATCGTGACCGCGCTCGAGATCGCCCCCGGCGACGAGGTCGAGGTCAGCCTCGCGCCGCTCGGCAGCCTCGCCGTCTCGTTCGAGTGAGCGTCCGTCACCTCGAGCGGATCCGCGCGGCGGTCGCCGACGCCGGCGCCGATGCGCTGTGGATCCATCCGGCCGTCGACTTCCGCTACCTGACCGGGCTCGCGCCGATCGCGGTCGAGCGCCCGACCGCGCTCGTGATCCTCGCCGCCGGTGGCCTGCGCGTGCTCGCGCCGCAGATGCTCGCGCCCGAGCTGGAGATCGAGGGGGCGGAGGTGACGGCGTGGAGCGACGGCGAGGGGCCGGACGCGGCGATCGCGCGCGTGCTCGACGGCGTCGGGCGCTGCCTGATCGAGCCCGACCTCCCGAGCGGCGTCGCGTTCGCGCTGCCCGCCGGCCGGCCCGGGCTCGAGCTCGTCCTCGACCCCGGCATCCTCGCCGGCCTGCGCGAGTGCAAGGCGCCGGACGAGCTCGAGCACCTGCGCGCCGCGGGGCGCGAGGCCGACGCGGCGATGGAGTGGATCGCGGGCGCCGACCTCGACGGCCGCAGCGAGCGCTGGCTCGCGCTCGAGCTGCAGGCGCGCTTCCTGCGTCGCGGCGTCGAGCCGTACGCGAGCTACATCGTCGCCAGCGGTGCCAACGGCGCGCTGCCCCACCACGAGACCGGCGAGACCGCGATCGCCGCCGGCGCGCCGCTGCTCACCGACTTCGGCTGCGTCGTCGGCGGCTACCTCTCCGACACGACCCGAGTGCACCTGCCCGCGGACGGGGGCGAGGCGGCCGAGGCCTACGCGATCGTCCGCGCCGCCCACGACGCGGTGATCGCCGGGCTCGAGCCGGGCCTCACCTGCGAGGCGGCCGACCGGCTCGCGCGCGACGTGATCGAGGCGGCGGGCCACGGCGAGCGCTTCATCCACCGCACGGGCCACGGCGTCGGGCTCGAGATCCACGAGGAGCCCTACCTGCGCCCCGGCAACCCGGCCCCGCTGCAGGTCGGCCACGTCTTCAGCGTCGAGCCGGGCATCTACGTCCCGGGCCGCTTCGGCGTCCGCTACGAGAACCTCGTGCACCTCGGAGCCGACGGCCCCGAGCTGCTCAACCGCTCGCCCTAGTCGACCGGCTTGGTCTCCAGCCGGTGTACGGCGGGGCCGTGGAGGACGTCGCCCTCGGGGGCGAAGCGCGACCCGTGGCAGGGGCAGTCCCAGCTGCGTTCGGCGGTGTTCCAGTTCACCTGGCAGCCCAGATGGGTGCAGAGCGGGGACACGGCGACGAGCGTGCCGTCGTCGCGGCGATGGCCGGCGACCTTCTCGCCCGCATGGCGAACGATGTCGCCCTCGCCGGGCGCGAGATCCTGGATGGATCGCGTGCGCTTGGTGATGCGGTCGCCGAGGAAGTGCAACCCGACCTTCGTGTTCTCCTCGACGAACTTGACCGCGGCGCGCGGCTTGATGCGGTTGGGGTTGAACAGCCCGGCCCAGGGGTTCTCGCGGTCGAGCAGCCGGTCGGAGAGGATCATCGCCGCGGCGGTGCCGCCCGTCATCCCCCACTTGGCGAAGCCGGTCGCCATCACCACCTGCTCGTTGCCCGGGGTGAGCGCCCCGACGTAGGGCACGCCGTCGATCGTCGTGCCGTCCTGCGACGACCACCGGTACTCCACCGACTCCACGTCCCAGTGCTCGCGGGCGAAGCGCTCGAGCGCGCGGTAGCGCTCCTCGGTGTCCCCGCCCTCACCGGTCTTGTGGCCCTCGCCGCCGACGAGCAGCAGCTCCTCGCCGTCGACGGGCACGGCGCGGACCGAGCGCGTCGGCGAGTCGCCGCTGATGAACATGCCGTCCGGTGGCTCGCCCGCGATCCGGCAGAGCAGGGCGTAGGAGCGCTGCTGGCTCACGCGCGCGAACGCGAGCGCGCGGTCGAGGAACGGGTAGTGCGTGGCGACCACGACGTGGTCGGCGGTCACGCTGCCGCCGGGTGTCTTGACCGTGCAGCGCCCGTCGGTGTCGACCTGGACGGCGTGGGAGTGCTCGTACGCCTCGTCCAGCTGCTCGGCGAGGGCCAGCAGGTACTTGCGCACGTGGAACTCCGCCTGGTCGTCGAAGCGCACGGCGGCCGTGACCGGGTAGGGCAGCGGAGTCTCCTCGACGAGCGAGGCGGGCAGCCCGGCCTCGAGCGCGGCCTCGGCCTCGCGCTCGGCGTCCGAGCGGTCGGACTCCGGGCCGAGGTAGGCGTAGGAGGCGCGGCGGCGGAAGTCGCAGCCGATCCCGTCCCGCTCGACGCGCTCGGCCATCCACGCGAGCGCCGCCTCGTTGGCGGCGCCGTACGTGCGGGCGCCGTCGGCACCGAAGCTCGACCGCAGTCGCGCGTAGATCATGCCGTGCTGCGAGGAGACCTTCGCGGTCGTGTAGCCGCTCACGCCGCGCGCGAGCCGATCGGCCTCGAGCAGGACGACCCGCACGCCGGCCTCCTGGAGCAACAGGGCGGTCGTGATCCCGACGATGCCGCCGCCGAGGACGGCGACGTCGGCCTCCACGCTGCGCTCGAGCCGCGGGAGCGCGGGCGCCTCCGGGCCGGTGTCGATCCAGACCGAGGTGTGCCTCATGCCCTGAGCAGCGCCAGCTCCTCGAGGCGCATGAGCGATTCGGCGTTGCGCATCCGCGTGGTCGCCTGGAGCAGCGGGTTGATGGAGAGGAGCCCGAACACGCCGTCGGGGTTCTCGCTCATCTTCACGAGCGTCCCGCCGTCCCTGGGGACCAGTTCGAGCGTCACGGTGGCCGTGCCCGCCGGCCGGCCCTTGGCGCGCAGGCGGAAGCGGTGGGGCCGCTCCGTCTCGAGCGCGACCGTATGGTCGGAGAGCGTGAGCGGCCCGAAGCCGATCGTGTGATGGAACTTCGAGCCGGGGGCGGGCCACTCGGGCTCGGCGTCGCGGATCGTCTTCGAGCCGACGACCCAGTAGCCGTAGCTCTCCGGCTCGGCCAGGACGTCCCAGACCGCCTCGGGCGGCACCGGCATGTATCGCTCGTTCGTCGCCACGGATCGGGGCATTACCCGGATGGCGCCAGCCGTCATCATTCCCGGCGCATGAGCGACCTCGTCACCTCCGCCGACCGCGAGGCGGCGCGGCTGCGCGACCGGCTCGCCGAGATCGAGGTCGAGCAGGCGACGCTCGAGGCCGAGCTCGCGGCCTTCAACTCCGACTACATGCGCGTGGTCATGACGGTGATGCTCGACGTGCAGGAGCTCGAGGCGCGGATCCTCGCGCTCGTGGCGGCGCGGTCGGGCGCCTCCGACGACGCCGATGCCGCGGAGAGCGCCCGCGCCCGCGTCAACGAGACGACCGCCCACATCCGCGCGGTGCCGAAGACGCCCGGTCCGGTCCCGACCGGGGACATCAAGAAGCTGTTCCGCGAGGCGGCCAAGCGAATGCACCCCGACCTCGCCGCCGACGAGGAGGCCCGCGGGCACGCCGAGGCGTTCATGAAGCGCGTCAACGCGGCCTACCGCGCCGGTGACGCAGAGGCCATCGTCAACCTGCTGGGCCAGTGGGAGGCCTCGCCGTTCGGCGCGGGCAGCGAGGACGACGCGGCGCGCTCGGCGCGCGCCACCCGCCGGGTCGGCGCGCTCGGCGACGCCGTGGGCCGCGCCCAGCAGCGCCTCGACGACCTGCGCGCGTCCGAGCTCGCGCAGCTGATGGAGCGCGCGATGACGGCCGCCGCCGCCGGCGGCGACCTGCTCGCCGATATGCGTCATGCGGCCGAGGCGGCGCTGCTGCGGGCCCGGGCGCGGCTGGCCGAGCTCCAAGCCGCCTAGGCTTCTCGCGATGGAGCGCGAGCGCTTTCTCGATGACGGCCGCGCGGCGCTCGAATGGGCGGCCGACTACCTCGACCGGGTGGGGGAGCTGCCCGTGCTCGCGCAGGTGGAGCCGGGGGAGATCCGCGCGCGCCTGCCGGCCGCGCCGCCGGAGGAGCCCGAGCCGTTCTCCGCCGTCCTGCGCGACCTCGACGAGGTCCTGCTGCCCGGCATCACGCACTGGCAGCACCCGCGCTACTTCGCGTACTTCGCGGTCAGCGCGTCGCGGCCGGGCATCCTCGCGGAGATGCTGGCCGCCGCCCTGAACCCGGTGGCGATCCTGTGGCGCACGTCGCCCGCGTCGACCGAGCTCGAGGGGCTCGTGTGCGACTGGGTGGCGCAGCTGCTCGGCCTGCCCGCGGGCTGGCACGGCCACATCGAGGATTCCGCCTCGACCTCGACGCTGGCCGCGCTCATCGCGGCCCGCCACACCACGGGGCGTGACCTCGTCGTGTGCTCCGAGCACGCCCACTCCTCCGTCGAGAAGGGCGCGCGCATGCTCGGCATGGAGCTGCGCAAGCTGCCGGTCGACGAGGCGTTCCGGATGCGCGTCGACGCGGACGACCTCGCCGGCGCGGCCGTCGTCGTGCCGACCGTCGGGACGACCTCGACCACGTCCGTGGATCCCGTCGCGCACGTCGCCGACCTCTGCGAGCGCACCGGCACGTGGATGCATGTCGATGCCGCCTACGCGGGGGCGGCGATGGTGTGCCAGGAGCACCGCTGGGCGTTCGCGGGCGTCGAGCGCGCGGACTCGCTCGTCGTCAACGCGCACAAGTGGATGCTCACGCCGATGGACTGCTCGCTGCTGTGGACGAGCCGGCCCGCCGACTTCCGCGCCGCCTTCAGCCTGATCCCCGAGTACCTGCGCACGCCCGATGCCGAGGACGCGTTGAGCCTCAACGAGTACGGGCCCGCGCTCGGGCGGCGCTTTCGCTCGTTGAAGCTGTGGGCGGTGCTGCGCTGCCACGGCCGGGCTGGGCTGCAGCGGATGATCCGCGAGCACGTCCGGCTCGCCGCGCGCTTCGAGGAGTGGGTGCGCGACGAGCCGGGCTGGGAGTTGTGCGCGCCGCGGCCGTTCTCGGTGGTCTGCTTCCGCCGCGAGGGCTCCGACGCGGCCAACGAGGCGATCCTCGAGCGCGTCAACGCGAGCGGCGAGATCTTCATCTCGCACACGCGCTTGGACGACCGCTACGTGCTGCGGCTGGCGATCGGCTCGGAGCGCACGACGGAAGCCGACGTGCGCCGAGCCTGGGACGTCATCCGCGACCGCTAGCGCGCCACCCCCATGAACCGGTTGACGGCGCGGTCGGCGATGTGGCGTCCGTGCACGATGCCCACCTCGACCGCCTCGCGGAAGTGGAAGCCGATCAGGATGCGTGACCGCCCGTTCTCCCTCTCCGCCTGGGAGAAGCTGCGGTAGCGCCGGAGCACCTGCGTCTCCGTATCGCCGCACCTGCTCGCGACCTCCGGCAGCGTCGTGCTGCAGGCGCTGAACCTGACGCGGTCGGTTCCGAAGAACCGCTCCAGCACCTTCGCTGCCGTACCGCCCTCGACGGCGTGCCCGGAGTCATAGTCGGGAATCGCGGGCGTCACCTCGAGCGGGGTCCAGTCCGGATCCGGCACGGTGTCCGGGTTCCCGTCCGTGGCCGCCTCCCGGATCGCGGTGACCGGGCGCCAGTAGTTGTAGGTGTACTTGGCCTGGAAGGACCCGATGTAGCCGTCCGTCATGGCCATGTTGAGCAGGCCGAACAGACGGGCCTGCTCCCACGAGTCGAGCCGGGTGTCCTTGGCGACCGTCCTGGCGATCCGGTTCCATTGCAGCGGGGAGCTCTCGAGCCAGAACTCGGCGATCTCCGTCTGGTCGGGCGTGCGGGCGCTGGGCGTGGTGACGTCGTCGCCGCCCAGGCGCTTGACCTGGTTGAAGTCAGCGGTGTAGCGACGGTCGGTCACCGCGTGCGGCGGCCCCGGAAGGAACTGGGAGCTGTCCCTGAGTACGAACGGCGTGAGCTTGCCCAGCTTCGGGGCGAAGGCGAACGGCGTGCTGGGGGTGAAGCGGTAGACGCCGGGCAGGGTCCCCTGCGGATATTGGTCATCCCCGACCAGCAGGGCCTGCGCACCGTCCGTCGACCGCAGCGAGAGAATCGCCGCCGCTGCCGCCCGGCCGACGGCGACCCCGCGCGTCTTGGCCCGCCCATCCGGGAGGGCGGAGAGCGCGGTGGCGTAGTCGGCTTCGACGCCCGCGACGGCGGCGTTGATGCACTCCGGAGGCGCAAGCGTGGAGAGCTCGTGGAGGACCGGGACCAGCACGTCGCGCGCCGCCGCGGCCACCGCGGCATCGGGAGACGCGCCTCGTCCGGCTCGCGCGTCATAGGCGTAAGGGCGCGACCGGCGGGCGATGGCATTGAGCGCGTCGTGGATGGCGACGTGCGTCATGGCGTACAGCCGCGCCTCTGCGGGCGAAGGCCCGACGGGCGAGATGCAGGCGGCCACGGCGGCCTTGCCCGCATTCTCATTCCAGGTGCTGACGGCATTCGAGCGCGCGTGGTGCGCGCTCGCCGCCGGCGCGGCGAGCGCGAGCGCGGCCACGCCAGCGGCGAAGCCGCAGGCGAGGCGGTGGGAGTGGAGCGGGGTGGTCATTTGACGGCCTCCTTCCGAGGCGGTCGAGAATGGACGCCCCGAGGCTCCTGCGGCGCGGTCGACGCTCGGTCGACAAACGGTCTACTGACGAACCGGCGCATCGCCGTGCTCGTCTCCAAGCGGGTGGGCAACGTCCAGCAGCACCCCGCGTGGTTCACGCTGCTCGATCAGATGTGGGTGCGCTGAGTCAGCGCTTGAGCTTCACCTTGCGCGTCAGCGTCGTGGTCCTGCGCTTGGAGGTGACCTTGACGCGGAGCGTGAGCTTCTTGCCAGCGAGCCGGCGCACCTTGGCCCGTGACTTCCTCGCGATCTTGACGACGACCCGAGCGGTGCCCGCCCTGCGGAGCGTCTTGCGACCGGCGCCGAGCTTCTTGCCCTTATAGGTCAGCGTCGCGACGACCTTGCAGGCGGCCGCGCACTTGTACCGGAGCACGAGGCCACGCTTGACCAGCGTCTTGAGCTTGACCGACTTGCCCACCACGAGCGGGCTCGCGGCGCCGCCTCCGCCGCCGGGACCGCCGCCCGCCGGCGGGGGCGAACGGTCGACGTTGGAGCAGAAGGCCACGATGTCGAGCGAGTCGACCTGGGCCTGATCGGCTCCGCCGCCGCAGTCGACGACGTCGCGCTCGCCGTCGCGCGCGAAGATCTGGTCGGGGTCGAAGTTGCAGAAGACCGAGCAGGAGGCGATGTCGCCGTAGATCTGGTCGTTGCCCGGGCCGCCGTCGACGATGTCCGCGCCGTTGGTGCCCTCCACCTTGTCGTTGCCGGCCTCGCCGTAGACGCGGTCGTCGCCGCCGTCGCCGGAGAGGTTGTCGCCGCCGGCGCCGCCGTGGATCTCGTCGTCGCCGGACCCGCCGGAGAACTGGTCGTTGCCGGGGCCACCGGTGAAGACGTCGGCACTGCGCGTGCCGTCGATGTGCTCGAAGTCCGAGGCGACGTTGTCGCCCTCGCCGGGCGAGCCGTCGTTGGCCACGCCGTCGAGCGTGATGTTCATCCCGCCGCTGTGGTTGTCGAGCAGGAGCCGGTCGTCGCCGGGACCGCCGATGAGCTGGTCGGCGCCCGTGTCGTCGTCGTTGGAGACACCGGGGCTGTAGCCGATGCGGTCATTGCCCGCGCCGCCGTCCTCGATGTCGTTGCCGTCGGCGCCCCGGATGACGTCGTCGCCGCCCTCGCCGCGGAGCTCGTCATTGCCGGCGCTGTCGGTGACGAAGTCGTTCCCGTCGCCGCCGAATGAGACGTCGTTGCCGTAGCCGCCGAACAGGGTGTCGTTGCCGCCGTTCCCGGCGAACTGGTCGACGGTCTTGGACTGGGTGTTGTTGGAGCCTGAGAAGCTGTCTTCGCCGCTGCCCCCGAACGCCTGGACGACCAACGGCTGAAGGCATCCTGGGGACTGGAAATTGTTCGTGCCGTCGCCCATGTCGACCTCGATGCTCGGGAAGCACGGCTCCACGCTCAACCCGTCGTTACCGCCGTCGAAGATCGCCTGGAAGTCGTGGTACGCGTCATCGCAGGTCACCTTGAGGTTGTTCGAATCCTGGCTGCACCGGGTCGCGCTCGGGTCCAGGACGACGCCGCCCGAGTTGTTGATCGTGATGTTGGGCGCCTCGATTCGAACGGAGGGGTCTTCGCCCCCCGTGCCCTGGATCTGGAGGATCATGTGGCCAGGATCCGACTCATCCGCGACCACGGTCAGGGTGGCCGAGGCCGATGCGGCGGAGAGCAGGAAGGCGGCGAGCGCCAGGAGGAGGACTGCGGAACGGCGACGGGTGCGCATATCGCACACTCTCCGCGATCCCGCCGCAAGTCAAGTCTCCGTAATCAGGTGTTTGCCCATAGTTCGAGCGGGCCGCGGAAGGAGATGTTCGGGTGGAACGGGATCTCCTGACCCTCGATGAGCCGCAGCTCGGGCCAGCGCGCCGTCAGCCCCTCGAGCGCGAGCCGCGCCTCGAGCTTGCCGAGGCTCGCGCCGGCGCAGTAGTGGATGCCCTTGCCGAAGGCGAGCGAGCGGTGGGCGTTCTCGCGCCGTGGGTCGAAGCGGTCGGGCTCGGGGAAGACCTCGGGGTCGCGGCCGGTCGAGGCGAGCCAGAGGAAGAGCTTGGCGCCCTCGGGCAGCTCGACGTCGCCGAGCGTCACCGGCCGGGTGGTGATCCGCCGCCACACCGGCACCGAGGTGTCGAAGCGCAGCGTCTCGTCGACCGCACCGGGGATCAGCTCCGGGTTCGCGACGACCTCCTGCCAGCGCGAGCGCTCCTCGAGCAGCCGCCGGATCAGGTTGCCGATCAGGTAGTTCGTCGTCTCGTGGCCGGCGAAGGAGAGCGAGAACAGGATCGAGGCGATCTCCTCGTGGCTGAGCGCCTCGGGATCCTCGTCGTGGATCGCCAGCAGCGCGCTCGCGTAGTCGTCGGCGCGCGCGTCGACCTTGCTCGCCACGAGGTCGCGCAGGTAGCCGCGATAGCTCGCCATGTTGCGAGCGTGCTCGACCTGCTCGTCGGGCTGCGGGCGGCCCCACGCCAGCGCCGCGCGCGAGCCGCACCACGCCTTGAGCTGCGGCCAGTCCTGCTCCGGCACGCCCATGAAGGAGAAGACGATCGTCGCCGGCAGCGGGAAGGTGAGCGTCGAGACGAGGTCGAACGGCGCACTCGCGTCGACGGCGTCGAGCAGCTCGTCGACCGTCGCGCGGATCCGGGCCTCCATCGCGGCGACCCGCCGTGGCGTGAACGCGCGCGACGCCGGCCGGCGCAGCCGCGTGTGGGCGGGCGGGTCGAGCGAGACCATCGAGGGCTGCGGCCGGTGGCCGCCCTCGGCGAGGATCTTCAGCGCCTCGGGCACGAGCGGGACGATCGGCAGTTGCGCGGTGCCGGCCGAATAGGTCTTCGGGTCGAGGAAGATCGCCTCGACGTCGGCGTAGCGCGTGACGACGTAGTAGTCGAGCGACGGCGCGAAGAAGACGGGCTGCTCCTGAGGCAGCGACGCCATGACGGCGTAGGGGTCCGCGAGGAACTCGGCGGACAGCGGGTCGAAGCCCTCGTGCACGGGGCAGCGCACGTCGGCCACGGTAGCGCCCGCGCGGCGACGAGGGGGTACCGTCGCCACGCGGGCTGAGCAGTCGCTACCGCAGGATCCCGACGTCGTGGTGGCGGCTGCGGTACGTGAAGCCGCCCAGCGAGACGAGCAGCAACAGCGCGCCGGCCCCGCCGGCGCCGACCGCGGCCGAGTCCCAGTCGAAGCCGTTGTCGACGGTGATGACCGGCGCGGGCTCCGGGGCGATGACGACCGGCTCGGGCGGGGCCGGTCGGGCGCTCGCGGCCGGCGCGACCAGCGCCGCCGCCGTGAGGCTCACGGCGACGAGGCGGGCGAGGCGGTGCGAGCGGATCTTGGTGGTCATGACGGCCTCCTTCCGAGGCGGTCGGGGTGTGGACGCCGATGAAGCTGACCGGGGCCGGTAGACGCGCGGTCTACGCGCGGTTTACTCGTGCATTGACCCGACCCGGAGTAGAGTTCTTGAACGACGGATCTGCGGCTACTGGGGGCCGTCGAGGTGCGACTCGGCGACACACCCATCGAGCTGGGCCCTCGCAAGCAGCGGGCCGTCTTGGCCATGCTTGCGCTGCAGGCCGGGCACACGGTCTCCGCGGACCGCCTCGTCGAGGGACTGTGGGGAGAGGACCCGCCGTCGAGCGCGGCGAAGATGGTGCAGCTCTACGTGTCGCATCTGCGGCGGCTGCTCGCCGGCAACGGTGTTCGGATTGTGACCCGGAACGGCGGCTACGAGCTGCAGCTTTCCGGCGGCGAGGTGGACGCCCTGCGCTTCGAGCGCCTCGTGGATGAGTCGCGCGCCCGCGAGGCGCTCGCCCTGTGGCGGGGCGAGGCGCTCGCTGACGTCGCCAACGAGCCGTTCGCCGCGCCCGAGATCCGCCGCCTCGAGAAGCTGCGGCTGCGCGCGGCCGAGTGCGCGATCGACGAAGACCTGGCGGCGGGGCGGCACGCCGAGGTCATCGGCGAGCTCGAGGCGCTGGTGGCGGCCGAGCCGCTGCGCGAGCACCTGCACGCGCAGCACATGCTCGCGCTGTACCGCTCCGGTCGCCAGTCGGACGCGCTCGCGGCCTACCGTGACGCGCGCGCGGAGCTCGTCGAGCAGATCGGCGTCGAGCCCGGGGGAGAGCTGCGGCGACTCCAGGACGCGATCCTGGCCCAGGACCCCGCGCTCGACGTACCGGAGCCAGCGGAGGCCGAGCCCGTGACCTCGCCGCGACCGCCGCCCCGCAGGCCATCGATGCGGGTGCTGATCACCGCGGCGATCCTGGTCGTCGCGGGCGTGACGGCGTTCGGCGTCATCCGCCTCCTCGAGCCCGCCGGCCTCGCGGGCATCGACGAGAACGCGGTCGGGCTGATCGACCCGGACGGCGGTCTGATCACCGCGCAGTACGGGGTCGGCAAGAGCCCGAGCGCGGTGGTGGGCGGCGGCGGATCCGTCTGGATCGCGAACGCGGCCGACGGCACCGTCTCCCGGATCGACCGCGGGCGCAAGACCGTGACGACCATCACGGTCGGCGGCAATCCAGCCGCGCTCGCGTTCGGCAGCGGCTCGCTGTGGGTGGCCGACAGCGACTCGCGCTCCGTGGCGCAGATCGACCCCGGCGCCAACAAGGTCGTGCAGCGACACCCGGTCGGGAACGCGCCGCGCGCGCTCGCCCTTGCGGCGGGCGCGGTTTGGGTGGCGTCGGGTGTCGACGGGCGCATCCAGCGCATCGACCTCGACGGTCGCCGCCCGGCGCGACCAATTCTCGTCGGCGCGAATCCCAGCGCGATCGTCGCCGGCGCCGGCGCGCTCTGGGTCGCGAGCGAGGAGGCGGGCACGGTGACGCGCGTCAATCCCCGGACCGGCCGCGTCGTGCAAGCGATCCCGGTCGGCAACGGGCCGAGCGCGCTGGTGGTGGGCGAGGGTGCGGTGTGGGTCGTCAACCGCCACGTCGGAACGCTGTCGCGGATCGACCCGGCGACGAACGCGGTGTCGTGGACGGGCCGCGTCGGCAGCGACCCCACCGCGGTCGCTGTCGGCGAGGGCTCGCTGTGGGTCGCAGGAGGAGAAGAGGGCACCGTTCGGCGCGTTGATCCCGACGGACCTCGCGTGGTCAAGCGGCTCCCAGTCGGGAGCAGCCCGGCGGCGATCGCGGTCGCCGGTGGAGCGGTATGGGCGGCCGCGGGCGCCCCGTTGGCCGCGCACCGGGGCGGGACGCTGCGCGCGGCTATCCCGTACGGGGCCGGAATGGGGATTCCGATGGACTGGCTGCACTGGCAGGCCTTCACGACCTGGGGGACCTCCCAGCTCAGCTCACTCGCCTACGACGGCCTGGTCGCCTACCGGCGCGTCGACGGCGCCGCCGGCGCGACGTTGGTCGGCGGCCTCGCCACGAGCGTGCCCAGTCCGAGCCCTGACCGCCGCAGCTACGTCTTCACCCTCCGGCCGGGGCTGCGGTACTCCGATGGGAGGCCGGTCCTGCCCACGGACTTCAGGGCCTCGATGGAACGCTTCCTGCAAGCCACGCGCGACTACTCCCAGGCCAAACAGTTCCCGCCCTTCTATGAGGCAATCGTCGGCGCTCCGCGGTGCGCGGCCGGACACGCCCGCTGCGACCTCTCACACGGAATCCAAACGGACGTGCCGTCGCGCACCATCACCATCCGCCTCACCCGCCCGGACGGGGACTTCCTGCACAAGCTCACAATGCCGTTTGCCTTCGTGGTGCCCGCCGACAGCGCCCGCCGCGCGACCACGGGCCGGACACCGCCGGGTACCGGCCCGTACCGCGTCGCCGCGTGGGACAGACATAGCGGCGGAACGCTCGTCCGCAACCGGTATTTCCGGTCGACCCCCGCTCGCTCGCGCGGCGCGGGCTTCGCGGACCGCATTGAGATCCGCGCGCACGTCGAGAGCACGACCGAGCGAGAGATCGACGCCGTTCAGCGCGGCACGGCCGACGTCGCAGTCCTCGCGAACCCGTTCAACATCCACGTGTCGCCGGATCGCCTGCGAGCGCTGATCGCGCAGTCGCCGGGCCAGGTGCACAGCGACCCGTCGCCGGTTGCCGATTGGATGTTCCTCAACGTGCGGCGGCGGCCCTTCGACGACCGGGGCGTGCGGCGCGCGATCAACTTTGCCATCGATCGCGCCAAAGTCGTCGAGCTCGAGGGCGGACGGGCGGTTGCCCAGCCCACCTGCCAGATCGTGCCTACCGGGTTCCCAGGCTATGCGCCGAACTGCCCCTACACCGCGGCACCCACGCCCGGCGGCCTGTGGACCGCACCCGACATGGCTCGGGCACGCGGGCTCGTGGCTGAGTCCGGGCGAGCCGGTGATCGCGTGCTCGTCACCGTGCCGGCCTACAAGGCGAGGGTCGGCCGGTACTACGTGAAGCTGCTCAAGGATCTCGGTTTCCCCACGAGGATGCACATCCTTGGGCCCAAGGAGGAGGGCCCCTACGACCTGACCACGAATGCGCAGACGGGCATCGCCGAATGGGGAGCGGACTATCTCGCGCCGTCGACCTTCGTGGAACCCAACTTCAAGTGCGGGCGCGAAACCGATCCGAGCAACCTGAACCTCTCGCGACTCTGCGACCAGAAGCTGGAGCGTCAGTTCGACCGCGCGCACGAGACACCTCCGGCGGAGTCCGGCTCCGCTTGGGCCGCGGCCGACCGGCGCGTCACGGCCCTGGCCGCGGCGGTTCCGTTGACGGGTCGCCGCGCCGTCGTCCTCGTCTCGAAGCGTGTGGGCAACGTCCAGCACCATGCCCAGTGGTTCACCATGTACGACCAGATGTGGGTGCGCTGAGTCTGGAGTCATTCCAGAACTGGAACTTGTAGCCTCTGACTCGTGTCGATGGAGCAGGTCACGGATCGCCTGCGCGCCGCCGGGCTACGCATCACGGCGTCGCGCGTCTCGGTGCTAGGGGTGCTCGACGAGTCCGAGGACCACCCGCGCGTCGACCAGGTCATCGAGCGCGTCCGCTCCGCGGGCGTGAGCATCTCCACGCAGGCGACCTACGACGTCTGCGAGGCGCTGCACCGCGCCGGTC
>JAXDGC010000152.1:0-5405 GCA_034665245.1 Solirubrobacteraceae bacterium | reverse complement strand
CCGCACCTTCTCGGCCGACGTGCGGCTCGCGTGCGCGGACAGGTTGACGGCGGCGACGACGCGCCCGGTGCGATCGCGCAGGGGTGCGGCGACCGAGCGCAGCCCCTCCTCGAGCTCCTGGTCGACGATCGCCCAGCCCTGCGCGCGCACGCGCTGCAGCTCGGCGCGCAGCGCGCCGGCCGACCGGACCGTGCGCGGCGAGAGCGGCACGAGCTCGACGTGCTCGAGGTAGGCCTCGAGCTCGTCGTCGGGCAACTGCGACAGCAGCACGCGGCCCATCGAGGTCGCGTAGGCGGGAAAGCGCGTGCCGACGTTGATCGACACGGTCATGATGCGCGCCGTCGGCACGCGCGCGACGTAGACGATGTCCTCGCCGTCGAGCACGGATACCGAGGAGGACTCGTGCACCTCGGCGACGAGGCGCTCGAGGTGCGGCTCGGCGACCTCGGGCAGCGAGAGGCTCGAGAGGTACGCGTAGCCGAGCTCCAGGATGCGCGGGCTGAGCGTGAACCAGCGGCCGTCGGTCCGCACGTAGCCGAGGTCGGCGAGCGTGAGCAGGAAGCGCCGCGCCGCCGCCCGCGTGAGCCCGGTCGAGCGCGCGACGTCCGAGAGCGTGAGCTCGGGGTTGTGCTCGTCGAAGGCGCGGATGACCGCGAGGCCGCGCTCGAGCGACTGCACGAAGTGCGCCGCCCGCGCCTCCTCGCCCTCAGACGGCGAAGAAGGTGGTCTCATCGGGACCTTGGAGGCGCACGTCGAAACGGTAGCCGTCCTCCTCCCGCGCTGCGACGAGCGTCGCGCGCGCTGCCTCGTCGAGGCCCGCGAGCACCGGGTCCGCGGCGTTCGCCTCGTCCTCGTCGGCGAAGTAGATGCGCGTCACGACGCGGTGCAACAGCCCGCGGGCGAAGACGGAGACGGCGATGTGCGGCGCCTGCCCGGCGGCCGCCCCCGGTTTGACGGTGCGGATCGCCCAGTTGCCGCCGGCGTCGGTCGGGCAGCGCCCGAAGCCGCGGAAGCCGGGCGTCTCGTAGCGCCCGTCGGGGTCGGCCTGCCAGGTCTCGATCAGCGCGTCGGGGATCGGCTCGCGGTCGCCGTCGAGCACACGCCCGCGCAGCCGGATCTCGCCCTCGGTGCCCGCGGGGACGACGTCCGGGCCGTCGGGCCACGGGAGCCCGATCGAGAAGTACGGGCCGACGGTCTGGGCGGGAGTGATCATTCGAATGGGGTCGCGTCGGGCCCGAGCAGGACGATGTCGAATCGGTAGGCCAACGCCCAGTCGGGCTTGGTGGTGGAGAGGTCGAAGGCGCAGACCATGCGCTCGCGCGCCTCCGGGTCGCGCACCGAGTTGAAGATCGGGTCGTACTCGAACAGCGGGTCGCCAGGGAAGTACATCTGCGTCACCAGGCGCTGCGTGAACGCCCGCCCGAAGACGGAGAAGTGGATGTGCTGCGGCCGCCACGCGTTCGGGTGGTTGCCCCACGGATAGGCGCCCGGCTTGATGGTTGTGAACTTGAAGCGACCCTCGCGGTCGGTGAGGCAGCGCCCGACGCCCTCGAAGTTCGGGTCGAGCGGCGCGGGGTGCTGGTCGAGGGCGTGGCGGTAGCGGCCGCACGAGTTGGCCTGCCAGATCTCCACCAGCGTCTCGGGCACCGGCCGCCCGTCGTCCTCGAGCACCTGCCCGTAGACGATGATCCGCTCGCCGATCGGCTCGCCGTCGCCGTGGACGGTGAGGTCGTGGTCGTGCGGGCCGAGCGGCCGATCGCCGAGCCGCGGCGAGCTCAGCTCGGTCTCGGTGAGGGTCAGCGGCCGGATGTGGTGCGGGTGGCGTAGCCGTGTCGACTTGTAGTCGGGCCAGTTCAGCGGAGGATGCGTGCTCACGCCTCGATCACCACCGCGAGTCCCTGGCCGACGCCGATGCAGATCGCCGCGATGCCCCAGCCGCCGCCGCGCCGCCGCAGCTCGTGCGCCAGCGTGCCGAGGATGCGCACGCCGGACGCGCCCAGCGGATGCCCGATGGCGATCGCGCCGCCGTTGACGTTGAGCCTCTCGGGGTCGAGCTCCTTCCACTCGCCGAGGCAGGCGAGCGACTGCGCGGCGAACGCCTCGTTGAGCTCGGCGACCTCGATGTCGCCCCAGCCGATGCCGGCGCGCGCCAGCGCGCGGTTGGCGGCCTCGACCGGCGCGATCCCGAACACGTCGGGGTCGACGGCGAACGTGCCGCGCCCGGCGATCCGCGCGATCGGCTCGAGCCCCGCCGCCTCGGCGCCGGCGGCGTCGCCCAGGAACATCGCGCCCGCGCCGTCGTTGAGCGGCGACGCGTTGCCCGCGGTCACGGTGCCGTCCTTCGCGAACGCCGGCTTGAGCTTGGCCAGCGCCTCGACCGAGCTGTCGGGGCGGATGCCCTCGTCACGGGCGTGTTCGCCGTCGCGCACCGGGACCGGCACGACCCACGGGTCGTAGAAGCCGGCGTCCCACGCCGCGGCCGAGAGCCGGTGGCTGCGGACCGCGAACTCGTCCTGCGCTTCGCGCGAGATGCCGTAGACGCCCGCGACCTTCTCGGTGCTCTCGCCGAGCGAGATCGTCCACTCCTCCGGCATCTCCGGGTTGACCATGCGCCAGCCGAGCGTCGTGGAGTGCAGCGTCTCGTGGCCGCGCGGGTAGGCCCGTTC
Organism: Solirubrobacteraceae bacterium; assembly: GCA_034665245.1. Lineage (GTDB taxonomy): Bacteria > Actinomycetota > Thermoleophilia > Solirubrobacterales > Solirubrobacteraceae > DASQFQ01. Next base: position 2,739 of record JAXDGC010000152.1, on the reverse strand, counting down.
GGGCTTCAGGAGGACCCACGGCGCGCGGCTCATCGACTCGACGCCGCCGACGAGCATCAGCGAGGCGTCACCGGTCTCGATCGCGCGGCTCGCCTGCATCGCGGCGTCGAGGCTCGAGCCGCAGAGTCGGTTGACCGTCGAGGCCGGCACGCTCGTCGGCAGCCCGGCCAGCAGCACGGCCATGCGCCCGACGTTGCGGTTGTCCTCGCCGGCGGCGTTGGCGTCGCCGAACATCACGTCGTCGATGCGCGCCGGGTCGAGGGCGGGAGCGCGCGCGAGCAGCGCGCGCACGGCATGGGCCGCGAGGTCGTCGGGCCGTACGCCGGCCAGCGCGCCGCCCGCGCGCCCGAACGGCGTGCGCACCGCGTCGAGGATGAACGCCTCGCCGCTCACGCCGGCAGCACCGAGGCCTCGAGCTCGCGCAGCGCGTCGAGCTCCTCCGTGGTCGGCTCGGGCGACGTGAGCAGCTCGTCCGCCACCGCCAGCTCCCAGCCCGTCTGCGCGCGCGCCTGCTCGGCGTCGACGCCGGGATGGACCGCCGTCAGGGTCAGCTCGCAGGTCTCTGGATCGGGCTCGAGCACGCCGAGGTCGGTGATCACCCGCACCGGGCCGCGGCCGCGCAGGCCGAGGCGCTCGCGGTCCCCGGGGCCGCTGCCGTAGCCGACCGAGGTCACGAAGTCGACCTTCTCGACGAACGAGCGCGTGGTCTGGCGCACGATCACCACCACCTCTCCACACGAGGCCGCGATCTCCGGCGCGCCGCCCGCGCCCGGCAGCCGCACCTTCGGGTGGTCGTAGTCGGGTCCGATCACGGTCGTATTGATGTTGGCGAAGCGGTCGATCTGCGCCGCGCCGAGGAAGCCGATCGCGATCCGGCCCGGCTGCAGCCAGTAGTTGAACATCTCGGGGACGCTCACGACCGAGTCGGCGGTCTCGGCGAGCACGCCGTCGCCGATCGACATCGGCAGCCGTCCCGGCTTCGCGCCGATCGCGCCGGCCTCGTAGATCAGCACCAGGTCCGGGGCATGCGTGCGGCGGGCAAGGTTGGCGGCCTTGCTCGGCAGCCCGATGCCGACGAAGCAGGCGGCGCCGTCGGGCAGCGCCCGGGCCGCCGCCACCGTCATCATCTCGTCCGACGTCGGGCTCACGCCGGCGCCCGCACCCCCTCGCACAGCTCCGCGAGCCAGGCGCTGAACGCGTTGCGGTCCTTGCTGATCGCGTCCCACCCGCGGTAGTAGGCGTTGTCGCGCTCGTAGTAGTCGTGGGCGTAGGAGGGATGCGCGCCGTTGGGCACCTCCGCCACCAGCGTCACGACCCAGTTGGGCAGCACGACGGCGTTCGGCCGCGGCTCGAGCTCGTCGACGATCTCCTCGACCGTGACCAGCGAGCGCCTCGCCGCCAGCACCGCCTCCTTCTGCACGCCGGTCAGGCCCCACATCTGCACGTTGCCCTCGCGGTCGGCGCGCTGGGCGTGCACGATCGCGACGTCGAGCTCGAGCGCCGGCACCGCCGTCAGCTGCTCGCCCGTGAACGGGCACGTGATGGGCGCGATGCTGGCCGTGTGCTCCGGCAGGTCGGTGCCGCGGTAGCCGCGCATGACCGCGAACGGCAGGCCGGAGGCGGCGGCGACGTAGCGGTTGGCGAGCCCGGCGTGGCTGTGCTCCTCGATCTCCAGCGGCCCGGGCCACGCGTTCTGGATCGCGTCGCGGAAGCGATGCAGCGAGCCGACGCCCGGGTTGCCGCCCCAGGAGAACACGAGCTTGCGCGCGCAGCCGGCGCCGATCAGCTGGTCGTAGACGATGTCCGGCGTCATCCGCACGAGCGTCAGGTCGCGCCGGCCCTGGCGCATCACCTCGTGCCCCGCGGCCATCGGGATCAGATGGGTGAAGCCTTCCAGCGCGACCGTGTCGCCGTCGCGGACGAGCTCGGCGATCGCGGTTCTGAGCGGGACGATGCGTGTGCGCATAGTGATCTAGTGTGCTGATAGCGCACAATAGGGTATGTGTCGTAGTACCCGTCGGGAGGAGAGTGAATGTCCGAGCGAACCAGTCCGCCGTTTCGCGCCGACCACGTCGGCAGCCTGCTGCGGCCGCCCGAGCTGCTGGAGGCGCGCGAGGCGCATGCCGCCGGCCGGCTCGACGACGCCGGGCTCGCGCAGGCCGAGGACGAGGCGATCCGCGACGTCGTCCGGATGCAGGAGGAGGCCGGGTTGCAGTCGGTCACCGACGGCGAGTTCCGCCGCGCGTCCTGGCACATGGACTTCATCTACTCCCTCGACGGCATCTCGAAGGCGCCCGGCAACATGTCGGTGCAGTTCCACAACGCGGACGGCGACATCGAGTTCACCCCGGCCGCGCTGCACATCGACGGCAAGCTCGGCGTGTCGGAGACCATCTTCGAGCGGCCCTTCACGTTCCTGCAGTCGGTCGCGAGCGAGGGCCAGACCCCGAAGCTCACGATCCCGTCTCCGAGCATGGTCCACTACCGCGGCGGCCGCGCTGCGGTCGACGAGTCGGTCTACCCCGACATGGACGGCTTCTGGGACGACCTCACCTCGGCCTACGCCGAGGAGGTCAGGCGCCTCGGCGAGCTCGGCTGCAGCTACCTGCAGTTCGACGACACGAGCCTCGCCTATCTCAACGACCCCAGGCAGCGCGAGATGATCGCCGCGCAGGGCTCCGACGCCGAGCACCTGCACGAGTCCTACATCTCCCACATCAACGAGGCGCTCGCGCAGCG
>JAXDGC010000151.1:0-11352 GCA_034665245.1 Solirubrobacteraceae bacterium | reverse complement strand
AAGTCGTTCCTGGGCAAGATCACCGGCCGCGAGGCCGACGATCGGGCCGTCGCGACGGCGGCCGCGAACGTGCTCGCGCTCGAGCGCGGGGCCTCCGTCTTCCGCGTCCACGACGTGCCCGAGACGCACGATGCGCTCGCCGTGGCGGCTGCTACGTTGGCGGGCCGATGGCCCCTGACGACCCCGAGGACTACGACGACGACGACCTGACCGAGGACGACGACGACGAACGGGAAGGCCCCGAGGTCGGCGTCACGATCGAGATCGTCGGGCTCTCGCTCTTCACGCATCACGGTGTCACCCCGGCCGAGCGCGAGGTCGGCCAGCGACTGGTCCTCGACGTCCGCTTCGACGTCGGCGAGCCCGACGCGCTCGTCACCGACCGCGTCGAGGACACGGTCGACTACGGCGAGGTCTGCCAGGTGATCGCGCTGATGGCGCAGCAGCGCTCCTACAAGACGCTCGAGCGCCTGTGCGCGGTGATCGCCGAGCGCCTCGCCTCGCAGTTCGGCGCCGAGAGCGTGACGGTCAAGGCCTCCAAGCCCGAGCCGCCGATCCCGCTGCCGCTCGAAGAGGTCTCCGTCGAGGTGTGGCGAGAGGAGCACAACTGACCGACGGCGGCCCTCGCTGGGGTCGCCGCCCGGTCCTGGCAGGGCTCCTCGGGGCGACGGCGATCGCGTTCTCGGCGATCCTCGTCCGGCTCGCCGACGAGAGCCCGAGCACCGCGGCGGTCTTCCGCTGCGCCTACGCCGTCCCGCTGCTGGCCGTCCTGGCCGCGCGCGAGTCGCGCCTGTACGGGCCGCGACCGGCGCGCGACCGCTGGATCGGCGTCGCCGCCGGCTTCCTCTTCTCCGCCGACCTGATCACGTGGCACCACTCGATCGCGAACGTCGGCGCGGGCCTCGCGACGGTGCTCGGCAACCTGCAGGTGGTGCTCGTCGCCTTCGCTGCCTGGGCCGTGCTGGGGGAGCGGCCGGAGCGGCGGATCATCGCCGCCGTCCCCGTGGTGTTCACCGGCGCGGTGATGATCTCGGGCGTGCTCGAGTCCGGCGGCTACGGGCGCGACCCGGTGCTGGGGACGGTCTTCGGCCTCAGCACGACGCTGGCCTACGCCGCCTTCATCCTCGTGCTGCGCCAGGTCAACCGCGACCTGCGGCGGCCCGCCGGCCCCCTGCTCGACGCGACCGCGGCCGCCGCGGTCGTCTCGGCGGTGGCGGGCGCGGTGATCGGCGACGTCGACCTCGTGCCGAGCTGGCCGTCGCACGCCTGGCTGGCGCTGCTGGCGCTCACCTCGCAGGTGGTCGGCTGGCTGCTGATCTCCGTCTCGCTGCCGCGCCTCCCGGCCGCGCTGACCTCCGTGCTGCTGCTCGTGCAGCCCGTGGGCTCGGTCGTGCTCGCGGTGATCATCCTCGGCGAGGAGCCGTCGGCGCTCCAGCTCGCGGGCACGGCCGTGATCCTGCTCGGGATCTGCCTGGCGACGCTGACCTTGCCGCGCCGACGGGCGCCCGTCACGGTCGCGCCGCCACCGCCGGTTGACCTTGAAGTAAGTAGTCACTAACCTACGGCGCATGGCCGCCTCCGGAACCCGCAGATCGGCCGCGGAGCGCCGCGGCGAGATCATCGAGATCGCGATCGAGCACTTCGCGCTGCACGGCTACAACGGCACCTCGACCGACGTCGTCGCGCGCGAGGCCGGGATCTCGCAGCCCTACCTGTTCCGGCTCTTCCACACCAAGCGCGAGCTGTTCCTGGCCTGCCACGAAGTGATGCACGCGCGCATCGCCGAGACCTTCGCCGAGGCGGTGCGCGGCGTCGCTCCGGAGGAGCGGATGCCGGCGATGGGGAAGGCGTATACGGACCTGCTCGCCGACCGCACGTCGCTGCTGTTCCAGATGCAGAGCTACGCCGCCTCCGCCGATCCCGACATCCAGGCGCGCGTGCGCGAGCGCTACGCCGACCTCGTGCGCCAGGTCGCCGAGGCGACGGGCGCCGAGCCGGCGCAACTGTGGTCGTTCTTCTCCACCGGGATGCTGCTGAACGTGATCGCGGCGCTCAACCTCGAGGTGCTCGCGCCGAGCGAGGAGTGGGCGGCCTGCTGGGTCGACCCGCACACGATGCTCGAGGCCGCCGAGGCGGCGCGCCTCGGCTGACGATGCTGGACCGCCTCGCCGTCCTGATCCACCGCCGGCGCCGCCGGTTCCTGTGGGGAGCGCTCGCCGTCGTGCTCGTCGCCGGGTTCTTCGGCGGCCCGGTGTTCGGGCTGCTCGACTCGGAGAACGACTTCGACAACCCGCAGGCCGAGGCGGTGCTCGCGAGCCGCGACGTCGAGCGCGCCACCGGCGCGAGCGCAGCGCCGGACGTGGTCGCGCTCGTCCGCCTCGGGGCGCCGGCGGACTCCGCGCAGGCGCAGCGCACGCTCGCGCGCGTCGCCCAGGCGTTCCGGGATCCGGGCATGGCGCGCGTCGCGCGCTACGAGCGCGGGGGCGACCGCGCGCTCGTGTCGAAGGACGGCCGCTCCTCCTACGTCGTGGGGACCTTCCGCGACAACAGCAACGGCGTTCTCGGCCGCGTGGAGAACCGCGTCGCGCGCGTGCCGGGCGTGACCCTCGGGGGTGGCGAGCTCGCCCAGAACCAGGTCGGCGACCAGGTCTCCGAGGACATCGCGCGCGCCGAGCTGCTCGCCTTCCCGATCCTGCTCCTGCTGTCGTTCTTCGTCTTCCGCAGCCTCGTCGCGGCGCTGCTCCCGCTGGCGGTCGGGGCGGCCACGATCATGCTCTCGTTCCTGATGATGCGCGTCGTCAACGGCGCGATCGAGCCGATGTCGATCTACGCGCTGAACCTGATCACGGGGCTCGGGCTCGGCCTCGCGATCGACTACTCGCTGTTCATGGTCTCGCGCTTCCGCGAGGAGCTCGAGCGCGGGCTCGAGACCCCCGCCGCGCTGCGCGCGACGATGGCGACGGCCGGCCGGACCGTCCTGTTCTCGTCGATCACGGTCGCCGCGGCGCTCGCCTCGCTGCTGGTGTTCCCGCTGCGCTTCCTCTACTCCATGGGCGTCGGCGGGCTGATCTGCGCGCTGATGGCGGCGCTGGTCTCGCTGACGCTGCTGCCGGCGATCCTCGCCGCGCTCGGCCCGCGCGTCAACGCGCTGAGCCCGCGCCGGTTCCAGCAGGCCCTGCACCGCGAGGCCTCCGACGTGCGCGGCGGCTTCTGGTACCGGCTCTCACAGGGAGTCATGCGCCGCCCGGTCCCGATCGCGGCCGGCGCCGCCGCGCTGCTGATCGCGCTCGGGATCCCGTTCCTGGGCGTCAGGTTCACCGGCGTCGACGCGAGCGTGCTCCCGCGCGACCACTCGGCGCGGACGGTCGACGACGCGCTCAAGACGGAGTTCCCGCCCAGCCGGACGAGCCCGATCTACGTCGCCGCCCAGGGCGGCCCGCAGGACCGCGCCGCGGTCGAGCGCTACGCGCGGCGGCTCGGCGCGCTGCCGGGCGTCGTCGGCACGCCGCAGGTGCAGCCCGCCAAGGGCCTCTACCGGATCGACCTCATCGGCCAGGGCCGCGCGCTCGGCGAGCAGTCCAAGGAGCTCGTGCGCGACGTCCGCGCGGCGGACGCGCCCGTCCCCGTGCGCGTCGGCGGGCAAAGCGCCGCCTTCCTCGACCAGCAGAAGGCGCTCTCTGATTCGCTGCCGATCGCGCTCGCGATCCTCGCCACGACGACGGTCGTCATCCTGTTCCTGATGACGGGATCGGTCGTGCTGCCGGTGAAGGCGCTGCTCATGAACCTGCTCACGTTGAGCGCCGCGTTCGGGCTGCTGGTGCTGATCTTCCAGGACGGCCACCTCGAGGGGCTGCTCGGGTTCACGAGCCAGGGCGCGCTCGAGTCCAGCCAGCCGGTGCTGTTGTTCGCGGTCGCGTTCGGGCTCTCGACCGACTACGGCGTGTTCCTCCTGATGCGGATCAAGGAGGCCCACGACGCCGGCGCGCCCAATGAGGAGGCGGTCGCGCTCGGGCTCGAGCGCACGGGCCGGATCGTCACCTTCGCGGCGCTGCTGTTCGTGATCGCGATCGGGGCGTTCGCGACGTCGCAGATCATCTTCATCAAGCAGCTCGGCGTCGGGACCGCGCTCGCGGTGCTGATCGACGCGACGATCGTGCGCGCGCTGCTCGTGCCGTCGCTGATGCGGCTGCTCGGCGACCGCAACTGGTGGGCGCCAAGGCCGCTCGCGCGGCTGCACCGCCGGATCGGGCTGTCCGAGAGCGGGCCGGCTCCCGCGTGACCAACCCGTTCGACGCGGACACGGCGCTCACGGGCGCCGGCGACGGTCGGCGGCGCGCGACGGTGCCCGAGCACTGGTTCGTGGAGACCGGGCCCAACGGCGGCTACCTCGCCGCGGTCGCGACGCGCGCCCTGATCGAGGCCGCGGGCGGCGAGGACCGCTCGCCGCGCTCGCTGACGCTGCACTTCCTGGCGCCGCCGCAGGCGGGCGAGCTCGAGGTCGCCGTCGCGGTCGAGCGCGCGGGGCGCTCGACGACGTTCGCGTCGCTCCGGATCCTCCAGGCCGGCGAGACGGTCGCGCTCGGCCTCGGCTGCTGCGCCGTCTGGCGAGAGGGCCAGCCCGAGTGGGACGAGCTCGAGCGGCCAGCGGCGCCGCCGCCGAAGGACCTCGAGTCGCTGACGCGCATCGAGACGGCGCCGCGCTTCCTCGAGAACTACGAGATGCGGCCGTGGCCGACGCCGCCCGGCCCCGCCACCGCGGGTGGCTGGATCCGCGCCGCGCAGCCGCGCCCCGTCGACCCGATCCTGCTCGCGGCCCTGACCGACGCGTGGGTGCCGGCGGCGTTCCTGCGGATGGACGAGCCGAGCTTCGTCCCGACGATCGACCTCACCATCCACTGGCGCGCGCCCGTGGACGCCGCGCCCGGCGAGCACCCGTGGGTGCTCGGCCTCTTCTCCACGCGCCTCGCCGCGGGCGGGACATGGGAGGAAGACGGCGAGCTGTGGAGCGAGGACGGCGTCCTGCTCGCCCAGTCGCGCCAGCTCGCGATCGTCCGCCGCGCGCGCCGGTGACCCGTACCGGTCACCTCGGGCTGGGCTCGAACGTCGGCGACCGGCGGGGCCATCTCCAGGCCGCGGTCGACGCCTTGCCGGGCCACGGCGTGCGGGTGCTCGCGTCATCCTCGGTGTACGACACGGAGCCCGTCGGCGAGGTGCTCGACCAGCCGGAGTTCCTCAACGCGGTCGTACGCGTGGAGACGGCGCTTGAGCCGCTCGAGCTGCTCGACGCGTGCAAGGTGGTCGAGCGGGAGCTGGGGCGTTCCGGCGGAGGGATCCGGCATGGGCCGCGGCCGATCGACGTGGACGTTCTGCTGCTCGGCGACGTGTTGTTCGAGTCCGAGCGCCTGCGGCTGCCGCACGCGGAGGTGACGTCGCGACGGTTCGTGTTGGTGCCGTTGCTGGAGGTGACGCCCGACGCGACGCTTCCGGACGGGTGGTTGCTCGCGGATGCGTTGCGCGCGCTGGGCCCGGGCCAGGCGGTGCGCCGCTCGGGGCCGCCTCTTCGGGTCCAGACCTGAGAACGGCAACTGCTCTGGTGAGGGAGTGAGTCTTCGGGCCGATCCGGTCTACCGTCCTGCCTGGCCATCGCTATACGAGGTCTAGGCAGGACGGTGGCCACTGGGCGGGTTCGAACTCACCTCCCACCCAGCCGCCGTTGACGTTCGCTAGGGCAACCAGGCCGCCGGGAGAACCCCACCCGGCACGTGCCCCGGATACCGCGGGAACCACTTGAACGCCAGCTGCGTCGCGGGTCGCGATCCCGCCACGCCCGCGAAGTCCTCGATCGTCAGCAGCAACCTCAGGCCCGAGCCGATCTGAAGGTCGGCGGCGTTCGGGCGCTCGCCTCCGATCACCTCGTACTCGATCCAGCGGTCGACGCGCGCGAGATGCCTTTCGAGGTGCGCGAGGTCGGCGCGTACGTTCAGATCAGACGCCGCGTTGATGCGCTGCTCGGCGCGCGCGATCAGTGGTGCGCTCAGGCGAGCGACGGGTGCCGGGATCGGGAGCTTGGAGCCCTCGCTGTAGGACGCGACGGCGGCGGGCGCGCGCCGCAGCGCCGCCCAGATCGCCCGCCTCACGAGCGGCTGGAGCACTTCGTCGCCCCAGCCCTCGGCCAGCTCGACGGACTTGCGCTCCTTCTGGTCGGCGGGCAGCAGCGGCGGGTCGGGGACCTTGTCCTCGAGCGCGCGCACGATCCACCGTGAGCCGAGGACCTTCCGCCCGTCGAGCACCAGCCCCGGCACCGTGCTCCCGCCGAAGAGCGCCTTCTGGACCGGCTTGTGCGCGACGGGCGGCAGGTCGACGCGGCGGTAGTCGATCGCCTTGAGCTGGAGCGCCCGCTCGACGCACGCGCACGGGTGTGAGGCGGGAACGGCGTAGAGGGTCGCGGCCACGGCGGCGCGAGTCTAATGTGCCGCGACCATGCTCCTCGCCGTCGACGCCGGTAACACGCAGACCCACCTGGGCACCTTCCGCGACGGCGAGCTCGTCCAGAGCTGGCGCTTCGCGACCGTGCGCGAGTCGACCGCCGACGAGCTCGGCGCGGTCCTGCGCAACCTGCTCGCCCTGCGCGGCATGCACCTCGAGGGCCTCGACGGCGTGATCGTCTCCTCGACCGTCCCGGCGCTGCGGCCGGACTGGGTCGCGATGGGCGAGCGCTACCTCGACGGCGAGGTCCGCGTGGTCGGCCCGGGGCTCAAGACGGGGATGCCGATCCGCTACGACAACCCGCGCGAGATCGGGCCCGACCGGCTCGTGAACGCCGTCGCCGGCTACGACAAGCTCGGCGGCCCGTGCACGATCGTCGACTTCGGCACCGCCGTGACCTACGACGTCGTCTCGGGCGACGGCGAGTACCTGGGCGGGATCATCTTCCCCGGCGTCGAGATCTCGATGGAGGCGCTCACCGAGCGCGCCGCGGCGCTGCCGAAGATCGACCTGGGGCGCCCCCGCGCGCTGATCGGCAAGACCACGATCGACGCGATCCGCGCCGGCATGGTGTACGGCTTCGCCGGCATGGTCGACGGCATCCTGGGGCGGCTGCGCGAGGAGCTCGGGGAGGAGATGAAGGCGATCGCCACCGGCGGGCTGGCGAGCGAGATCGTGCCGTATTGCGAGTCGATCGACGAGGTCGACGACCTGCTGACCCTGACGGGCCTGCGCCTGATCTGGGAGCGCAACGAGGCCTAGACTGGGCCGCGTGCGCTCGCTCCGCGACCCCTGGACCCTCGGCGGCCTGACGATCCCCAACCGGGTCGTGCTCGCGCCGCTGGCCGGGATCGGCAACTGGTTCGTGCGCCTGCAGGCCAAGCGCTACGGCGCCGGGCTCGCGGTCTCGGAGATGGTGTCGAGCTTCGCCGTCCACTACGGCAATCCGAAGACCTGCACCGAGCTGCTGCGCATCCACCCGGGCGAGTACGAGGGCGGGCCGGTCTCGGTCCAGCTCTTCGGCCACGACCCCGACGTCATGCGCTCCGCGGCCGCGACCGTCGCGCGCGCGGGCGCCGACCTCATCGACCTCAACATGGGCTGCCCCGTGCCGAAGGTCTGCAAGACCGGCGCGGGCGCGGCGCTGCTCGGCGACCCCGACACGGCGGTCGCCGTCGCGCTGGCGGCGCGCGAGGGCTCCGGCTTGCCGGTCACCGTCAAGCTGCGCGCCGGGCGACAGCAGGGCGGGACCGAGGGCGTCGACGTCGCGATCCGGCTCGTCGACGAGGCCGGGGTCGCGGGGTTGACGTTCCACCCCCGCTCGGCCGCCGTCCAGCACAAGGGCACGCCCGACTATGACCTCGCCGCCGAGCTCGTGGCCGCACTGCCCGTGCCCGTGATCGTCTCCGGCGGCATGGACGACCCCGCCCACATCCGCTGGGTGCTCGAGCACACCGGCGCCGCGGCGGTCATGCTCGCCCGCGGATCGCTCGGCAACCCGTGGCTGTTCGACCAGCTGCTCGGCGATCACGAGCGCGCGCCCACGCGCGACGAGGTGCTCGACGAGCTCGACTGGGTGATCGACTGCGCGGTCGATCACCTGGGTGAGGAGCGCGCCGCGCGCTACCTGCGCAAGTTCCATCCCTGGTACCTCGCGCGGCTCGCCGAGCCGGCCTCCACGCAGGCCGCTCTGCAACGCGCAGAGAACCTCCAGCAGCAGCGCGAGATCCTCCGTGGGCTGCGCTACCATGCTCCGCCGCTCGCCACCCGGGCCGCCTGACTCACCGCCTCCTCAAAGGACGCCTCGGAATGCAGAAGGACGTCATCCTCACCCCTGAAGGACTCGAGAACCTCAAGAAGGAGATCGAGACCCTCTCCACCGAGAAGCGCCGCGAGGTCGCCGAGCGCATCAAGGAAGCGCGCGACTTCGGTGACATCTCCGAGAACTCCGAGTACGACGACGCCAAGAACGAGCAGGCCATGCTCGAGGCGCGTATCGCCACGCTGGAGGACAAGCTCCGTTCGGCGTCGGTGATCGACTCGTCCGAGCTCGACAACGACATCGTGCGCGTCGGCTCGCTCGTCAACGTCAAGGACGAGGAGTCGGGCAAGTCTCTGAAGTACACGATCGTCGGCTCGACCGAGTCCAACCCGGCCGAGAACAAGCTCTCCAACGAGTCGCCCGTCGGCAAGGCCCTGGTGGGCCACAAGCGCAACGACGAGGTGTCGGTGCAGCTGCCCAACGGCAAGGCGCGCAAGCTCAAGATCACGAAGATCGAAGTCGCCTAGCGTGAGCGAGGAGCCCTCCGAGCTGCTCGCCGTCCGGCGGCGCAAGCTCGAGGCACTGCGCGAGGAGGGCATCGAGCCGTTCCCGCACGCCTTCCCGGGCGTGCAGCCGATCGCCGGAGTCAAGGCGCCGCACGAGGAGCTGCCCGCGGGGGAGGAGACCGAGGACCGCGTGCGCGTCGCCGGCCGGCTCGCCGCGCGCCGTGGCCAGGGCAAGGCCGCGTTCCTCGACCTCGTCGACCGCACCGGCCGGCTCCAGCTGCATGCGCGCGTGGACGTGCTCGGCGAGGAGGCGCTCGAGCGCCTGCTCTCGCTCGACCTCGGCGACCTGATCGGCGCCGACGGCACGGTCTTCCGCACCCGCCGCGGCGAGCTCTCGCTCAAGCTCGAGGGCTACGAGCTGCTGGCCAAGTCGCTGCGGCCGCCGCCCGAGAAGCACCACGGGCTGACCGACGTCGAGACGCGCTTCCGCCACCGCGAGATCGACCTGATCGCCAACGAGGAGACGCGTGAGCTGTTCATGACGCGCGCGAAGGTGATCACGGCCATGCGCGCGTTCCTCGACGAACACGGCTTCATCGAGGTCGAGACGCCGGTGCTGCAGCCGATCTACGGCGGCGGCGCGGCGCGGCCGTTCACGACCCACTACAACGCGCTCGACCGCGACTTCTACCTGCGCATCGCCACCGAGCTCTACCTCAAGCGGCTGATCGTCGGCGGCCTCGAGCGCGTGTACGAGATCGGCAAGGACTTCCGCAACGAGGGGCTGTCGTTCAAGCACAACCCCGAGTTCACGATGCTCGAGTGGTACGAGGCCTACGCCGACTACGACGACGTCGCGCGCCGCGCGGAGGAGCTCGTGCACTTCGTCGCCACGCAGGTGGGCCAGGACCGCTTCAAGCCGCCGTGGGCGCGCGAGACCCTCGGTGGTGCGATCGCTGACCGCACGGGCGTCGACATCTACGCCCACCGCTCGCTCGAGACGCTGCAGCAGGCGATGCGCGAGCGCGAGCTCGAGGTGCCGGACGAGGACACCTGGGCGCAGCTGGTCGACCACCTGCTCACCAAGTACGTCGAGCCGGCGCTGCAGGTGCCGACCTTCCTCATGGACTACCCGGTCGAGCTGTCGCCCTTCGCCAAGCGCCACCGCTCGAAGGACGGGCTGGTCGAGCGCTGGGAGGCCTACGTCGACGGCATGGAGATCGCCAACGCGTTCAGCGAGCTCAATGACCCCGACGAGCAGCGGCGCCGCTTCGAGCAGCAGGCCGCCGCCGCAGCGGCCGGCGACGAGGAGGCGCATCCGTTCGACGACGCCTACATCCAGGCGCTCGAGCAGGGCATGCCGCCGACCGGTGGCATCGGCATCGGGATCGACCGGCTGGTTATGGTGCTGACCGGACGCCGCACGATCCGCGAAGTCGTGCTGTTCCCCGCGATGCGCTAGGCCGCTCGCACCGCTCACGAGCCCCGCATGCCGTCCTGCCGCCGTTGGTAGACTGCCTCATGGCCGTCAGCTCTTCGCCTACCTCGTTCATCCACTCCGGCTGGCGTGCCGAAGACGTGGGTGACACCACGTCTCCCCGTCCCTCCGACCCATCCGGAACCTCTTCACGACCCAGCGCTAGGGCTCAGCGTACTTAGCAGGAAGGAAGCCTCCCACCACCATGTTCGAGCGATTTACAGAGCGCGCACGCCAGGTGGTCGTCCTCGCCCAGGAGGAGGCGCGGACGCTCAAGCACAACTACATCGGGACTGAGCACATCCTGCTCGGGCTCCTCCGTGAGGAGGAGGGTCTCGCTGCTCGCGTGCTCGAGAGCCTCGACATCACCGTCGAGCGTGTACGCGCCCAGGTCGTGCGCATCGTCGGCTCCGGCGAGGAGGTGACCTCGGGCCAGATCCCCTTCACGCCGCGTGCGAAGAAGGTGCTCGAGCTGGCCCTCCGCGAGGCGCTCTCGCTGGGTCACAACTACATCGGGACCGAGCACATCCTGCTCGGCCTCGTGCGCGAGAACGAGGGCGTCGCCGCGCGCATCCTGCTCGACTTCGACGCGGACTCGGAGAAGATCCGCAACGAGGTCATCAGGATGCTCTCCGGCCCCGGCGGCCGCCGTTCGGGCTCCGGCTCGGGCCAGGGCGCCGCGTCCGGCGCCGCCGCCGGCCCCGGCGAGGGCAAGAAGTCCTCGAAGCTGCTCGACCAGTTCGGGCGCAACCTGACCAAGCTGGCCGCGGAGGGCAAGCTCGATCCGGTCGTCGGCCGCGAGGTCGAGATCGAGCGGATCATGCAGATCCTCTCGCGTCGCACGAAGAACAACCCGGTGCTCGTGGGCGAGCCCGGCGTCGGCAAGACCGCGGTGGTCGAGGGCCTCGCCCAGCGCATCACGAACGCCGACGTGCCGGAGCTGCTCAAGAACAAGCAGATCTACACGCTCGACCTGGCGGCGCTCGTCGCAGGGTCGAAGTACCGCGGCGAGTTCGAGGAGCGCCTGAAGAAGGTGATGAAGGAGATCACCCAGCGCGGGGACATCATCCTGTTCATCGACGAGCTCCACAACCTCGTCGGGGCGGGCGCCGCCGAGGGCG
>JAXDGC010000150.1:0-5423 GCA_034665245.1 Solirubrobacteraceae bacterium | reverse complement strand
TCGTCGAGCTGCTGCGCGGTGACGCGCCGGACGGTGGCGAGGTAGTCGGCCGCGCGCTCGCAGAAGAGGGCCACGACATCGGCCTGGGCTGCGCCGGCTGCGCGGTACTCGCGGGGGATCGGCGGCGGTTCGGCCCGCGGCCCGAGCGCCGTGCGGATGCGACCGAGGACGGCGTCGCGAGAGCTCATCGGGTGCGCCACCAGTCTCTGAAGGTCTGCTCCGGGACCTCTGGAAGCTCGCGCACCGCCGTCCACGCCTTCAGCGGGCCGAGCGGGAAGCGCGCCAGCGGCCCGCGGCCGATCCGCGCGAGGCGCTGCGCCCGCTCGTAGGCGCGGCGCGAGCCGAACACCCGCGCGGCGAGCTTCATCGTCAGCCCCTCGGGGTCGAGTCGCGAGCGCTCCTCGCGCACTACGCGCCCGCGCAGGTGGACAAGGATCGAGGGGATGTCGATCTTCACCGGACAGACGTCGGCGCAGGCGCCGCAGAGGCTCGAGGCGTACGGGAGTGACGGGCGGTTCTCGATCCCCTCGAGCTGCGGCGTGAGGATCGCGCCGATCGGGCCGGGGTAGACCGACTCGTAGGCGTGGCCGCCGACGCGCTCGTAGACCGGGCACACGTTCAGGCACGCCGAGCAGCGGATGCACCGCAGCGCCTGGCGGCCCACCTCGTCGGCCAGCGCGTTCGTGCGGCCGTTGTCGAGCAGCACGAGGTGGAACTCACGCGGGCCGTCCCCCGCGCGCACGCCGGTCCAGAGCGACGTGTAGGGGTTCATCCGCTCGGCGGTCGAGGAGCGCGGCAGCAGCTGGAGGAAGACCTCGAGGTCCTGCCACCGCGGCAGCACCTTCTCGATCCCCATCACGGTCACGAGCACCTCGGGCAGCGTCGTGCACATGCGCCCGTTGCCCTCGGACTCGACGACGCAGACCGTGCCGGTCTCGGCGATCCCGAAGTTCGCGCCGCTGACGGCGACGCGGACGGAGAGGAACTTCGCCCGCAGGTGCCGGCGCGCGGCGTCGGCGATCGCCGTCGCCTCCCAGCCGAGGTCCTCGCCCTTGGCGATCGTGCGCTCGAACAACGCCCGGATCTCGGCGCGGTTCTTGTGGATGGCCGGGACGAGGATGTGCGATGACCGCTCGCCGGCCAGTTGGATGATCAGCTCTGCGAGGTCGGTCTCGATCGCCTCGATCCCGCGCTCGGCAAGCGCGTCGTTGAGCCCGATCTCGTCGGTGGCGATCGACTTGACCTTGATCACCTGGTCGGAGCCGTGTGCGCGCGCCACCTCGGCGACGATCGCGTTGGCCTCGGCGGCGTCGCGCGCCCAGTGCACGGTGCCGCCGCCCGCCGTGACCGCGGTCTCGAGCCGCTCGAGCTGCTCCGGGAGCGTCGCCATCGTGCGCGCCTTGATCGCGCTGCCGGCCTCGCGCAGCGCCTCCCAGTCGTCGAGCTCGGCGATCGTCGCGAGTCGCTTGGCCCGGATCGTCGTCGTCGCCCTGCCGAGGTTGCGGCGCAGCTGCGAGTCGCGCAGGGTCTCGCGCGCGGCGGCGGGAAAGCCCTTCACTCGCGCGCCGCCAGGATCTCGGCCAGGTGGACCGCGCGCACCCCGGTCCGCTGCCGCCGCAGCGCGCCGCCGATGTGCATCAGGCACGAGTTGTCGGCCGACGTGCAGACCTCCGCGCCGGAGTCGAGCACGTGGCGCAGCTTGTCGGACAGCATCGCCATCGAGGTGTCGGCGTTCTTGACCGCGAACGTCCCGCCGAAGCCGCAGCACTCCTGGGCCTGCTCGATCTCGACGAGGTCGATGCCCTGGACGGCGCGCAGCAGCCGCAGCGGGCGCTCGCCCACCTTGAGCAGCCGCAGCGAGTGGCAGGTCGGGTGGTAGGCGACGCGATGCGGAAACGAGGCGCCGACGTCCTCGACCTCGAGCACGTCGACGAGGAACTCCGTCAGCTCGCGGACCCGGTCCGCCACCTCCGGGCAGTGCTCCCGCACCATCGCGACGCACGAGGCCGACGGCGACACGATGTGCTCCGCGTCGCCGAACACGCGCTCGAAGCGCCGGGCCAGCGCCGAGCCCTGCTCGGCGTAGCCCGAGTTGAGGTGCATCTGGCCGCAGCAGGTCTGCTCCTCCGGGAACTCGACCTCCACCCCGAGCCGCTCGAGCAACTCGACGACCGCGCGACCCGTGCCGGGGAAGAGCGTGTCGTTGAAGCACGTGACGAAGAGCGCTGCCCGCACCGGCCGGAGCGTAGTGCAGCGTGGGTCGGGGTAGGGGGCGCGAGAGGAGACCCGCAACGGGAGGCTGAGGCATGTACAAGCAGGTACTGGACCCGGTCAGCAATTCGCTCGGCTTGAGTTCGATCTTCGCCGCGATTCCGATCGTCGTGCTGTTCTTGCTGCTGGGCGGGCTGAAGATGAAGGCGCATTGGGCGTCGCTGATCGCGCTCGCGACCGCGATCATCATCGCGCTCGCCGTCTACTCGATGCCCGTCGGCCAGGCCCTCGACGCCGGCCTCGAGGGAGCCGTCTTCGGGATCTTCCCGATCATGTGGATCGTCTTCGTCGCGTTGTGGATCTACAACATGACCGTGGACACCGGGTACTTCGCGGTGCTCCGGCGCGCGTTCAACCGGGTCTCCGACGACCAGCGGGTCCAGGCCGTGATCATCGCCTTCGCCTTCGGCGCGCTGCTGGAGGCGCTCGCCGGTTTCGGCACGCCCGTCGCGATCACCGCGTCGATGCTGATCGGCCTCGGCTTCAAGCCGATCAAGGCGGCATCGATCGCGCTGGTCTCCAACACCGCCCCGGTCGCCTTCGGCGCGATCGCCATCCCGATCGTCACGCTCTCGCAGATCACGGGGCTGCCGAAGGACGACCTCGGCGCGATGGTCGGGCGCCAGACGCCGCTGCTCGCGCTGGTCGTGCCGCTGATCCTGATCGGCATGGTCGACGGCATGCGCGGCATCCGCCAGGCGTGGCCGGTGGCCATCGTGGGCGGCCTCGCGTTCGCCGTCGGGCAGTTCGCCTGCTCGAACTACATCTCGGTCGAGCTGACCGACATCGTCGCCTCGCTCCTCTCCGCCGGCGCGATCGTCGCGCTCGTCCAGGTCTGGAGCCCGAGCGAGCCGCTCCGTGGTGAGTTCAAGAGCGGCGCGCGGCCCGCGATCGCGGGCGCCGCGGTCGCCGACGCGACCCACGAGGCCGAGGTGCGCCGCAAGGAGGGCAACGGCCGCGACTCGACCGCCGAGGTGTTCCGCGCCTTCGCGCCCTACCTGCTGATCATCGTCGTGTTCGCGCTCTCGCAGTGGAGCCCGATCAAGGACTTCCTCGACGCGCGCACGAAGGCGTTCGACTGGCCCGGGATCGACATCCTCAACGCCAAGGGCAAGGCGCCGTCGTCGGTGACCTTCAAATTCAACTGGGCCAACGCGGCCGGCACGCTGCTGCTCGTGGCGGGCCTGCTGAGCATGCTCGTCCTCCGGGTCAACCCGGGCCGCGCGCTGCGTGTCTTCGGGCGCACGCTCTACGAGCTCAGGTGGGCGACGCTGACCGTCGCCACCGTGCTCGCGCTCGCCTACGTGATGAACCTCTCGGGGCAGACGATCACGCTGGGCACGTGGATCGCCGGCGCCGGCGGCGCGCTCGGCTTCCTGTCCGGGATCATCGGCTGGCTGGGCGTGGCGGTGACCGGCTCGGACACCTCGTCGAACTCGCTGTTCGGCACGCTCCAGGTGGCGGCGGCGCAGAAGGCCGGCTACTCGCCGACGCTGCTCGCCGCGGCGAACTCCTCGGGCGGCGTGCTCGGGAAGATGATCTCGCCGCAGAACCTGGCGATCGGCGCGGCCGCGGTCGGCATGGGCGGCCAGGAGGGCGTGCTCTTCCGCAAGGTGATCGGATGGAGCATCCTGTTGGTCCTCATCATGTGCGTCATCGTGTACCTGCAGTCCACCTCGGTCCTCGACTGGATGGTGATCGGCAAGAAGTGAGCAGCGCCCCGGAGATGTCCCACACCGGCGAGCCCGCGGAGCTCGCCGAGGCACCGCCGCGCGACCTGACGCCGCTCGTGGCCGAGCTGCGCGCGGCGGTCGGGGACAACTGGGTCTACACGCAGGAGCACCAGCTGCGGACCTACGAGTCCGACGGGCTTCTGCAGTACCACGTGATCCCGGGCGCGGCGGTGCTGCCCGGGAGCGCCGAGGAGGTCCAGGCGGTCGTGCTCGCCTGCGCGCGGGCGGAGGTCCCGTGGGTCGCGCGCGGAGCGGGATCGGGCCTCTCCGGCGGCGCGCTGCCGATCGAGGACGGGATCCTGATCGTGCTCTCGCGCCTCAAGCGCGTGCTCGACGTCGACCTCGAGAACCAGCGGGTGTGCGTCGAGCCGGGCGTCACGAACCTCGCGGTGACGGCCGCGGTGGCGCCGGACTTCTTCTACCCCCCGGACCCCTCGAGCCAGATCGTGTGCTCGATCGGGGGCAACCTGGCCGAGAACTCGGGCGGCGCCCACTGCTTCAAGTACGGCTTCACGACGAACTACGTCTGCGGGCTCGAGCTGGTGCTGCCCGACGGGGAGATGGTCCAGCTCGGCGGCAAGGAGCTCGACCCGCTCGGCTATGACCTGATGGGCGCCTTCGTCGGCTCCGAGGGCACGCTCGGCATCGCGACCAAGGCCTGGCTGCGCGTGATGCCCGCGCCCGAGACGACGCGGACGCTCGTCTCCTTCTTCGACACCACGCGCCAGGCCGGCGAGGTGGTCTCGGAGATCGTGCAGGCCGGGATCGTGCCGGGGGCGATCGAGATGATGGACAAGCTCGCCATCCAGGCCTCCGAGGAGATGGCCCACGCGGGCTATCCGGTCGGCCGCGGCGCGGCGCTGCTGATCGAGCTCGACGGGGCCGAGCGCGAGTGCGAGGCGCGCTTCGACGAGGTCGTCGCGATCTGCGAGAAGTGCGGCTCCGACGACGTCCGCGTCGCGCGCGACGAGGCCGAGCGACAGCTGTTCTGGAAGACGCGCAAGGCGGCGTTCCCGGCCATGGGCCGCCTCTCCCCCAACTACTTCGTCCAGGACGGCGTGATCCCGCGCACCAAGCTCCCCGACGTGCTCGAGCGCCTCGACGAGCTCTCCGAGGAGTACGGGATGCGCGTCGCCAACGTCTTTCACGCCGGCGACGGCAACCTCCACCCGCTCGTCTGTTACGACGGCCGGGTCGAGGGCGAGGCCGAGAAGGCGGAGGAGCTGTCGGGGCTGATCCTCGACGCCTGCCTCGAGGCCGGCGGCTCGATCACCGGCGAGCACGGCGTCGGGGTGGACAAGAAGAAGCACATGCCGAAGATGTTCGACGAGCCCGACCTGGCCGCGTTCCAGCGCCTGCGCTGCGCCTTCGACCCGGCCGGGCTCGCCAATCCCGGCAAGGTGATGCCGACGCCGCGGC
>JAXDGC010000149.1:0-14498 GCA_034665245.1 Solirubrobacteraceae bacterium | reverse complement strand
CCAGGGCGCCGTAGTGCCACGGATCGGAGAGCTTGATGGCGCTGCGGCGCTCGCGGTCCAGCGGGACGCGCTCGCGGAAGAGCCGCTCGTGGCCCTTGATCGGGAGGTCGGAGACGCGCACGTCGCTGCCGGGCCCGACGCGCGTGACGACCTCCGTGACGTAGGCGTCGATGTCGTCGCGCCCGAGCGAGCGCGCGACCGAGACGCGGTGATGGCCGTCGCGGACGAAGTGCAGGTCGCCGATGCGGTAGACGGAGATCGGCGGGAACGACTCGCCTCGTCGCTGGGCCTCCGCGATCCGCTGCCAGCGCGCGCGCAGCCGCGGGCTCGTCGGCCGGAACGCGCGGTCGAACTCCTTCGTGCGGTCGACGGTGCCGACGATCGAGTCGAGCTCGATGGTCTGCAGGCCGAGGTCGGTCTCGGAGACGCGGCCGAGTGCCTCGACCACCTCCTCGAACGGCAGGATGTAGCCGACGTCGTCGGGCTCGAACCGCAGCCGTCGCCCGAGATCGGCGAGCATCCGCGACCTTCGCGCGCGGGCGAAGTCGTTCTGTGCGTCTTCGGCGGGAAAGCCGGTGCCCACCGCGCTGTGCCGGAGGAGCCCTAAGGGCCCGCGCCGACGGCGTCACCGTCAAGCGCGTCGAGCGACGGGACGAGGGTGAAAACGCCGTCGAGACCGGTGATCTTGAACGTCTTCACGATCGCCTCATTGTCGCAGACGACCACGAGGCTGCCGTTGCCCTGCTTGAGCCGGCGATGGGCGCCGATCAGCACCCCGAGGCTCGATGAATCGATGAACGTCGTTCCCGACAGGTCCACGACGAGCTGCTGCACGCCATCCTCGATCGGCTTGGCCATGCGCTGCTTGAACTCCGGAGCCGTGAAGAGGTCGATCTCGCCCTTGACGGCGACGACGTGCACACCGTCGCGGACGCGCCAGTCGTCTATCTCGAAGGCGATCGCCATCAGCTCGAGTAGGCCAGGCGGACCAGCAGGTACTCGGAGTCTCCGTCGGGGGCGATGGACACGTCGTCCGCGAGCTGTTCGATGACGTTGCCGACGCCGGGGACGCTCGCGTCCACGATCAGTGCCTCGCCGCCGCCTGGACGGAGCGGCCCGACCCGCAGGAGCAGGGTGCGGTCGCCGGTCTCGACAGCGACGTCGACCGAGGCGGACTGCACGTGCGCCGGCGCACGCGATGCGATCAGGTCGGCCACCAGGACCGCGTCGTCGAGGCGGTCGAGCGGAAGGTCCGCGCGCGCCGCGAGCATGCCGACGACCCGCCGCAGCACCGGGCCGACGAGCGGCCCGCTGACAATCGACACACGGGTCGTGCCGGGGGAGCCGTTCGGGCTCGCCGCGGCTTCGGTCACGCGGCCTCGATCGCGGGCGCGAACGACATCGCGATCCGGCTGCCCCTGTTGCCGGCGCCGCGGGACACCTGGAGCGCGGAGGTGAGCGTCGTGATCAGCGGGAGGCCGAGGCCGGGCCCGCCGGTATCCGGGCTCGGGCCGAGACCACGGCCCTGGTCCTCGACGATCACCCGCATCCCGCGCGCGTGGGGAAGCAGGTCGACGCGAAGAGCGCTCGCCTGGTCGGCTTCGGCGCCCGAGTAGGCGTGGCGGACGACGTTCGTGCAGGCCTCGGTCACCGCGAGGCGCATGTCCTCGACCAGCCGGCGCGGAAGCGCCAGCTCCTCCGCGACCGCCTCGAGGGCGCGTCTGACCACGGCGATGTTGCCCGCCTTCGCAGGCAGCGACAGGCGGACCGGCGACGGCGTCGCGCCGATCACGCCGGAAATCTCCCGCAAATACGGGCTCGAAGGCGATGAGCGCATGGCAGCGATCTGCGTACCCCGTGGAGCGCGCCGCCTAACCGGGAATCTGCGGCGTGGTGCGAGCCGCCCAGGCTCACGCGGCGCGCCGCGGGGCGTCGCCGTGGAGTCGGTGCGCCCGTTCATCGGCGGTCGCCGACTGCTCGTTCGCCCGAGCGCAGAGCCAGGAGAAGCCCGCCTGGAGCGCGTCGTTGCCCGCGGAGGCCGCGAGCACGGTGGTGACCGTGCGCCCGGCGCGCGGCGCGTGCAGGCGCAGGCCGACCAGGGCGAGCGCGCTCCACGCGCCCATGCAGCGCGTGCAGCTCAGCAGCTCGCCGGTCGCGTAGCGCAGCCGCGTGCCCTTGGGACGCTTGGTTCCGCCCTCCTCCTCGGCCACGAACGGCTCGCGGAGCCAGCTCTCGACCTTGTCGTGCACGATCAGCCGTGAGAGCGAGAACGTCGCCGCCGAGAGCGGGAGCAGGTCGGCGCGCGGAATCGGGTCGCGGGAGCGCGAGCTCGCGGCCAGGCCCGCCAGCAGCGAGCCGAACACGAGCGAGATCGCCGCGTAGTCCGACGGCTCGGTCGGGGTCTCGGAGACCGGCTCCAACTCAGATGACCGGCGGCGTCGGATCGGGCGGCAGCGGCCCGGGATCCGGTGTGGGCGTGGGCGGCTGCGGGTCCGGCGTGGGCGGCAGCGGATCCGGCCCCGGAGGGGTCGGGCCTGGTGTCGGCGGGCGCGGGTCCATGGCCGCTGCCTACCCGGGGGCCGCGCCGCTTAACGCGATCGAGGCGCCCGGGGGCGCCTCGATCTATGAGGAGGAGGGTGTTGGCGCGCCTGCCGGACCCTGAAGGGCATTCCGGAACGCCCCTCCGGCGCGACGCGACTGGGGGTATCTGCCCCCGCCGTGCAGGCCATAAACCTGGCGCGTTCGGCGTTTGCCCGGGGACCGCGGCGGCGAGCATCAGAGGAAACCCAACACCGAGAGGAGATCGACATGGCGGGCAAGCTGGACGGGAAGCGGATCGCGTTCCTCGTCGCCCCCGAGGGCATCGAGCAGGTCGAGCTCACGGAGCCCTGGAAGGCGATCGAGGAGGCGGGCGGCAGCCCCGAGCTGATCTCGACCGAGTCGGGCCATGTCCAGGCCTTCAACCACCTCGACAAGGCCGACACGTTCCCCGTCGACCACACCGTCGAGGAGGCCGATGCCTCCGACTACGCCGGGCTCGTGCTCCCGGGCGGCGTCGCCAACCCGGACTTCCTGCGCATGGACGAGAAAGCCGTCGACTTCGCGCGGGCGTTCTTCGAGCAGTCCAAGCCGGTGGGCGCGATCTGCCACGCCCCGTGGACGCTGGTCGAGGCCGACGTCCTGCGTGGCCGCACGATCACGTCGTGGCCGTCGCTCAAGACCGACATCCGCAACGCGGGCGGGACCTGGGTCGACGAGGAGGTCGTGGTCGACGAGGGCCTCGTGTCCTCGCGCAACCCGGACGACCTGCCGGCCTTCTGCGCCAAGATCGTCGAAGAGTTCTGCGAGGGCGAGCACGAGGCGCAGTCGCGCAGCGTCGGCACCGAGGCGTCTTGACCGTCGCGATCATCGATATCGACGGCACGCTCGTCGATACGAACTACCACCACGCGATCGCGTGGTACCGCGCCTTCCGGGCGCACGGGTTCGTGGTGCAGCTGTGGCGGATCCACCGCCACATCGGCATGGGCGGCGACCAGCTGGTCGCCGCCCTGATCGGCGAGGACGCGGACAAGGAGCACGGCGACAGCATCCGTGACGCCGAGAAGCAGGCCTACATGCCGCTGATCGGCGAGGTCGCGCCGCTGGAGGGCGCACGTGAGCTGATCATGGACCTCAGGGAGCGCGACCACACCGTGATCCTCGCCTCGTCCGCGAAGCCGGACGAGGTCGAGCACTACGTCGACCTGCTCGTCGTGCGCGACCTCGTCCACGGCTGGACCACGTCGGGCGACGTGGAGAAGACCAAGCCCCAGCCCGACCTCGTGCTGGCGGCGATGGAGAAGGCGGGGGGCGACGACGCGGTGATGATCGGGGACTCGGTGTGGGACTGCCAGGCGGCGAAGCGCGCCAAGGTCCCGACGATCGGCGTGCTCTCAGGCGGCTTCAGCCGCGAGGAGCTCGAGAGGGCGGGCGCCAAGGTGGTCTTCGAGTCGATCGACGAGCTCCGGCGCGACCTCGACTCCACTCCGATAGGCTGAACCTCCCGGCCCGGCCGGGCGAACGCAGCGTGGGGGAGTGGCCAAATCGGACAAGGCTTGGAGATCGACCGCAAGGATGACGGCGCTGGAGTTTCGCGCGCCCAAGAGGACCGACGCCTGCTGGTCCAGTACCACCGGCACGGCGATCAGTCCGCACGTGAGCAACTCGTGGAGCGGCTGCTCCCGCTCGCGCGCCGGATGGCGCGCCGCTACCGCCGCTCCGATGAGCCGCTCGACGACCTCGTCCAGGTCGCGACGCTCGGCCTGATCAAGGCGATCGACCGCTTCGATCCCGCGCGCGAGACCGCGTTCTCGTCCTACGCGGTGCCGACGATGCTCGGCGAGCTCAAGCGCTACTTCCGCGACAACGGCTGGGCGGTCCACGTGCCGCGCGGGATGCAGGAGCGCGTCATGCAGGTCGACAACTGCGTCAAGGACCTGTCGCGCAAGATCGGTCGCTCGCCGTCGGCGCAGGAGGTCGCCGAGGCGCTCGACATCTCGACCGAGCAGGTGCTCGAGGCGATGGAGGCCGCATCCGCCTACGACGCCGTATCGCTCGAGTCCTACCGCTTCGGCGACGAGGGGGACGGCGAGACCTACGCCGAGTCGATCGGGGTCGAGGACGACCGCTTCGAGCTCGTCGAGTACGGCGCCACGATCGCGCCGACGCTGCAGGCGCTGCCGCCCCGCGACCGCATCGTGCTCCACCTGCGCTTCGTCGAGGACCTCACCCAGGCCGAGATCGCCGAGCGCGTCGGCGTCTCCCAGATGCACGTCTCGCGGCTGATCCGCCGTGCGCTCGAGCGGCTCCGCACGGTCGCCGAGCACGCCGGCTAGCTCGTTTCCGGGGCTCTGACCGGGGTAGGACCCCATGGAGACCCCGAAACTGGAGGATCCCGACATGGGCATCACCGACAAGATCACCGGCCGCGTCAAGAAGGCCGCGGGCGACCTCACCGACGACGCCTCGCTGCGCCGCGAAGGCCGCACCGAGGAGCGCAAGGGCGAGGCGAAGGACGAGCTGTCCAACGCGCAGGAGCGCGCGGACGCGAAGGCTGACGAGGTCGCGAACCTGGAGCGCAAGAGCTAGCGCTCACGCGCGATCCTTGTACCGACGGCGGGCCTTCCGGGCCCGCCGTCGTCGTTAACGGCAACTGCTCATTGAGGAGAGGGAGCGAGCTGCCGCGACCCCCTGGAAACCCACCCCCTCACCCGCCGCCGTTGACGTTCGTTTGCGCCCCGGAAGCGTCGGGCAGGCCACGGGCCATGGAGACACCAGACGAAGCAGACCAGGGCTACCCCGAAGAAGCCCCCGACGAAGTAGCCGGGGACGAGGGCAGCAAGCCGCAGGAAGGCGGCCGCGACAAACAGGCCGAGGACAGCGCTCCCGACAACGAGGACGGGACCGCGACCGGGAACCCGAACGCCGCGGGTTAGCTAGGGGAGGAGCCGCACCGCCAGCATCGCGACGTCGTCGCGTGGCGGCGCTGTGAGCCCGCTCAGCGCGGCCTCGGCGACGCGGTCGACGAGCTCCTGCGCGGTCGCGCCGGCCGCCCCGGCGACGACCGCCTCGAGCTCCTCGGGCGTCCACACCCGACGCGGCGCGTCGGCCTCGGTGACCCCGTCGGTGTAGAGGAGCACGGCGTCGCCCGGGCCGAGCTCGGTCTGCGCGTCGCTGAGGCTCGGGTCGTCGACGAGGCCGATCAGCGTCCCGCCCGCGCCGGTGGGCTCGACGCGGCCGTCCGCGCGCAGCACGAGCGGCGCCGGATGGCCTCCGACGGCGACGGTCAGCTTCGTGGTGGCCTCGGAGCGGTCGAGGTGGGCGACGGCGATCGTGCAGAAGCGCGACGTGCCCTCACGCAGCATCGCCTCGTTGACCCAGCGCAGGATCGCGGCCGGCGAGCTCCGCTGGGCCGCGGCGGCGCGGATCGTGTAGCGGGCGAGCGCCGTCACCGCCGCCGCCTCGGCGCCCTTGCCGCAGACGTCGCCGATGACGGCGAACCACTGGTCCTCGGTTGTCGCGAAGAGGTCGTAGAAGTCACCGCCGACCTCGTGATCCTCGCCCGCCGGGCGGTAGAGCGCGCCCGCCTCCACGCCAGGGACCTCGGGGAGCAGCGGCGGAAGCAGCGAGGCCTGGAGCGTCTGGGCGATCTTGGTGCGCGCGCGGTAGAGGCGCGCGTTCTCGACCGCCGTGGCGGCGCGCAGCGCCAGGTCCTCCGCGAGTCGCAGGTCGGCGTCGGTGAAGCGCCGCCCGGACTCCGCGCCGATGAACGAGATCACGCCCAGCACGCGGTCGCGCACGCGCATCGGCACCATCATCACCGAGACCATGCCGAGCTCCCGGATCAGGCGCAGGTGCTCCTCGTCCCGCGCCGCCTCGACGATCAGCGCGTCCGGGATGTCGGGCCAGAGCTGCGACTCGCCCGTGCGCAGGACGTGGTGCACGCCGCGGTCGGCGCGCGGGTCGGACGGGTAGCGCTCGGCGATCTCCGTCGCCATCGTGACCTTCGCCGGGTCGACGTGCGCCACGGCGACGCGGACGAGCTCCCCCGTGCGGTCGGTGTCGAGCTCGACCGCGCACCAGTCGGCCACGCCCGGGACCGCGAGCCGCGCGATGGCGGCGAGGGTGGACTCGTACTCGAGCGAGTCGGCGAGCACGCGGCTCGCCTCGGCGAGGAAGCGCTGGGACTGCTCGACCTGCTTGAGCTCGGTGACGTCCTCGATCACGTTGATGGCGAGGCGTACGGACCCGTCGGCGTCGCGCGCGGGCTTGGCCTTGATGCGTGACCAGCGCACCTCGCCGGTCTCGCGATCGATGAACTTGACGAGCACGGCCGCGGGCTCCTCGCCCATCAGCGCGCGGCGGCCGGGCAGTGTCTCCACGGGCAGCGGCGCGCCGTCGGGCGTGAGCAGCTCCCAGCGCGCCATGATCTTCGAAAGGGGCGCC
This sequence comes from Solirubrobacteraceae bacterium, assembly GCA_034665245.1. GTDB lineage: Bacteria > Actinomycetota > Thermoleophilia > Solirubrobacterales > Solirubrobacteraceae > DASQFQ01. Next base: position 7,511 of record JAXDGC010000149.1, on the reverse strand, counting down.
GAGAGCAGTGCCTCGGCGGAGGGGAAGCCGAGCACCCGTACGGCCGCTTCGTTCGCGTAGACGAGGCTGCCGTCGGGCCCCTGGGCGGTCACCGAGTCGGCGACCCCCTCCAGGATCGCGCGCAGGTCGTCGCCGACGAGTCGCTCGCCAAGCTGCGCGGCACGCAGCTCCGTGACGTCTTCGAAGCTCACGAGCGCGGCCGGGGTGCCGTCGGGCGGCTCGAAGGGCTGCGCGGTCGCGCGCAGCGTCCGCTCGCCCCGCGGCGTCTGGCAGCTCACCATCGTCCCGCGCACGCGCTCGCCGCGCGCGGCGCGCAGGGCGGGCAGCGCCTCCTCCGCGAGCGGCCGCCCCTCGGCGTCGCGACAAGAGGCGGCCGGCATCCACTCGGCCGCGGACCGTCCGACGGGGTCCTCCTCGCCCGTCAGCTCGAGCGCCGCGCGGTTGGCGAACAGCACGCGCGCGCTGCCCGGCTCGACGATCACGACGGACGCCGGCAGGGCGTCAAGCAGCGGCCGCGGCCATGTGGCCTCGGACGAAGTGGCCGCCGGCACGGACTCCCCCCTCACCGGGAGGAGTCTAATCCGGTCGGCACTCCGCTACGCCAGGCCTAGCGGTGGCTGCTCGCCGGGGCGAGCGTCGTGACGAAGCTGTCGTCCTGGTGCGGCGGCTCGTCGGGAAGCGGGCGCACCGGGCGCATCAGGTCGTGGGGGCGGCCCGCCATCGCGCGGCGGCGGCCGAGGGCGGAGGCGTCCGGCGGCGAGCCGCGCAGCACCCACGAGCCGTCGACCCGGCGCACCAGCTCGCCGCGCTCGGCGAGCTCGCCGAGGGCCGTCGAGACCGTCGGCCGGCGTGCGCCGACGAGCTGCCCGAGGATGCGGTGCGTCAGCGCGAGCGGCACGATCACGCCGTCGCCCGACACGCGGCCCCAGCGCTCGGCGAGATGCCAGAGCAGCGCCTTCAGCCGCCGGTCGACGCGCGTGAGCTGCGAGATCGCCTGCGTGGTCGCGAGACGCAGCGCCCGCTCGCTGAGGCGCTCGAAGAGGGCGGCCGTGACCTCGGGCCAGCGCGCGAGCTCGCCGGCGAAACGGCGATCGAGCACCGCGAAGGAGGACGGGGAGAGCACGGACCACAGCACGTCGACGGGCAGGAGGTCGGCCTTGCTGGCAGCCTGCCAGGGGCGCAGCAGATCGCCGGGGCCGAGCAGCTCCGCGCTGACGTGGTCGGCGACGATGACCTCGCGTGCGACGACGCCGTCGAGCAGCAGCAGGCCCACGTGGTCCGCGCCGGCGCCTTCCAGGCGCGAGACGTCCCAGACGCCGACGCCGAGCTTGTGGACACGGACGACGAGCTCGCGCTCGGCCTCCTGGCGGCGCGCGCCCGTGAGCAGGCCGCCGAGGTCGGGATCGGCTTCCAGAAGTCGGATGGAGTCAGAGGGGGTTGCGTTGATCATTTTTGCGCAGCACTCATTGATCGAGAGCCGAAAATCGCTCAATTTTGGCTTACCCGCCGGAGCCGCAAAGCAGGCGACACCGGCGGGCAAAAACTTCCGTCAGTCGACGAAGCCCGCGCGGTCGACCTTGCGGTGGTAGCGGGCACCCGCGATCCCGCCGAGCGCCGCGAACAGCAACGTGCCGATCAGGATCGCGACGGTGGCGATCGCGCCCCCGGTCGTGAGCGTCTGATCGCCGATCGGCAGGCGCGGCAAGTTGGCGCGATCGACGACGTTGTACTGCGAGCCGGCGATCACCGCGAGCACCGCGGCGGCGATCGTGATCAGGAGCCCGACCACCCACGCGCCGATGCCCTGGCGTGCGCCGTCGAACCGCGACATGCGTCCGGCGACGTAGCCGCCGCAGTAATAGGCGATGGCGAGCACGACGAGCAGGGCGATGGCGCCGGCGAGCGAGAGCGTCGTGGTCGAGGTCGACTGCGCCTGGGAGGCGGTGGACGGCTGCGTCAGCCCGATCGCCGCGCCGGCGGCGGCGAGGATGCCGGTCAGCAGCACCGCGACGCCGACCGCAACCAGCCAGCCGAAGAAGGCGGCGCCCCAGTTGATGCCGCCGTACTCCTCGCGCTGGCGGGCACGGACGTCGCGCATCGTGTCGGCGGTCGGGCGGACAGGGCGCTCGGTGCGCTCGACCCGCGTGGCCGCGCCCCCGTCGTCGACGGTGCGCTCGCCATCGGCGGTGCGGGCGCGATCGGTGGTTGCCACGGACCCGGTCCGCGAGCCCGGCTCGTCGGTGCGCGAGTCGTTGTTCCTGAAGCGGTCGAACATGGATGCCTCCCTCGATGCTCCCCGGTAAATGGTTGATCATCTGATCCCCGTGGGTCAGAGCGGGCAAACGCAGCGGGCCCCACGGGTTTAGGGAAATCCCGTGAGGGGACGAAGAAGGGTGTATGCGTGCGGTCAACGACGCCACAGCAGGCCCGATCGCCGCGCTCGTCGACCGCGGTGAGGTGGCCGGCTGCCTCGATCTCTCCGAGATCGACGAGCTGGCCCAGACGCTCGAGCTCGAGGAGGAGGACGTCGGGCGCCTCTACGAGCAGATCGAGACGCGCGGGATCGACCTGCGCGACGACTGCGGCCGCGAGGCGGAGCCCGCGCCCGTCGACGACGCCGCGCTCGCCTCGGCCACGACCGACACGCTCCAGCTCTTCCTCAACGAGATCGGCCGCCACCGGCTGCTGACGCCCGACGAGGAGATCGACCTCTCCCAGCGCATCGAGAAGGGCGACCTCGCGGCCAAGGAGCGGATGATCAACGCGAACCTGCGGCTCGTCGTCTCGATCGCCAAGAAGTACCAGGGCTCCGAGCTGACGCTGCTGGACCTGATCCAGGAGGGCATCCTCGGACTGATCCGCGCGGTCGAGAAGTTCGACTGGCGCCGCGGCTACCGCTTCTCGACCTACGCGACGTGGTGGATCCGCCAGGCCGTCGAGCGCGGCATGGACGCGAAGGCGCGGACGATCAAGCTCCCGATCAACCTCGTGCGCAACCAGCGCAAGGTCGCGCGCGCGGAGAACGCGCTCGCGGCGAAGCTCGACCGCCCGCCGACCGATGCCGAGGTCGCCGCCGAGGCGCAGATGCCGGTGGAGGAGCTGCGCGCGCTGCGCGACGCCGCCCGCACCGTGACATCACTGGACCGGCCGCTCGGCGAGGGCGACGACGCCGCGTTCGGCGACCTCCTTCCCAGTTCCGGGCCCGCCCCCGAGGACCTCGTGCACATCTCGCTGTCGGAGGACACGCTCCATCGCGCGCTGGGCTCGCTGCCCGATCGCGAGCGCAAGGTGGTGCAGATGCGCTACGGCCTCTCCGGCGGGGAGCCCACCCCGCTGCGCGAGATCGGGCGCCAGCTCGGCATCACGCCGGAGCGCGTGCGCCAGATCGAGTCACGCGCCCTCGGTCGCCTCGGCCGCATGCGCGAGCTCGAGGCGCTGCGCCAAGCCGCCTAGGGCGCTTCGGCCCCTGGCTCGTCGGCTTCGCTGTCCCAGCGGCCGTCGGGCCCGACGGTGCCGGTGACGGGGTTGGCGGCCGCGGGGTCGCCCGACCGGTCGGCGATGAAGGTCATCCGCACCTCGGCGCCGGAGTTCGTCGAGCCCTTGAGCTCGAAGGAGTCCGACAGCGCCGCGATCAGCGGCAGCCCGAGCCCGAGCGCGGGCGCCTCCCGGCGCGCCGGGCGCGGCTGGATGCCGGTGCCCCAGTCACGCACGACGATCGTCAGCTGGCTGTCGTCGGCCAGCATCTCGACCTCGAGCGTGCCCTCGTCGCCGTCGTAGGCGTGCACGACCACGTTGGTGCAGGCCTCGGTCACGGCCATCTTCATGTCCGCCACCACGGCGGCGTCGAAGGCGAGCGCGTCGGCCATGCCCGCCAGTGCCTGGCGGACGACGCCGACGCCCTCGGCGCGGGCGGGCATCGTGAGGCGCACCTCAGGGGCGACGGCCGCGCCGCTCATCCCCGCACCCCGGCGCGCGCGTAGTCGATCGCCTGGGTGCGATCACCCACGACGGGCAGCACCGGCACGAGGCCCGTGATGTCGAGGATGCGCTGCACCCCTGGCTCGACCTGATCGCCCACACACACCACGTACCCCTGATCGGCGTCCAATGCACGGCGGCGCGCATCGAGCAGCGCTCCGAGCACGGACGAGTCGACGAAGGTGGCCGCCGTGAGGTCGACCACGACGCCGCCCCCGCGCTCGAGGGCCTCCTCCAGGCGCTCCCGCAGCGTGGGCGCCGTGTAGATGTCGTGCTCTCCCTCGACGACCACGACAACCACGTCGTCGGCCGATTCGTCGAGGACGATCGGGTTCGCATCCATTGCGGCACGCAGAGTACTCAAACGGGTCGACGCCCGTAACGTCTGTGACGTGAGCGACCGACTCGACGCCTACCGGTCCAAGCGCGATTTCCACACGACGCCCGAGCCCGGCCCCGGCGAGCCCGCGGACGCGGCGGACCAGCCGCGGTTCGTCGTGCACGAGCATCACGCCCGCCGCCTGCACTGGGACCTCCGGCTCGAGCGCGACGGCGTGCTCGTCTCATGGGCCGTCCCGAAGGGGATCCCGCCCGACCCGAAGCGCAACCACCTGGCCGTCCACACGGAGGACCACCCGCTCGAGTACATCGACTTCTCGGCCGTGATCCCCGAGGGCCAGTACGGCGCCGGCGTCATGAAGATCTGGGACACCGGGACCTACGAGACGCACAAGTTCCGCGAGGACGAGGTGATGGTCACCTTCCACGGCGAGCGCCTGCACGGCCGCTACGTCCTGTTCCGCACGCGTGGGGACGACTGGATGATCCACCGCATGGACCCTCCGGAGGACCCGGAGCGCGAGCCGATGCCCGAGCACGTCGACCCGATGCTCGCCACCACGGGGGACCTTCCGCGCGACGAGCAGGGCTGGGCGTTCGAGATCAAGTGGGACGGGGTGCGGGCGATCGCCTACGCCCAGGGCGGGACGCTGCGGCTGGAGAGCCGCAACGGGCGCGACATCACGCCGCGCTACCCCGAGCTGCGCGAGCTCGGGCGCGCGCTCGGCGCTCGCGAGGCGATCCTCGACGGCGAGGTGGTCGCGTTCGACGGCGGCCGCCCTTCGTTCCAGAAGCTCCAGGGGCGCATGCACCTGACCTCGGAGCACGCGGTCCGCCGGCTGGCCGCGTCGGATCCCGTGACGTACATCATCTTCGACCTGCTCTACCTCGACGGGCACTCGCTCATGGACCGGCCCTATGAGGAGCGCCGCGCCGCGCTGCTCGAGCTCGGCCTCACCGGGCCGACGTGGCAGACGCCCGCCCATCACGTCGGCGACGGGGCGCGGTTGCGCGAGGCGTCCAAGGCCCAGGGGCTGGAGGGGATCATCGCCAAGCGGCTCGACTGCCCGTACACGCCGGGGCGGCGCTCGAGCGGCTGGGTGAAGGTCAAGAACATCCGCCGCGCCGACGCCGTGATCGGCGGCTGGCTGCCGGGCGAGGGCGGCCGCTCGGGCCGCCTCGGCGCGCTGGTTGTCGGGCACTGGCATGACGGCGAGCTGCGCTACTCCGGGCGCGTGGGGACGGGCTTCACGGAGGCCGAGCTCGGCCGGCTCGGCAAGCTGCTCGAGCCGCTCGCCCGTGAGACAAGCCCCTTCTCGGGCCGCCAGCCGCCGAAGCTCACGCGCTTCGTCGAGCCGTCGCTGGTGTGCGTGGTCGACTACTCCGAGGTGACGAACGCGGGGACGCTGCGCCAGCCGTCCTACAAGGGCCTGCGCGACGACATCGCGCCTGAGCAGGTGGGGCCGCCGGAGTAGCTCAGCGTGCCGCGAGCGGCACGTCGCAGACCTCGCACTCGCCGTAGATCAGCCTGTGGACCCAGCAGCCGGTGCAGAAGCCGGTGACGGCGGCGAGCAGGGCGAGGGCGGCGACGAGGCCGGTGAGCAGCCAGGCGGCGACGGGGACGCCGGCGAGGAAGAAGAGCGTGGCCGCGGTCAGGCAGCCGGCGCCGATCATGTTCGCGAAGCGAGGCGGCCGTGAGTCCTCCAGCGGGCCCTCGCCGAAGCGCGGCTGGATCAGCTCGAAGTAGGCGACGCAGGGCAGGCACCAGCGGCGGCCGAGGGTGAGGCCGACCACGAGCTGCAGCGCGAGGAGTGGCACGATCCACCATGCGCCCGTCAGCAGCGCGACCGCGGACAGCGTCCCGATCACGGCCTGGTTCGTGCGCGGCCCGCGGACGTCGATGACCTCGAGGTCGCGGTAGGGATGAGCAGTTGGCGTAAATCCAGTCAACATTGAGGAGTTTACCCGCTCGTACGCATCCTCCACCGTTTGTGGGGAGCCGCCTGCGGGGAGGCGATTGACATGACAACTACTCAGACCACCAACCGCCGCCTGGCGGACACCGAGGTTTTCCCGATCGGCCTCGGCGCGATGCCGCTGGCGCTCTCCGGCCGCCCCGACGAGGCGCAGGGGATCCGCACCATCCAGGCCGCCGTCGACGCCGGCGTGACCCTGATCGACACGGCGGACGCCTACTGCACCGGCGACGACGAGGTCGGCCACAACGAGCGCCTGATCGCCAAGGCGCTGCAGGGCCGCCGCGACGGCGTCCTGGTCGCCACCAAGGCCGGCCACATCCGCCCCGGCGGCGCGTGGGAGGTCGACGGCCGGCCCGAGCACATCCGCTCCGCCTGCGAGGCGTCGCTGAAGGCGCTCGAGACCGACCGCATCGACCTCTACCAGTACCACCGCCCCGATCCCGACGTGCCCTACGCCGAGACCGTCGGCGCCTTCAAGGAGCTCCAGGACGAGGGCAAGGTGCGCTGGATCGGGCTCTCCAACTGCAACGTCGAGCAGCTCGAGGAGGCGCTCGGGATCGCCGAGATCGTCTCGGTCCAGAACCAGCTCTCGCTCGGGTTCACCTCACCGCTGGGCAAGGGCGAGGTCGACGCCTGCACGGAGCGCGGGATCGCGTTCCTGCCCTGGTCGCCGCTCGGCGGCATCGGCAAGTCCGACTCCACGAGCACGTTCGACGCGGTGCGCAGCGCGGCTGAGGCGCACGACGTCTCCCCGCAGCAGGTCGCCCTCGCGTGGCTGCTGGCCCAGGGCCCGACCGTCATCCCGATCCCGGGCGCGAGCCGCCCCGAGAGCATCACGGACTCCGTCCGCGCGGCGGAGCTCGAGCTCACCGACGAGGAGCTCGCCGCGATCTCCGAGGCGGCCGGGAGCTAGATGGAGGACCTCGTCGAGGAGAGCGTCCCGCTGCGCGGCGCGGCCCTGCAGGTGCTGCGCCCGCGCGACGCGGAGGCGCTCCTCGACGAGCACGCCTTCGAGCACGAGGAGTACCTGCCCTACTGGGCCGTGCTGTGGCCGAGCGGCGTCGCGCTCGCCCGCCGCGTCGCCGTGCGCGCGCTGCGGGGCGCGCATGTGGTCGAGCTGGGGTGCGGGCTCGGGCTGCCGAGCCTCGCCGCCGCGCTCGCGGGCGGCCGCGTGCTCGCCACGGATTGGTCGCCGCAGGCGATCGAGCTGCTCGA
>JAXDGC010000148.1:0-10371 GCA_034665245.1 Solirubrobacteraceae bacterium | reverse complement strand
AGCGACTCGTCCGGGAGGGGCTCCTCTGGGAGGGAGTCGTCCGGGAGCGGGTCGTCCCGGCACGGGTCCGGGGCCGCCGGGTCGTCGGGGAGCGGCTCGTCCGGGAGCGGGTCGTCCGGCAGCGGCTCCTCGGGCAGCGGTTCGTCCGGGAGCGGTTCGTCCGGGAGCGGTTCGTCCGGGAGCGGTTCGTCCGGGAGCGGCTCCTCGGGCAGCGGCTCGTCTGGGAGCGGGTCTTCGGGCAGCGGCTCGTCCGGCAGCGGGTCTTCGGGCAGCGGTTCGTCTGGGAGCGGCTCGTCTGGGAGCGGCTCGTCGGGCAGCAGCACGCCCGTCCCGATCGAGGTGACGCCAGAACCGATCTCGAGTGGCTCGGGCTCGGGCGGGTCCGGTTCAGGCGGCTCCGGCTCCGACGACTGACCCGGCCACCAACTCCATCATCAGCGCCGGCCGCGCTCGCTCGTGCCCGCCGATCAGGCTCAGCAGCTCGGCCGCGCGACGCATCTCCGCGTCGTCCATCACGGCGTGGTGGAGCATCACGCCGACCGGGCCGCCCAGGCCGATGATGCCGGCGATCCGGCGGCCCAGCTCGGCCGGCCGGAGCCGCTCGCCACGCCGGTGAGCGAACCAGTCGACGCTGACCGGCAGCTCACGCAGGCCGGGCACGCCCAACGGCGCCGCGCGGGCTTCGCGTGACAGGACCTCGAACCCGAGCGCCGTGAGGCAGCGGCCGGTGTCGGCGGTGCAGCGGTTCCAGGGCGGTGTGAAGATCGGGTCGACCCTTGCGCCGAGCAGATCCGCGAGGCGGGCGCGGCCGGCCTCGATGTCGCGGCGCTGAGCCGCGGGCCCACGCGCGGGCCCGAACTCGCACTTGCGCCCCTCGCGCTCGTGGTTCGCGTGCGCGACCCCGTGCTGGTGCAGGCCGACTCGGCGCCGCGACGCCAGCTCGCTCGCGAGCCCGGCGTCCAGCGCGCGCGGGATCACCGCGAGGTCGACCGGGAGCGAGCAGGCGGCGAACCGGTCGAGCAGGGCGACCAGCCGGGCGTCGCCCCAGCCGGCGTCGTCGTCGCGGAAGAAGAACGGCACCGGAGGAATCGCCGCGTCGAGCGCGGCCTCGACCGGCCACAGCCAGTTGTCGCTTTGGTTCATGCGCTTCCGACACGGGCTTTCACCAATTCGTGACATTTGCGTCGGGCGGCGTGTCCCACCCCGGATGCACCGAGACGTCCCATCCGCTGCCCGCTCCGTCGGCTACGTGCTGATGGGCTTCCCGCGCGTGTCGGAGACGTTCATCGCGAGCGAGCTGCTACGGGTCGAGCAGGCGGGAGTGCGGGTGCGGTTGTTCGTCGTCAAGCCGGTCGAGGAGCGCGAACGCGGGCTGCGCCATCCGGTGGTTGACGCGATCCGCGCGCAGCCCCAGCACCTGCCCGATCCGACGGGGTTGACCGCGCCGCTGCATCGCTGGCGGCGCGCCACCGTGGCGCCGTTCCTGCCGGCGCTGCGGCGGGTCTTCAAGCACCGCCCGCTTGGCCTCGCCCGCGCCACCGCGACGGCTGTCGCGCAAGCGCTCCGCGATCGCCGCACGAAGCTCTCGGGCCCGCGCAAGATCTATCTCAAGGAGCTGCTGCAGGCGATCGCGCTCGCCGACCGCGTGATCGACGCGCCGGACGTCCGCCACCTGCACGCGCACTTCGCGCACGGCACCACCACGATCACGTGGCTCGCCGCCCGGATCACCGGCCTCCCGTTCTCGTTCACGGGCCACGCGCGCGACATCTACGCGGAGCACCTCAACCCGAGGGGCTGGCTGCGCCGCAAGCTGCTGGCCGCGCGCTTCGTCGTCACGTGCACGGACGCCAACGTGCGCCACCTCAGGGAGATCGCCCCGGCCGCGGACGTCCACCTCGTCTACCACGGGCTCAACGCCGACTTCGCGCGCATGCTCGCCGCGCCCGAGCCGGCCGCCACGGCGAACGACACGCTGCGCGTCCTCGCCGTCGGCCGCCTCGTGGCCAAGAAGGGCTTCGACGTGCTCGTCGACGCCTGCGCCGTCCTGCGCCGCCGCGGCGTGCCCTTCGAGGCCGCGATCGTCGGCCAGGAGGACAGGCACTCCGCCGCCGTGCGCGAGCGCATCGCCGTCCATGGCCTCGAGCAGCATGTGCGCCTGCCGGGTCCGATGGCGCAGGACGCGCTGCTGCGCGAGTACCGGCGCGCGAGCGCGCTGTGCATGCCGAGCCGCCTGCTCGCCGACGACCGTGACGGCATCCCGAACGTCCTCGTCGAGGCGATGGCGGCGGGCACGCCGGTGATCGCGAGCGCCGTGTCCGGGATCCCCGAGCTGGTCGAGCACGAGGTCAACGGCCTGCTGGTCGCGCCTGATGACCCCGAGGCGCTCGCCGACGCGCTGGTGCGGCTCGGCGATCCGGCGTTCTCGGGGCGCCTCGCGCGCTGCGGGCGTGAGACGGTCGCGCGCCGCTTCGACGGCCCACGGCATGCGAGCCGGCTCGCGCACTTGTTCGAGACGGCGGTCCGGGCATGACGAGCGCCCTTGCCCGCCGTCCGCGCCCGGTGCTGTGCGTCACCGAGCATGAGCACCAGAGTCGCGCCGTGGCCGACGGCGTGCGCGCCGGGCGGTTCACGATCGCGGGGGAGACGCGGACCCTCGGCAACGACCCGGACTGGCGGAGCGCGAGTCTGCCGGTCGACGAGGAGTGGCGGATCGAGTGGGTGAAGTTCGGCTGGGGGCTCGACCTCGCGCACGCCGCCGCGGCGACCGGCGACCGGGGCTACCAGCGTGCCTGGGAAGAGCTGACCGCATCGTGGATCCGGCAGGTGCCGGCGGACGCCGACGCCGCCGAGGTCACCGCGCGCCGGATCCTGAACTGGATCTACGCCTGGCTGCGGCTCGCGCCGGGGGAGGAGCACGCGGCGCTGCTGCTCTCCAGCCTCGAGGAGCAGGTGGCGCACGTCCGCGCGCATCTCGCGCCCGAGCGCAACCACCGCACGCTCGAGCTGTACGCGCTGTTCGTCGCTGCGATCGCGCTGCCGGAGCTCGACCGGGACGGCCTGCTCGAGTTCGCGGTCGTCGAGCTCGACCGCAACCTCGCCGCCGACTTCCGCCCCGACGGCGTGCACCGTGAGGCCTCGACGCACTACCACGCGATCGCGCTGCGGTCGTTCGTCGGCGCGCGCGAGAACGCCCGGCGGCACGGGGTCGAGCTCCCGCACGGCTTCGACGAGCGGCTCGCCCGCGCCTGCACGTTCGCGGCGCACTGCACCCGGCCGGACGGGACGATCCCCGCGCTGTCGGACGCCGACACGGGCGACTACGGGCGGCTGCTCGTCCAGGCGGCCGACCTGCTCGCCGACGACGAGCTGCGCTTCGTCGGCTCGCGCGGGCGCGCCGGGCGCGCGCCCGCGGCCCGTAACGCGAGCTTTCCCGACGGCGGCTACTTCGTGCAGCGCAGCGGCTGGAGCCGCGACGCGCGGTTCCTGATCTTCGATTGCGGGCCGCTCGGCGACGGCGGCCACGGCCACTACGACCTGCTGAGCTTCGAGGCCCACGGGGACGGCCGCCCGCTCGTCGTCGACCCCGGGCGCGGCAGCTACTCCGAGGCGCCGCCGAACCTGCGCCGCTGGTTCAGGAGCACGGCCGCGCACAACACGGTCTGCGTCGACGGTCTCGACCAGACGCCCTACAGCCGCGGCCGGCCGCTCGGGCCGGTGGCTCGCGGGCGCCTGCTCGGCCGTGGCTCCGCGCCGGGGCTCGACGTGCTCGCGGGCGAGGCGCTCAGCCCCGTCTACGAGGTCTCCCACCAGCGCCGGATCGTGTTCGTGGCCGACCGCTACTGGCTGATCGAGGATCGCCTACAGGGCGAGCGTGCCCATCGCTTCGACCTGCGCTTCCACCTCGCACCGGGGTCAACGCGGGTCGAGGGCGCGACGGTGCTCGCGTCCGGCGTCGCGCTCGCCATCCTCGGCGCCGCCGGGGTCGAGCTCGAGGCGGGCTGGGTGGCGCCGCGCTACGGACAGCGGTTCGACGCGCCGGTCGTCAGCGCGACCGCCGAGGGCACGAGCGCGAGCTTCGTGACGCTCCTCGCCCCGCGGGTGAGCGGCGAGCCGGCGCCGCGCCTGGCGCTCGACGCCGCCGGGCGCCTGCGGGTGGAGGTCGACGGCGCGCGCGACACGATCGACCTGCGCGACGAAGCGCGCTGCGCGTGGGAGCGCGCGGGTCTGCGGGTGAGCGTGGCGCTGTCATGACCGCGCTGCTCGCTCCCGACCCGGCCGTCCCGCAGCGCGACGCTCTGCTCGACGAGCGCCGGATGGCCGCGCTGCTCGGCTCGCGGCTGACCGGCGCGGCGGCCGAGGGCTGCGAGCGCCTGAACGCCAAGTACCGCGTCGGCGACAGCCTGAGGGTCGCCTACCGCATCACGGTCGGCGGCGAGCGCCACACCGTCGCCGGCCGCACCTTCAGCGGCCGCAGCGCAAGCGTCTACAGCCGCGCGGCCGCCGCGGTGGGCGAGTCGCGCCTGCCCGGCGTGCTGCACGCCCCCGAGCTCGAGACCGTGTTCTGGACGTTCCCCAACGACCGGCGACTCGCCGGGCTGCCGCTGCTTGACGGCCGCTCCGCCGCGCTCGACCGGCTCGTCGGCCGGCCGGTCGCGCACACCCGGCTGATGGCCTACGCGCCCGAGCGCGCCGCCACGGCCGAGTGCCTCGACGCCGGTGGGCGCGTGATCGCGTACGCAAAGGTGCACTGGGACGCGGCCGGGCGCGAGCTGGCCAACGTCGAGGCCGCCGCCTCCGCGGTCGGGCCGGCCGATCCGCACCTGCGGCTGCCGCACGTGCTGGCGGCCTCGCTGCCCGATGGTGCGCTCGTGCTCGAGCCGCTCGCCGGCCGCCGCCTCGACGGGCTGCCGACCGCCGAGCTGGGGAGCGCGCTGCGCGCGCTCGGCGCCGGGCTTGCGACGCTGCACGGGGTCCGGCCGCTGCCGCCGCGGCGCTTCGACCGGCTCGACGCCGACCGGCTGGCGCTCGCCGCCGGCGTGATCGGCCGCGCTCGTCCCGACTGCCGCGCCACCGCCGCCGGCCTGGTCGCGAGGCTGCTCGAGCGCGCCTCCGACGGGGCGGGCGCACCGGTGCATCTGCACGGGGACGCGAACCTCCGCAACGCCCTGCTCGACGGTAGCCGGATCGCGCTGGTCGACCTCGAGGACGCGGCCGCCGGGCCTGCCGGGGCGGACCTCGGGTTCGTGCTCGCCGGGCTGTGCGCCGCGCGGGCGCAGGAGCGACTCGCGAGCGGCGAGCAGGCCGCGCTCGCCGCGGCGCTCCTCGGCGGCTACGCAGCGGTCGCGCCAGTCCCCGACGCGACCGCGCTGCGCTGGCATACCGCCGCCTCGGCGCTCGCGCGCGTGGCCGTCCCCGCGGTCGGGCGCGTGCGCCCCGTGGCGCTGGCGCACCTGGAGCCGATGCTGCGCGCCGCCGAGGAGCTCGTCGCATGAGCCGCCCGACACTGCTCTGCTACTGCCAGCACTCGGTCGGGCTCGGGCACTTGATGCGCTCCTACGCGCTCTGCGGCGCGCTGTCGGAGCGCTTCCGCGTCGTGCTGCTGTGCGGCGGCGCGCTGCCTGAGGGCATCGGGCCGCCGCCCGGGGTGCAGGTGCTGGCGCTGCCGCCGCTCGGCGTCGGGCCCGACGGCGGCTTCGTCAGCCACGACCCGCGCTACTCCGTGGAGCAGGCGTGGGCGGTCCGCAGCGAGCGGATCCTCGCGGCGTTCCGCGCCGTCCGCCCGGTCGTCGTGCTGGTGGAGCTGTTCCCGTTCGGGCGGGCGAAGTTCGCCCGCGAGCTCGTACCGTTGCTCGAGGCCGCGCGCGCGGCCGGCGCGCTCACCGCGTGCAGCCTGCGCGACATCCTCGTCGCGAGCCGCGCCGACCAGCAGGCCTACGACGATCGCGCCGCCGCGCTCGCCAACGCCCACCTCGACGCGGTGCTCGTGCACAGCGACCCCGGGTTCGCCCGCATGGAGGAGACGTTCGCGCCGCGGCGGCCGCTGCGCGTGCCGGTCCACTACACCGGCTTCGTCGTCCGCGACGGCGCTCCGGACGGGCCGCCGCGCGGGGACCATGTGGTGGTGTCGGCCGGCGGCGGGCTCGTCGGCGAGCCGCTGCTGCGCACCGCGGCCGAGGCGCAGCCCGAGGCCGGTGTGCCGATGCGGCTGATCGGCGGGCCGCTGCTGCCCGAGGACGCGTGGCAGCGCGTGTGCGCGCTGGCCGGGCCGGAGGTCGAGCTGCGGCGGACCGTCGCGGATCTCGGCGCCGAGCTGCGCGCCGCGCGCGCGTCGGTGAGCCAGGGCGGCTACAACACGGCGCTCGAGGTGGTCCGCTCAGGCGTCCCCGGGCTGATCGTCCCGTACGCGACGGCCGAGGAGGACGAGCAGACGCGGCGCGCGCGGCGGCTCGAGCGCCGCGGCGCGGTGCGCGTGCTGGCGGCCGAGCGGCTCGCGCGCTCGACGCTGGCCGCCGAGGTCCGGCGGCTGCTCACGTTCGAGCCGAACGGCGCCGGCGTCGACCTCGAGGGCGCGCGCCGCAGCGGGCACCTGCTCGAAGGGCTGCTGGCCGGCTCGATGTCCGTGGCGGGCCGCGCATGACCTCCGCCGGCCGCATGCTCCGCCCGCACGTGGTGCGCCGCTGGAAGGCGCTCGCCGGCGCGGGCGGCGCGACGGCGGCGCTGACCGCCGCCGACCTCGCCAAGCCGTGGCCGCTGGCGCTCATCGTCGACCGGCTCCTCGCGCACCGCACCGCCCCGTTCACGCTCGACGCGGGCGACGCGCGGCTGCTCGCGGCGGTCGCCGCGGTCGTCCTGGCGATCGCCGTCGTCGAGGCCGTCGCCCAGTACGCCTCCGACCTCTGGCTGCAGGCGGCGGGCGAGCGCATCAGCCACGACCTGCGCGTGCGCGTCTACGAGCACCTGCAGCGACTGTCGCTCGGCTTCCACCAGGGGCGCCAGAAGGGGGACCTCGTCACGCGCGTCACCGGCGACGTCAACGCGATGGGCGAGCTGTTCTCGCAGTCGCTCGGCGAGATGGTCCAGGCCGCACTGATGTCCGCAGGGATGACCGTCGTCCTGCTCGTGATCGATCCGGTGCTGGCGCTCGTCGCGCTCGCCACCGCGCCGCTGATGGCGACCCTCAGCTACGTCTACCGGCGGCGTATCCGCTCGCAGGCACGCGAGCGGCGCGCGCAGGAGGGCCACATCGCCTCGATCGCCTCCGAGGCGCTGTCGGCGATGGCGGTCGTCAAGGCATTCGGCTCGGAGGGCTACGAGAGCCGCCGCGTGCGCGAGGGCTCGGAGCGCCGCTTGGCCTCGGGCGTCGCGGTGGCGCGGCTGACCGCCCGCTTCGACGGTCTCGTCGGCAGCGTGAAGGCGATCAGCACCGCGGCCGTCCTCGTCGTCGGCGCGATTCGCGTCTCCCACGGGGCGATCACCCCGGGCGAGCTGCTCGTCTTCGCCAGCTACACCCGCAAGGCTCAGAGTCCGATGCGCAGCTTCGCGCGCGAGATGACGAAGATCGCCGCCTCGATGGCCAAGGCCGATCGGATCGCGGAGCTGCTCGCCGCCGACGACGTGCTTCCCGAGCCCCCCGGCGCCTATCGCGGCGGGCGCGCCGCGGGTGACGTGGCGCTCGAGGACGTGTCGTTCGGCTACGGCGCCGCGCGGCCCGTGCTCAGCGGCGTCTCGCTGCGTGTCCGGCCCGGCGAGCGGCTCGCGCTGATGGGACCGTCGGGTGTCGGGAAGTCGACGCTCGGCGCGCTCGTCGCCCGCTTCTTCGACCCGACCGAGGGGCGCGTGACGATCGACGGCCGCGACGCGCGCGAGTGCTCGCTCGCCTGGCTGCGCGAGCAGGTGGCGGTGGTGCTCCAGGACACCGTGCTGTTCAGCGGCACGGTGCACGACAACATCGCCTATGCGACCGATGCGTCGCGCGAGGACGTCGTGGCCGCCGCGCGCGCAGCCGCGGCACACGAGTTCATCTGCGGGCTGCCCATGGGCTACGACACCGATCTCGGTCCGCAGGGGGCCGGGCTCTCGGGCGGCCAGCGCCAGCGGATCGGCGTCGCGCGCACGCTGTTGCGCGACCCGCCCGTGCTCGTGCTCGACGAGCCCACTACGGGCCTCGACGCCGACAGCGAGACGGCGGTGCTCGACGGCCTGCGGGCGCTGATGCGCGGCCGTACGACGATCCTGATCACGCACTCGCCTCGGCTCGCAAGCACCGCGGACCGCATCGTCCAGCTCGGCGGCGGCGGCGTCACTCCGAGTGGTGCGGTGCGCGACCCCGTCGCGGCGGAGACGGTCGGTGAGTAGGGCGCTCGTCACCGGCTGCGCCGGCTTCATCGGCTCGCACCTCACCGAGGCGCTGCTCGCCGACGGCCACGAGGTCGCCGGCATCGACTGCTTCAGCGACAACTACCCGGCGGCCCAGAAGCTCGCGAACCTCGCACGGGCACGCGAGCACGATGGCTTCGAGCTGCATGCGGTCGACCTCGCGACTGCCGACCTCGACCGCGTGCTCGACGGCTGCGACGTCGTCTTCCACCTCGCGGCCGAGCCGGGCGTGCGCTCGAGCTGGGGCAGCCGCTTCGACCGCTTCGTGCATAACAACGTCGAGGCCACGCAGCGGCTGCTCGAGGCCGTCCGCGCCGGCGCGGGCCAGCGGATCGTCTACGCCTCGTCGTCCTCGATCTACGGCGAGTCCGAGCAACTGCCCACGCGTGAGGACGCGCCGCCGCGGCCGCTGTCGCCCTACGGCGTCACGAAGCTCGCGGGCGAGCAGCTGTGCCGCGTCTACCACGTCAATCACGGGCTCGAGACGGTGGCGCTGCGCTTCTTCACCGTCTACGGCCCACGGCAGCGGCCGGACATGGCGTTCCGGCGGTTCTGCGAGGCCGCCGCGCGCGGCGGCTCGATCGCTCTGTTCGGCGACGGCCGTCAGAGCCGCGACTTCACCTACGTCGCCGACGTCGTCGGCGCGATCCGCGCGGCCGGCTCCGCGCCGGCCGCGGGCGGCCGCGCCTACAACGTCGGCGGCGGCGACCCGATAAGCCTCAACGCGGCGCTCGAGCTGCTGGCCGCGATCGCCGGGCGCCCGCTGGACGTCACCCGCGCGGAGCGCGAGTCGGGCGACGTGCTGCATACCGCCGCCGACGTCACCCGCGCGGCCGACGAGCTCGGGTTCGCACCGGCGACGTGCCTCGCCGCGGGCCTGCAGGCGGAGTTCGACTGGGTGCTCGCGCGCGCGGCGAGGCGGCCGCGGGTGGCTGCCGTCAGCGCCCGACCGGGCTGAGCCGGCCGCTTCGCCTGCGGCGGCACCGGGCACGGCGTCTACCCGTATCCGGCGCGCTCGAGGTCGACGATCAGCGCCGAGTGGTCGCTGAGTCCCGTGCGCCGCCACTCGTGCGCGTAGGCCACGGCGACAGGGCGCAGGCCGTGCACGAGCACGTGGTCCAGCCGCCAGCCGCCGCGGTCGTGGGCGAACGTCCAGCTCGCGTGACGTCCCTCATAGCCCTGCACGGCCCGGAACGCGTCGAGCCACCCGCGCTCGCGCAGGCCGTGGACGAGCGCGCGCTCCGCGCGGTCCCAGCGCTCCCCGCGCTCGGGCCGCAGCCGCCCGGCGCTGTTGTAGGCGAACGTCAGCACGTCGCCGTCCGGGAGCTCGCGACGTGGGGTGTTGAGGTCGCCGCAGAGGATGCGCGGCCCGGGCGGCCGCCGATCGAGATAGGCCGCGACGGCCTCGTGCGTGCGGACCTTCGCGAGCTCGGGCGCCGGGGCGATCGGCGAGTGCAGGTTGACGATCTCGAGGTCGCCGAGGCCGCAGCACAGCACGCGCTCGGGCCACGGCGCGTCCGTCGGCGGGGCCAGCCGCACGAGCGGCTCGCGCGCCGCGACGAGGACGCCGAGGAGGCGACGCCCGGCCGCCGCGGGCGGCTCGTCCAGCGTCGACTCGCAGGCGGTGAAGCCCGCGTCGGCCAGCGCGCCGCGCCACAGCGGCAGAGTCCTCGCCGTCACCTCCTGCAGCGCGACGACGTCCGCGGCGACACCTGTGACCGCCTGCGCCTGCTCGGGATGCCGGGTCACGCGCCCGGCGACGTTCCAGGTAACGAGCCGCATGCGCTCAGCGGCGCCCGTCGCGCTCGCGCAGCTCGATCGCCTCCGCCGGCGCGAGCAGCATCGTGAGCCCGCTACGTGGGTCGCGCGGCGAGCGCCGCTGCTCGCGCAGGACGACGGCCGCCCACGGACGCCCGGCGTCCAGGTCTGGCGCGAGCTCGGCCGCGAGGTCGCGCGGGACCCAGCCCACCTGCTCCCCGCCGCCCGCGGGGT
>JAXDGC010000147.1:0-2586 GCA_034665245.1 Solirubrobacteraceae bacterium | reverse complement strand
AGAACGGCTTCTCCGTCGTGCGCTCGCTCGTCGGCCACGGGATCGGGCGCAGCATGCACGAGGACCCGCAGATCCCCAACTACGGGCCGCCCGGCAAGCGCGAGCTGCTCGAGGAGGGCATGGTGCTGGCCGTCGAGCCGATGACGACCGCGGGCCGACACCAGGTCCGGATGGGCGACGACGGCTGGGCGATCTACTCGCAGGACGGCTCGCTGGCCGCCCACTTCGAGTTCACGATCGCCGTCACGGGAGAGGGTCCGCGGATCCTCACGCCGTGGCATCTCTCGCAGGATCGCGTCGCGGCGTAGCCGCGGCGGCCCACAGATGCGCCACCGCGAAGCCGCGGTACGGCCGCCACGCCTCGGCCAGCTCGGCGGCGCGGCGCGGGTCGGCGCCCAGCGCCGACAGCCCGTGCTTGACGCCGAGATCGGTGGGGAGGAAGGCGTCGTCGTCGCCTGAGCGCAGCGCGACGTAGGCCGTCGTCCACGGGCCGATGCCCGGGAGGCGCTCGTCGGCCGGCTCTCCCTCTGCCAGTGCCGCGGCCAGGCGCACGAGCGCGCGCCCGCGGGCGCGGGGCATCGGCAGCGCCTCCGGGTCCAGCGCCGCGAGCGCGGCCGGGGCGGGGAAGCGGTGGGTGACGCCGCCGCGCGGGTCGGCGAGCGGCTCGCCGAGCTCCGCGGTCAGGCGGCCCGCGAGCGTGCGGGCGGCGGCGACGGAGATCTGCTGGCCGAGCAGGGCGCGCACCGCGAGCTCGGCCGGGTCGGGATGGCCGGGGACGCGACGGCCGGGGGCGGCGCGGACGAGCGGGCCGAGGAGCGGATCGCCGCCGAGCGCCGCCTCGATCGCGACCGGGTCGGCGTCCAACCGCAGGATCGCCCGCGCGGCGTCCACGTCCCCCTCGACGTCGGCGTCCGGCGTGATCTCGAGGACGCTCCCGTCGGCCATGCTCCGCCGGTACACGCCGTCCACCACCTCCTCGACGCCCGGGACCGCTCGCCGGGCGAGGAAGTCGATCAGGTCGCCGGCGTGCAGCGCGGGGTGGTGGGTCAGCCTCACGACCTGCAAGCCTTCCGCGTTGTACGGACATGCGCTACTCGACCCTCACCACACCGATCGGCGAGCTCCTGCTGACCGCCGACGACGACGGCGCCCTGACCGCCGTCGACCTCCCGAACCGCCACCGCGACACCGCGGGCCTCGAGCGCGACGACGAGCACCTCGCCGCCGCGCGCCGCCAGCTCACGGAGTACTTCGCCGGCGAGCGGACGACGTTCGACCTGCCGCTCGCGCCTGCGGGCACGCCGTTCCAGGTGCGCGTGTGGGATCTGCTGCGGCGGATCCCCTACGGCGAGACGGCCTCCTACGGCGAGCTCGCGGAGGAGCTCGGCCAGGGCGGGCGCGACCACCGCCTGGCCCGCGCCGTCGGCGCCGCCAACGGCCGCAACCCGCTCGCGATCGTCGTGCCCTGCCACCGCGTGATCGGCGCGGACGGGACCCTCACGGGCTACGCCGGCGGGCTGGAGTGCAAGCGCGCGCTGCTCGACCTCGAGGTCGGGCGCGCGACGCTCGTATGAACTTATTTCGAATGCAACGTCACGAGAAGACCCACTACACGCTGATCGGCCGGGACGGGCGCCCCTACGCCAGCGAGGTGAAGGGGGCGCTCGGCGGCCACGGCCGCACGAAGGTCTACGGGACGATGGACTGCCCGGTGGCGCTGTCGCTGCTGCGGCGCGGGTTCGAGCCGAGGCACCGCGTGTTCTTCCTCGACGAGGAGACGGCGATCGCGGCCGGCTTCCGGCCCTGCGGCGCCTGTCTGCGCGAGCGTTACGCCGAATGGAAGGCCGGCCGCTGAGCGGCCACGCGAGCGCCTGCGGGGGGCCAAAAGACCGCGCTATACTTCCCGGTCGCGTTCTGGCCAGACGGGCCATCGGCGTGCAGTAACCCGCTCCGGGGGATGGTAGCGGCGACCGCACCGGTCTCCAGAGCCTCCCCGTCCGGATCATCAAGCTCGAAAGGGATCATGAAGGTACGACCGTCGGTCAAGCCGATGTGCGAGAAGTGCAAGATCATCCGCCGTAACGGCCGGGTCCTCGTGATCTGCTCGAACCCACGTCACAAGCAGCGCCAGGGCTAGGAGGAAGATGGCTCGTATCGCCGGGGTCAACATCCCGCTCAACAAGCGCGTCGAGATCGGTCTCACGTACATCTACGGGGTCGGTCGCTCGACCTCGAACCAGCTGCTCGCCCAGCTCGGCATCTCGCCGGACACCTACGTCCGGCAGCTCACCGACGACGAGGTCGCCAAGCTGCGCGACGCGATCGACGACATGACCGTCGAGGGCGACCTGCGCCGCGAGCGCTCCCAGAACGTCAAGCGCCTGATGGAGATCGGCTCCTACCGCGGGATGCGCCATCGCCGCGGTCTGCCCGTGCGCGGTCAGAACACCAAGACCAACGCGCGCACCCGGAAGGGACCGAAGCGGATGTCCGTCGCCGGCAAGAAGAAGGCGACGAAGAAGTAGATGTCCCCAGCTCCCCGACGCCCACAGCGCGGCCGCCGCAAGGTTCGCAAGAACATCCCGA
>JAXDGC010000146.1:0-16814 GCA_034665245.1 Solirubrobacteraceae bacterium | reverse complement strand
CCGGCCCGCGCCGCGGGTGGCGTCGGTCGCCATCTTGTTCGTGAAGGCGCCGATGGCCGTGAAGGACAGGTTCGGGATCTTGTAGCAACCGGAGATCACGAACCCGGTGAACGCCGGGATGAACGGGGTCAGCAGCGTGTAGAACGCGCCGAAGTCGGCGATCGCCTTGCACTCGAGGCCCGTGATCGTGCCGTCGCGCTTGGCGCCGACCTTCACGTAGTCGATCTGGTCGCGGCCGTGGATCGTCGAGCTCATGTGCTCCGAGCGCGTCTCGGTCCACTTCACCGGCCGGCCCAGCTTCTTGGACGCCCAGGCCGCGAGGATCTCCTCCGGGTAGTGGGAGATCTTCACGCCGAAGCCGCCGCCGACGTCCGGTGCGACCACGCGGATGCGGTCCTCGGACATCTCGAACTCGCCGGCCATGAAGAGCCGGATCAGGTGCGGGTTCTGGCTCGTGAGGTGCAGCGTCAGCGACCCGCCGCGGAAGTCGGCGAGGCAGACGCGCGGCTCGATCGGACTGCCCGCGGTGCGGTGGTTGACGATCCGCCGCTCGATGACGACGTCTGCCTCCTGCCAGGCGGCGTCCATGTCGCCGCCGCCGATCGACCACTCGTGGGTCTTGTTGGTGCCGAACTCCTCGTGCACGAGGACGGAGTCGTCCGCCAGCGCCTTCTCCGGATCGACGACCACGGGCAGCGGGTCGTACTCGACGAGCACCTGCTCGGCGGCGTCGACGACGCCGTACTTGTCGCTGCCGAGGACGATCGCGACGCCCTGGCCGACGTACTTGACCTCGCCCTTGGCGAGCGGCCAGTGCTCGGGGGTCTTGATCTCCACGCCGGGCGGTACCCAGGCCATCGGCAGACCCGACGCGATGTCGAGGTCCTCGGCCGTGAAGACGCCGTAGACGCCGGGGTGCTCCTTCGCTCCGGCCGCGTCGATCGAGACGATCTTCGCGTGCGCCTCCGACGAGCGGACGACGTGCATGTAGAGCATCCCGGAGACGATCATGTCGTCGACGTAGTTGCCCCGGCCGGTGATCATCCGGGGGTCCTCCTTGCGGCGGATCGCCTGGCCGACCCACTTGCCCCTGTCTTCGCCACCGCTTCGCTCGGTCTCGACGGCGCTCACAGCGTGACCTCCTGACCGCTCGTCGCCTTCGCGGCGGACAGCACGGCCTTGACGATGTTGTGGTAGCCCGTGCAGCGGCAGAGGTTGCCCGCCAGCGCCTCACGGACCTCCGCCTCGCTCGGGTCCGGGTTCTTGGCGATCAGGTCCGCGCCGGCCATGATCATGCCGGGGGTGCAGTAGCCGCACTGGAGGCCGTGGTGCTCCCAGAACGCCTCCTGCATCGGATGCAGGTCGTCCTCTGAGCCCATGCCCTCGATGGTCGTGACGTTCTCGCCGTCGGCCTGCACCGCGAGCACCGTGCAGCTCTTCACCGCGTCGCCGTTGAGGTGCACGGTGCACGCCCCGCAGTTGGACGTGTCGCAGCCGACGTGCGTGCCGGTCAGGCCGAGCGACTCGCGCAGGAAGTGGACGAGCAGCTGTCTCGGCTCCACCTCTCCGGCGTGGCGCTGGCCGTTCACGGTCACCGTGATCGGGACACGGTTTGCCATATGGCTCTCCTCCCCCTCTCTGGGAATCTCTCTCTGTCCTGAAACCTAGTCCTCGCGCGATGCGCGTGCCACGCGGACCCGCACCGGCAGCCCGCCATGTGGCCCGAGCGTCGGCGTCTGGCGGATCCGGAGCCGGAAGCCGTCGGGCAACTCGACGCGGAAACGCTCCGTCACGGCCGCGGCGATGGTCTTGATCTCGAGCTGCCCGAAGCGCATGCCGAGGCAGATCCGCGAGCCGCCCCCGAACGGCACGTAGGCGCCCTTCGGGATGCGGGCGCGCTGCTCGGGCGAGAAGCGCTCGGGGCGGAACTCGCCGGGCGCCTCCCAGACGTCGGGCAGCCGGTGCGAGGCCCACGAGGAGTAGTTCACCGGCGCGCCGGCGGCGACGCGGTGGCCGGCGAACTCGAACGCCTCGGCGGCGCGGCGTGGCCCGATCCAGGCCGGCGGGTAGAGGCGCAGCGTCTCCTCGAGCGCCTGGTCGAGCAGCTCGGCGGGCCCGCTCGCGATCGCAGCGGCCACCTCGGGATGGCGCGCGAGCTCGTAGAAGAAGAACGCGATCGTCGCGGTGGTCGTGTCGTGCCCGGCGAACAGGAGCGTCATCACGTGGTCGCGCACGTGGCGGTCGGAGAAGGGAGCGTCGAGCAGCAGCGAGAGCACGTCGTCCCCGCGCGCGCCCGTCCGGCGGCGCTGTGCGATCTCGGCGTAGATCAGGTGGTCGAGCCGCCGCCGCGCGGTCGCCATCGCGCGAAACGGCGTGCCCGGGCCGCGCAGCACCTGCAGCCAGTACTCGCGGCCGTAGAAGCCGAGCGCGCGCTCGAACTCCCGGGCGGGCTGCATTCCATCGACGCGAGCCCTGCCTCGCGCTGCGCGCTCGTCACCGCTTCGCTCGGGGTCGAAGCCGAACAGCGCCCGCATCGCGACCCGCAGCGCCAGCTCGCGCGCCCAGGCGTAGAGGTCGAGCTCGAGCCCGTCGTGCCACGGCGCGAGCGCCCGCTCGACCTCCTCCTCCATGACGGCCTGCGCGCTGCGCACGCGCTCGTGATGGAAGGCGGGGAGCATGATCCGGCGCGACTGCTTGTGGAAGTCGCCGTCGATCGTGAGCATCCCGTCGCCGAGCAGCGGGATGAGGTCGCCGAAACCGCCGTCGCGCCAGCGGAAGCGGTCGGCGTGGGAGACGAGCATGAAGTGGTTCGCCTCCGGCCCGAGCATGAAGACGTTGCGCGCGTTGAGGATGCGCAGCGAGAACACCGGGCCGTGGCGCTCGTAGGCCTCCAGCAGGAGCGAGAGCGGGTCGGCGATCATGCGATGCGTGCGCCGCAGGCTCGGCGAGACGTCGCCGGGCGGATAGCCGCCGCGCCCCCGGCGCTCGGTCTGCAGCTCGAATGCGACGCGCCGCAGCGGGTTGGTGCTCATGGGCTCCGGGCCCGTCAGGGACACGGCGTCAACCTACCTCGCCACAATGTCTGCCACCGACACACCAGAGGAGGCACCTGATGAAGGAAGAAGAAGAGAAGCGCCCCGACGAGCAAGAGGGCGAGGCGCCCGGCTCGGCCGACACGCTTCCGGCCGCGCCCGAAGATGACGACGACTCCGCCGCCGGCGACACCGACCAGCACTCCAGCGAGCCCGCGTGACGCAAGCGAAGCGTTGACGAGCGCGCAGCGCGAGGCAGTGCCGCCGTCAGGCGGCGGCCGGCTGCGCGGTCTCGGGTCCGTCCTGGGCATCGTCATCTCCGTCGTCGCGCTGGCGGCGGTCGTGTGGTGGGCGCTGCGCCAGGACCCGCCCCGGCTGCCGCACGGCGCGGCGCAGATCGGCGCGCTGGCCGGCGCGATCGCGCTCTACGGCCTCAACACGCTCGTGCGCTCGGAGCGCTGGCACCGATTGCTGCTCGAGGACGGCGCGCGGCCGGCGCGCGCGGACTCCTACGCGCTGACGACGATCGGCTACGCCGTCAACAACGTGCTGCCGGCGCGCGCCGGCGACGCGGTGCGGATCGTGGCGATGGCGCCGCGCGCGTCGGCGTCGCGGCGCACCGTGCTGGGGACGATCGTGGCCGAGCGGCTGCTCGACGTCGGCGTGATCCTCGTGCTCTTCCTCGTCGTCGGCTATGCCGTGCTCGGCAACGTCGGCGCCGGCTCGGTCGAGTGGATCGCGCTCGCCACGGTGGCCGTGATCGCCGGGATCGCCGTGGCGATCCTGCTCGTGCGCCGCAACGAGCGCATCCATGCCTTCGTCGCGCCGATGCTGTCCTCGACCGCGCGGCTGCTCAGCCGCCACGGAGCGCTGCTCGTGGCGATGACGTTCGCCGTCTGGATCATCGAGGCGACGGTCTGGATCCTGGTCGGCGCGTCCGTCGGCTTCAATATGAGCTTCCTCGAGGGCCTGTATCTCGTGGCGCTCGCGAGCGTGTTCGCGCTGATCCCGTCCGGCCCCGGCTACGCGGGCACCCAGGATGCGGCGACCGTCATCGGCATCAAGGCGATCGGGGGCACGGGCGCGACCGCCGTGTCCTACCTCGTGATGCTGCGCTTCGCCCTGCTCGTCCCGATCACCGCCATCGGCTTCCTGCTCCTCGTCGTCCGCTACGGCGGCCTGGCGCGGGCCCGGGCGGCGCGCGCGTGAGGCAGCGGCGCCCGAGCCGCGAGGTCCTCGCCTACGCCCTGCTCGTCGCGGCGGCGCTGGCGCTGCGGCTCTACGACCTCGGCTCGCGCCCGTTCCACCACGACGAGAGCCAGGACGCCTACTTCTCGTGGATCCTCTTCACCAACGGCGACTACGAGTACCAGCCGATCCTGCACGGCCCGCTGCGGTTCTACCTGACGGCGGGCATCTTCTCGATCTTCGGCGACTCGAACTTCACGGCCCGCCTCGCACCCGCGCTGATGGGCACGGCGATGGTGGCGATGCCCTACTTCCTGCGCCGCCAGCTCGGCCGCGTCGCCGCCTTCACGGCCGCCGTCCTGCTCGCGATCGGGCCCACCTACCTGTACTTCTCGCGCTTCGCCCGTGAGGACATCTACTTCGCGGCGATCAGCTTCGCGCTGCTGGTCGTGGTGTTCCGCTTCCTCGACACGCCGCGTGGCTGGCACCCGGCGCTGATCGGGGCGCTGATCGCCCTCGGCTTCGCGACGAAGGAGACGATGTACATCGCCGGCTTCGTGGCGTTCACGTTCTTCGCGATCCTGCTCGTGCGCGAGGGGCGCGGCGGGCCGACGCGGGCGGCCCTGCGCTCGGTCGGGTGGGAGGCCTGGGTGTGGGCGCTCGCGGCCTTCGCGGTCGTCTTCACGCTGATGTTCACGGTCTTCCTGACCAACCCCCCCGGGCTCTGGGACGGGCTCTACGAGAGCATCGCCTACTGGATCGGCCAGCACGGCGTCGGCCGCGGCGGGGAGAAGCCCTACTTCTACGTCGCGGTGCTGGTCGGCGAGGAGTGGCCGGTGCTGCTGCTCGGCGCGGTCGGCGCGTTCGTCGCCTTCCGCCAGCCGACCGTGCTGCGGGCCTTCCTGGTGTGGGCGTTCGCGCTCTCGCTGGCGATCTACTCGTGGGCGGGCGAGAAGTTCGCCTGGCTCGTGCTGCACCCGCTGCTGCCGCTGATCCTGCTCGCCGGCCTCGGCGTGCAGTGGCTGTGGGAGGCGCGGCGGACGCGGCTGGGGCAGGCCGCGCTGGTGGTCGCCGCCCTCGGGACCCTCTATGTCCCGGTGGCGTCGTGGTGGGTGAACGTCGACCACCGCGCCGACCCGCGGGAGCTGCTGGTCTCGACGCAGTCCTCCGAGGCGGTCAAGCGGGTGGCCGACCAGGTGACCGCGATGGCGCGCAAGCGCCCGAAGCTCTCGGTGACGATCGACTCGGCCGACGGCGCGACGTTCCCCTACGCGTGGTACTTCCGCGATCTCAACGTCGGCTACCTCGACCTCACCACGATCGCGGCGCCGCCGGGCTCCGACGTGCTCGTGATGACCGAGGCCAGCTCGCAGCGGCTCGCGCCGCAGCTCGCGGCCTACCGCTCGCGCCGCTTCCCGTTCCGCGTCTGGTGGGTGCGCGACTACGCCAAGGGCACGCCGGGCAACTGGCTGCGCTGGATCTTCGAGCGCAAGGTCTGGAACCCCACTGGCGGCATGCCGGAGTACCTCTACGTGCGCCGCGGCGTCATCAGCGCCAGCGCCGTGCCGAGCCCCGCGTCGCGCGACACGGTCGCGATGCTGCGCCCGGGCTGAACCGCGTCCTTCGGCGCGCCGACGAGCGCGCCGCGGCCGGCGAGCTCCGGCACGACGACCACCAGGCCCCAGAAGCGCGGCGGATCGCCGCCGCGCTCGACGACCTCGAGGATCGTCGGGCCGAGGCGCAGGAAGGCCATGCCGTCCGTGCTGCGGCGCAGGTCGAGCCCGGCCCCGGTGAGGGCGGCGACGGTGCGCTCGAGCGAGCCCGTGAGCGCGACGACGTGGTCGACCGCGCTCGCGCCGTTGGGATGTGACGTGGTGGGAGCGGCGGCCGGCGCCGCTCGCATCTGCTCCAGCGGGAGCCCGTCCGGCCGGTCGGTCGTCAGGCCCTCGGCGTGGACGCTCAGGATCCCGCCGCCGCGGCCCGTCAGCCGCAGCCGCGCCTCGCCCAGCACCACCTCGCCCGCGTCGTCGGGTCCGAACCCGAGCGCCGCCCAGGCCGCGGGCGCGTCGCCGAGCTCGATCACCGCAGCCGCCACACCGTCGTCCCCTCGCGGTCGAACACCCGGCGGCCGAGCGTGTCCCACTTCGGCACGCCGGCATCCCCGTGGTCGGCGCGCTCGATCGGCCCGACCACCACGTAGCGCACGTGGTAGCGCGCGAGCAGCGGCCGTGCCTCGGCCGCGTCCGCCGTGCTGTACGTGCGGTCGACGTCGGCGCGACGGGTGCCGGGGTCGTGCGCCCACTGGAGCTCGTGGCCGGCCCAGCCGAGCACCGTCGGCAGTCCCGTGAAGGTCGAGATGCGTGCGTGGCCGAACGCCGAGTAGTCGTCGCCGACGCCCTCGAGCACCACCGAGCCGCGGGGCGCGTGGCCGCGCAGCCAGTCGATCGCGCCCGGGTCGCCCGGTGCCGACTGCGCCAGCCAGCGCAACCCGTCCAGATGAGGCGCATGCGAGAACCCGTCCTTGCGCGCGTAGCTGCCCGCCACCGGGTAGACGGCGGCGAGCCCGAGGCCGGCGAGCAGCGGCAGCCCCCACGCGAACGGCGCGAGCCGCGCGCGCCGGCGCAGCCAGCCCCAGGTCCACACCATGACCGCCGAGCCCGCGACCGCCAGCAGCAGCCACGCCTGGTAGCCGAGCTTGAAGACCGTGTTCATGCGGTAGAGGTCGCTGCCGTCGAAGGAGTCCCTGACGTAGACGACCTCGGGGATCGCCAGGCACAGCAGCCCGCCCCCGATCAGCACCCAGGCGAAGCGCTCGACGGCCGGGGCGCGGCCCAGGAACGCGGCGTGCGCGGCCGTCCAGACGAGCACGACGAGCCCGCCTACCGCGACGAGGTCGGCGGCCGCCAGCAGCGAGCCGGCGAACAGCGCCGCCGCCGCGGTCCAGCCCGCGGTGCGCCAGGGGTGGCGCGAGTGCGCCAACCGCACGAGGTAGGCGGTGGCGACGAGGTAGGCGAACAGCCCGTAGAGCGCTCCGTTGTCGCTCGCCCAGCTCGTCAGCGACGCGCGCTTGGTCACCTCGCCGAGCCCGTTCGCGGCGGCGTCGTAGTTGAGGAGGAACGGCAGCACGGCGATCACCGACAGCAGCAGCGCGGCGAACGCCCACGCCAGCGTGCGCCCTCGCTCGCGCACGCTCGGCGCGTCGCGCAGCCGCACCACGGCGCCGAGCGCGAACAGGCCGGCGATGACCGGGAACGACCAGGCGTTGATCGCGTACAGCGTCCCCACCGCGATCGCCGTCAGCCCGAGCTCGAGCGCCGCCCGGCCGCGCGGCGCCGGTGGCGGCCCGGCCACCGCGAGCTGCAGGCCGAAGGCGAGCGCGAGCAGTGAGAACGGGATCGCCATCACGTGCCCGTGGAGGTCGGCGAGCGTGAACGAGAAGGACGGGAACTCGTTGATCGTGCCCGTGATCACGCGCGACGCGCCGAACCAGTCGTAGCCGCGCAGCGGCCCGCTGTCGCCGAGCACGTCGAGCCCCGCCCCGATCGTCCCCGCCAGCAGGCACAGCGCGACTCCCCACAGACCGGCGGCCACGCGCCCCACCAGTGCCGCGCAGAGCCCGAACGCCGCGACGGCGGAGAGCGCGAAGAAGGTGGCGACGGCGAGGTTGTACCCGACGTCCGGCGCGACGCCCGAGAGCCTCACGAGCCCCGCCGCCATCAGATGGCCGAGGTAGTAGTAGTTGAGGTCCTCCCCCGCCATCCACGGGTCCTGGGGCGGGAACGAGCCCGCGTTGCCGGCGGCGTTGATGAACGCCATGTCCATCGGCTTCTCGGTCTGCCAGACGTCGGGCGAGTAGGCGACGAGCAGCGCCATCGCGGCGAACGCGACCAGCGCGATGGCCTCCGACCACAGCAGGCAACGGCGCGTCATGCCCTGCCACAGCGGCGGGCGCCGCCGCCGCCACACCAGCGCGCCGGCCACGGCGAGCAGCGCCGCCGCCGCGACCCACACGCCGAGCCCGACGGGCACGAGGCCGAGCGAGCCGGTCATCCACACGAGCCAGGTCGCGACCAGCAGGCCGAGCGGCTTGGCAAAGGCGACCCCGCGTCCCGGCAGCCGCGCGAACGCGACCGCCGCGAGCGGCGTCGCCGCCAGCCCCAGTACCTCGATCAGCACGAAGAAGCGCAGCGCGGCGGTCATTCCTTGTGCGAGACACTAATGTCGCGTCCCGTCGTGACCACGTTCGAACGCATCGCCGAGCTGCCCCTGACGATCGACGGCTACTCGCTGGAGGGCCGCGAGCGCCGCATCTCAGCGGAGTTCGAGCGCGTCACCACCACCTTCCACCTGCAGGGCGCCGGCGAGGAGGGGCTCGGGGAGGACGTCACCTACAGCCCCGAGGACCAGCGCGCCCAGCAGGCGCGCGGCCCCGACCTGCCGCTGGCCGGCACGTGGACCATCGCGTCGTTCTGCGAGCACGTGGGCGGGCTCGACCTCTTCCCGGCCGGCGAGCCGGGCATGCCGGCGTTCCGCTTCTATCGGCGCTGGGCGATCGAGAGCGCCGGCCTCGACCTCGCGTTGCGGCAGGCCGGTCAGTCGCTGGCGCAGGCGCTCGGGCGCGAGGAGTCGCCGATCCACTTCGTCGCGTCGCTGCGGATCGGCAGCCCACCGAGCTTCGACCCGGTCGGCCGGCGGCTCGAGGTCTACCCCTGGCTGAAGTTCAAGCTCGACGGCACCCCGGACTGGGACCAGGCTCTGATCGACCGGCTGGAGGCCACCGGCGCGGTCGCGTCGATCGACTTCAAGGGCGCCTACAAGGGCACGCCGGTCGACGTCGACACGGACCCGGCGTTCTACCGCCGCATCGCCGAGACGCTCCCGGACGCCTGGCTCGAGGACCCCGACCTCACCGACCCCGAAGCCGACGCGGTGCTCGAGCCCTACCGCCACCGCATCACCTGGGACGCGCCCATCCACTCCGTCGCGGACATCGAGAACCTCGCGTTCGCGCCGCGCACGATCAACGTGAAGCCCTCGCGCTTCGGCTCGACCGAGGAGCTCTTCGCCGCCTACGACTACTGCGCCGAGCGTGGGATCGAGATCTACGGCGGCGGCCAGTCCGAGCTCGGCGTCGGGCGCGGGCAGATCCAGTACCTGGCCTCGGTCTTCCACCCCGACGGCGTCAACGACATCGCGCCCGCGGGCTACGACTGGGCCGAGTTCCCCACCGACCTGCCCCCCAGCCCGCTCGCCCCCGACCATGAGCCCACCGGCTTTCGCCGGCGGACGTAGAATCATCAGCGATGCCGCCCAAGCAGCGCCAGGTCAAGATGGAGAGCAAGTCCGCGCTCGCGGCGATGCAGAGGCTCGAGACGCGCTCGGACGAGGAGCTCGAGTCCGAGACGCGATTCCGCGCCGCCGCGCAGGCGATCCTCGGCGCCCGCGCCGCCGAGCGGATGGACGCCAAGCGCTCGCGCGAGCACTTCCGCGCGGCGATCGCCGCCGCGCGGCCGCAGGAGCGCCTGCAGCTGCGGCGGATGGCGGAGGCGTCGCTGGCGCTCGCCGAGCGCCGCCCGGCGGACCTCAAGGCGGCGGCCGAGAAGCTCGGCCAGACCCCGCCCACCAACCGCCAGCTGCTGGCCCTGCGCTTCATGGGCCTTGTCGCCCCGCCGCCGGGCGCCCCGCTGTGGCTGCGGGCACGCGGGATCCTCCTGGTCCTCTTGCTCGTCGTGGCCCTGCTCGCGCTCGGCTGGGCGATCGTGCAGGTCGTCTCGCTCCCGTTCGGCGGCGTCGGCGCCGGCGTCGGGATCTTCTGGGGCTTCCTGCTCGTCTGTGTCGCGCTCGGAGTGCTCTTCTTCGTCGGACGGCGCAGGCAGAGGAAGGCGCGCGACCGCCAGGCCGCGGAGCGCGCCCAGGCTGTCGCAGGCCGCCGCGGCTAGCGGCACGCTCGCCGCTCCGCTCAAGGCGCCCAGAATGGATGCCGATGCCACGAGCGATGGAGACGCGCCCGCGCCGTGACGGCGTAGCCACTCGGTATGCACCCCCGGTGACGAGACGGCTCGGAGCGATCGGGCAGGCGCTGGTGCCGCTCACCCGGTCGTCGACTCCCCGCCGGCGGCGGGTGGTCATGGCCGTCGCGGTCGTGATGCTCGTGGCGCTGGCCGCGAACCTGGCCACGGGCCTCGGCGTCGGCGGCGACAGCGTCCTCCCCGTGGTCAGCAAATGGGGTCAGAACGTGGTCCTCATCGCCGCCGTCGCCCTCTGCGGGCTCCGCGCGGCGCGCCCGGGTGCCGACCGGGTCGCGTGGATGGTGCTGACGGCGGCGCTCCTCTCGTGGACGGCCGGCAACCTCTACTGGACGGCGTTCCTCTACGACCTCAAGGAGCCGCCGTTCCCGTCGCCCGCGGACGCCGGCTGGCTCCTGTTCTTCCCGCTCGCCTATCTCTGCCTCGGCCTGCTGGTGCGGACGTCGGTCCGGCGGTTCCACGCCAGCATGTGGCTCGACGGGCTCGTCGGCGCCCTCACGGTCGGGGGACTCGGGACCGCGTACGTGGTGTCGGTGATCCTGGCGGGCGCGCAGGGGTCGCGAGCGACCGTGCTCGTGAACGCCGCCTATCCGATCGGCGATCTGCTGCTGGTGTGCCTGGTGATCGGCGTGCTCGGGCTGTACTCGTGGCGTCCCGGCCGCGCGTGGCTGCTGCTGGGCGCCGGCTTCGCCATCTTCGGCGCCGCCGATTCCATCTACCTCTACCGGCTGGCCGCTGACGCCTACACGCCGGGCACGGTGCTCGATTCGCTGTGGCTCGTGGGCGCGAGCGTCATGGCGCTCGCGGCCTGGCAGCCGCCGCGACCAGCGGGCGTCGCCATGCTTGCCGGCTGGCGCACGATGGCCCTGCCGTTCGCCTTCGGGCTCGCCTCGATCGCGCTGCTCGTGGCGGCCGGGCTCGGGCACCTGAGCGCAGCCGCGGTGGTCTTCGCGGGCAGCGCCCTGATGGTCTCGATGATCCGCACCTCGTTGACCTTCCGCGAGTTGCACACGCTCAGCGAGACGCGGCAGCAGGCCAGTACCGATGAGCTGACGGGCCTGCCGAACCGGCGCTGGTTCCACCGGCACCTGCGGGCGGCCATCGCCGCCGCCGAGGATGCCGGCGGAGAGCTGGCGCTCCTGAGCATCGATCTCGACCACTTCAAGGAGCTCAACGACACGCTGGGCCACCACGCGGGCGATCTCGTCCTCGCCCAGCTCGGGCCCCGCATGCAGTCCGCGTTGCGGGAGGGCGACGTCCTCGCGCGCCTGGGGGGCGACGAGTTCGCCGCGCTGCTGCCGAACGCGCGGGCGGCACAGGCCGCCGGCCACCGCATCGCGGAGGTGCTCGAACAGCGCTTCATGATCGATGGGCTGGCGCTCCAGGTCGACGCGAGCATCGGCATCGCGCTCTACCCCGAGCACGCGCAGGACGGGGAAACGCTGCTCCGGCACTCCGATGTCGCGATGTACCAGGCCAAGGGCAACCGGTCGGGCACCGAGTTCTACGCCCGTGAGCGGGACGGCAACACGCGCGGGCGCCTGCAGATGCTCGGCGAGCTGCGCGACGCCATCCCCGCGGGCGAGCTCGTCCTCCATTACCAGCCGAAGCTCGATCTGCACACCCGCAAGATCACGGGCGTCGAGGCGCTCGTGCGCTGGGCTCACCCGACGCGCGGCCTCGTGGCTCCGGGCGACTTCATCCCGCTCGCCGAGCAGGCCGGCCTGATGGCCGCGCTCACGAACCTCGTGCTCGACCAGGCGCTCGACCAGGCGGCCCGCTGGCGCGCAAGCGGCTTCGACCTCACCATGGCGGTCAACGTCTCCGCGACGAACCTGCTCGACGGCCGCTTCACGGACACGGCCCTGGCCGCGCTCGAGCGGGGCAGCCTGCTCCCCGAGAGCTTGATCCTGGAGATCACCGAGGACGTCATCATGGCCGACCCCGAGCGCTCGCTCGAGGTCGTCGGCCGGCTGTCGGAAGCGGGCGTCCAAGTGGCGCTCGACGACTTCGGGACCGGCTACTCGTCGCTCGCCTACCTCAAGCACCTGCCGGTCGACGAGATCAAGATCGACCGCACGTTCGTCGCCAGCATGGCGACCGACGCCGCGGACGCGGCCATCGTGCAGACGGCGATCGACCTCGGGCGCCGGCTCGGCATCGCCGTGGTGGCTGAGGGCGTCGAGGACGCGGCGTCACTCGAGAGCCTCGCGACGATGGGCGCGAGCAGCGCGCAGGGCTTCCACATCTCGCGCCCCGCGCCGGCTGACGAGCTGCTGCCGCGGCTCGAGAGCGGCGCCCTGCGCCTGCCCGGTGGTCAGGCTCCTACCTCGCGCTCGCCCGCGCACGCCGCTTCCTGAGCGTGGCCGGAGGGGAATGGCCCATTTGGGCAGCCCCGACCCGAGTAGTGTCGGCTGAGGCCATGGCGAACACGCTTGTCACCCGCAGGCTCATCATGGTGCAGCTCGCCGTCGAGGAGGCTGTGGCGCTCGTCGACGGGCGCGGCGGCAGCGGCCGCACCTGGGCGCCCGGCTATCCCGACGACGGCGCGCTGATGGCGGCCGGGTTCGTGATGACGGCGGCCAAGCACGGCCGTGACCTCGGGCCGTTCGGGACCTACGAGATCATCCGCCGCCGCGACGGAGCGGTGATCGGCGCCGCGGGCTTCCAGGGCCCGCCCGACGAGATCGGCGCGGTCCGGGTCGGCTACGGGCTCGCGGAGTCCGCGCGCGGTCACGGCTACGCCACCGAGGCGCTGAGCAGGCTGCTCGAATGGGCGCGCGACCAGGAGGGGCTGACCTGCGTGCTCGCGGACACCACGCGCACGAACGTCGCGTCGCAGCACGTCATGGAGCGCTCCGGCATGCACCGGATCGGCGAGGACGGCGAGCTCCTCTACTACATGGCCTGAGGCTCACAACCGGGCCGCCTGCCACGTTGTAGGGAGGTGAGCGCGACTGTTGCCCTGCCCCCGTTCTGGTCGCTGATCGAGCGACACGGCGACGAGCTGCTCGCGCACGCCCGCCGGCTGACGGACGAGCAGACCGCGGAGGACGTCCTGCAGGACGCGCTGCTGCGCGCCCTGCGGGCCTATCCGCGCCTGCGCCACGCCGACCACCTGCGCGCGTGGCTCTACCGGGTCACGACCACCACGGCACTCGACCTCCACCGGGCGCGCCGGCGCGAGGTCGTCACCGACGAGCCACCCGTCCCGGCCGTCGAGCCCGAGTACGACGACGGCGCGTTCGAGTCGCTGATCGCGCCGCTGGCCCCGACCGCGCGGGACGCGCTGCGCCTGCGCTTCGTCGAGGACCTCGACTACGACCGCATCGCCGTGGCGCTGGAATGCTCGCCCGAAGCCGCCCGCCAGCGCGTGTCCACCGCCGTCCGCACCCTTAGAGAGAGGGTCTCCGCATGACTCCCCTGTCCGACGCCTTCCTCGACCGGCTCGCCTCCGCCGCCGTGCGCGAGGGCCTGGCCGACGCCGTCTACACCACGCTGTCGACCCCGATCGGCCCGCTCGTGGTCGTCCAGGGCGAGCGCGGCGTGCTCCGGATCGCCTTCGAGGGCGAGCCGCTGGACCGCACGCTCGCGCGTGTGGCGGCGGGCGTGGGGCCGCGGATCGTGCAGTCCGACCGCGAGCTGGCCGCGACGCGCGACACGATCTCGGCCTACCTCGAGGGCGACGACGACCGGCTCGAGCTGCCCGTCGACCTGTCGCTCGTGCACGGACCGTTCCGCCGCGCGGTGCTCGAGACGCTGCACCGCGAGGTCCACCGCGGCGAGGTCGTCACCTACGGCGCGCTGGCGCGCCAGGCCGGCAACCCGCGCGCGGTGCGCGCCACCGGCACCGCCTGCGCCACCAACCCCGTCCCGATCGTCGTGCCCTGCCACCGCGTGCTGCCGGCCTCCGGCCGCCTCGGCTCCTACGGCGGCGGGCCGGAGCGCAAGCGCGCCCTGCTGACGCTCGAGGGCGCCCCGGTGCGCGGCTAGGAGACCGTGATGCGGATCTGGCGGATCACCACGGGCTGCGTCGGCGCCTCGTTCGAGTCGACCGCCAGGACGCCGATCTTGTCGACGACCTCCTGGCCCTTGGTGACCTTGCCGAGCAGTGCGTAGTCGGGCGGCAGCCCGACGTCCTCGCCCGTCACCACGAAGAACTGGCTGCCCGAGGCCCCGGGCGGGTCGGTCTGGGTCTTGGCCATGGCGACGACGCCCTTGGTGTAGGCGACGTCCTGGGGCGGCTTCTCGACCACCGTGTAGCCCGGGCCGCCCAAGCCGTCGCCCTTCGGATCGCCGCCCTGGATGACGAAGCCGGCGGCGATGCGGTGGAACGTCAGGTTGTCGTAGAAGCGCTTGCTCACGAGCGAGGCGAACGATCCGCCCGTGCGCGGGGCGCGCTTGGGATCGAGCGTGATGTCGAACTCGCCGCAGCTGGTGAGCACGCGCGCGACGTAGGTCTTGCCCGGCTTGAGCACCTGCGTCGGCTTGGGGAGCTTGACCGCCGGCCGCCCCTTGGGCTTGGGGACCTTCTCGCAGCCGGCCGCCTGAGCGGGCTCGGGCGTGTCGGTCGCGGCCGACTTGGCCGCGGCCTTCTCCTTGTTGTTGCCGCCGCACGCAGCGAGCGACAGCGCGCAGGCGAGCATCAGCGCGACCGCCATGGGGAGCCTGGACATCGCCGCCGATGATAATGAGGCGGAGTGCCGCTCTCCGCCATCGCCCGTCGCTACGACCATTTCCTCATCGATCTCGACGGGTGCCTCTGGGTCGGCGACGAGCCGACGGACCGCGCCACCGAGGCGCTCGCCGCGATGCGCGAGGCCTCCAAGCGGATCGTCTTCATGACCAACGACGCCCAGCACAGCCCCGAGGAGTTCGTGCGCAAGCTGTGGCGGCTGGGCTTCCGGGCGTCGCTCGCCGAGATCGTCACCGCGGGCGCCGCCCTGCAGTTCTCGCTCGCCGGCAGCCAGGACGGGGGCGCGGCCTACGTGATCGGCTCGCGCGCCGTGGTCGACCACGTGGCGGCCGCGGGCCTGCGGATCGTCAACCACACGGAGTTCGCGACCCGGGCCGACGTCGTCGTGGTCGCCGACCACGAGCGCTTCGACTACGCCGAGCTGCGCACCGCGACCCAGGCGGTGCTGCGCGGAGCGGCGCTGATCGGCCTCACCCGCGACCCCACCTTCCCGATGCCCGACGGGCCGTGGCCGGGCAGCGGCGCGGTGCTCGCGGCGATCGAGACGGCCTGCGGCCGCACGGCGGACGAGGTCGTGGGCAAGCCGGAGCCGGGGATGTACGACACCGCCCGCGACCGCCTCGGCGAGGGCCGCGTGCTCGCCGTCGGCGACCGCCTCGACGTCGACGTGGCCGGCGCCCGGCGCGCGGGCATGGATTCGGCGCTCGTGCTGACGGGCGCGACCGAGGCGGCGGAGGCCGCGGTGGCCGAGCCCTCCCCCACCTTCGTCGCGGACTCGCTGGCGGCGTTGGTGCTGACGTCGTGAGGCGCCGCCGCCACCAGACGCACCACAAGCACTCCTCCAAGAAGGGCTACCGGCGGCTGCTCGACAAGGTCGCGGCGCACGAGGACGTGCACCGCGTGGCGACCGGTCGTGTGAAGCCGCGGATGGGCACGGGGCGGCCGATCGCCCCGATCTCCAAGATCCGCGAGGTCGAGTCCGGGCTCTCGATCACGATCAACACCGAGGGCGCCGTCATCGACGCGTACGTCGTCACGTCCGACCCGGCGGCCGTCGCGGCCTGGCTGCGCGCTGAGGGACTCGCCCGCTGAGTCCGGGGCATGGGCTAGGGTTGCCGCGATATGCAGGCGAGTTCGGGCGGATCGGAGGTCGTCGGGCGCCGCATCGGCGCCGGGCTGCTCGACGTCCTCGTGCTCGGCGTGGTCTTCGTGGTGCTGGCGCTGCTGATCGGCGACAGCCAGAGCTCGGGGAGCTCCGCGGGCGTCCGGCTGGGTGGCGGCGGCACGCTCGTGTTCCTCGCGCTCACGCTCCTCTACTACTTCGGCCAGGAGGCCCGCGACGGCCGGACGCTCGGCAAGCGCGCGCTCGGCATCCGCGTCGTGCGGGCGGCCGACGGTGGGCAGCCCTCGACGGGCGAGGTCGCGGTCCGGACCGTGCTGCGGCTCGTCGACGCGCTCCCGTTCCTGTACCTCG
Source organism: Solirubrobacteraceae bacterium (assembly GCA_034665245.1). Taxonomy (GTDB): domain Bacteria; phylum Actinomycetota; class Thermoleophilia; order Solirubrobacterales; family Solirubrobacteraceae; genus DASQFQ01. The sequence continues at coordinate 398 of JAXDGC010000146.1, read as the reverse complement.
TCGGCGTGATCACGATCCTCGTCACCGGGAGCCGCGCCCAGCGGCTCGGCGACCTCGCCGCCGGCACCACGGTCGTCAGAGCCTGAGCCGCCGAGCGGTGCCGCGGCCCGTCTGCCTGATCGTCAACCCGAGCGCGGGTGGCGGCCGCACCGCGCGGCTGCTGCCGGCCGTCGAGGCTGCGCTCCGCGGCCACGGCATCGGCTTCCGCGTCGAGCGCACGCACTCGATCGAGCACGCGCGCGAGCTCGCGCGCTCGAGCCTTGCGTGCGGTGAGGTGGCCGCCGCGATGGGCGGCGACGGCCTGATCAGCGCGGTGGCGGGCGAGCTGCGCCACACCGACGGCGTGCTCGCGGTGCTGCCCGGCGGCCGCGGCAACGACTTCGCGCGCAAGCTCGGGC
>JAXDGC010000145.1:0-5059 GCA_034665245.1 Solirubrobacteraceae bacterium | reverse complement strand
GCTGGCCGACGAGATGATCAGCGCGATCGCGGTCGAGGTGCCCGACTACGCGCGGGCGATGGAGGGCGAGTTCGGGCGCGTCGTGCGGCTCGGCGTCGAGAGCGCGCTCGGGCGCTTCGTCGACCTGATCGAGGACCCGGCAGGCGATGACGGCCGCGGGCGCGCGACCTACGTGAACCTCGGCCGCGGCGAGATGCGCGCCGGGCGCAGCCTCGACGCGCTGCTGTCCGCCTACCGGCTCGGCTCGCGCCTCGCGTGGCGGCGATTCGTGGAGGCGGGCGTGGCCGGCGGCTTGGAGCCCGACGCCATCTACGCGCTGGGCGAGGCGATCTTCGCCTACATCGACGAGCTCTCGGCCGAGTCGGCGGAGGGCTACGCGGAGGAGCAATCGGCCTCCGCGGGCGAGCGCCAGCGGCTGCGGCGACGGCTCGTGCGGCTGCTCGCGCAGGATCCGCCGGCCGACGAGGAGACGGTGCTCGCCGCCGCCGCGGCCGCGGGCTGGCCGCTGCCGCGGGCCGTGGCGGCGCTCGTGACCGCGCCGGCGTCGGGTGGCGCCGCGGGCCCGGACCGCGCGGCGGTCGCGCCCGCGGTCGCGCCGGCCGTGGTCGCCGCGCCCGGCGCCAACCCGATCGGGCTGCCCTCCGCGACGTCCGAGGTCGCGGCCGAGGCCGACGCGCTCGCGGCGCGGCTCGCCCGCCGCGTCGGCGAGGAGGCGATCGGCGCGGGGCTCGAGCGGCTCGCGCTCGTGCTCGTGCCCGACCCGGGCGCCCCCGCCCGCCCGGGCCGGCTGCGCGCAGCGACCGAGGGGCGCCCTGCGGCGCTCGGCCCGGCCGTGCCGCTCGCGCGCGCGGGCCTCTCCGTGCGGCGGGCGATCGCGACGCACGCCCTGCTCGTGGCGGGCCGGCTCGGCGACGTGCCGTTCGCGCGCGCCGAGGAACACCTGCCGGCGCTCGTCATCGCCGCCGACCCGGCGCTCGCCGCCGAGCTCTCCGAGCAGCGCCTGGCACCGCTCACCGAGCTTCCGGACGGGCCGCGCGAGCGGTTGACCGAGACGCTGCGCGCGTGGCTCGACCGGCCCGGCCAGGTCCAGGCGGTGGCCGCCGCGCTCGACGTGCACCCGCAGACCGTGCGCTACCGGGTCAAGCAGCTGCGCGAGCTGTTCGGGGAGCGCCTCGAGGACCCCGAGGCCCGCTTCGAGCTCAGCCTCGCGCTGCGAGCAGGCTAGGCTCTGCGCCGATGCGCCTTCTCGTCACGGGCGCTGCGGGCATGCTGGGCCGTGACGTCGTCGCCGCCGCCGAGAGCGCGGGGCACGATGTCACCGGGCTCGTCCGCCGCGACCTCGATATCACCGATCCCGGTGCCGTCCGCGCCGCCGTGCGGGCCGCGCGCCCCGATGCCGTGGTCAACTGCGCGGCCTGGACCGACGTCGACGGGGCCGAGGAGCACGAGGCGGACGCGACGCTGATCAACGGCAGCGGCGCCGCGCACATCGCCGCGGCCGCGCCCTACGTCGTGCACGTGTCGACGGACTACGTCTTCGACGGAAGCGCGTCGCAGCCCTACGCCGAGGGAGACCCGACCGGGCCGACCAGCGCCTACGGGCGCTCCAAGCTCGCCGGCGAGCTGGCCGTCGCGGCGGCCGGCGACCACGCGATCGTGCGCTCGGCCTGGCTGTTCGGGCTCCACGGTCGCAACTTCGTCGCGACGATGCTGCGGCTCGCCGAGGACCGCGACGAGGTCCGCGTCGTGAACGACCAGATCGGCTGCCCGACGTTCACGGGCCATCTCGCCCCCGCGCTCGTCGAGGTCGCAGAGCGCCGGCTCACCGGTGCGCTGCACGTCGTCGGCGCCGGCTCATGCTCGTGGTACGAGCTGGCGGTCGCCACGTTCGAGGAGGCCCGCGTCGACTGCCGCGTCGTGCCGGTCACCACGGCGGAGTTCCTGCGCCCCGCCCAGCGGCCCGCCCTGTCCGTCCTGCTTTCCACCCGTCCCGACGCGCCCGCGCTTCCGCCGTGGCGCGAGGGGCTGTCCGCCTACCTGCGATCGGGGGTCCTCCAGTGAAGCTGCTCGTCTGCGGCGGGGCCGGCTTCATCGGCTCGAACTTCGTCCGCCAGCGCATCACCGAGTACGGCGACGAGGTCGTCGTGCTCGACAAGCTCACCTACGCCGGGCGCGAGGAGAACCTCGCCGACGTGCGCGACAGCGAGGGCTTCGCGTTCGTGCACGCCGGGATCGAGGACCCCGACGCGGTCGCCGCGGCGATGGAGGGGCGCGACGCGGTCGTGAACTTCGCGGCCGAGACGCACGTCGACCGCTCGATCGCCGAGCCCGACGCCTTCGTCAAGACGCACGCCCAGGGCACCTACGTGCTGCTCGAGGCGGCGCGCGCGGCCGGCCTGCGCTACGTCCAGGTCTCCACCGACGAGGTCTACGGCTCGATCGACCACGGCTCCTTCACCGAGGAGTCCCCGCTCGCCCCGTCCTCGCCGTACTCGGCGACCAAGGCCGGTGCCGACCTGCTCGTGTGGAGCTACTTCCACACCTTCGGGCTGCCCACGCTGATCTGCCGCGGGTCCAACAACTACGGGCCCTACCAGTACCCCGAGAAGCTGATCCCGCTGATGATCCTCAACGCGCTGCACGGCGACAAGCTGCCGGTCTACGGCGACGGGCAGCAGATCCGCAACTGGATCTACGTCGAGGACTTCGCGCGTGCGATCGGCCACGTGTTGGAGCACGGCGAGCCGGGCAACGTCTACAACGCCGGCGGTCCCGACGAGTGCGCGAACCTCGAGGTGGTCCAGCGGATCATCCAGCTCACCGGGGGCGACGACGACCTGATCGAGTACGTCACCGACCGCCCCGGCCACGACCGCCGCTACTCGCTCTCCTCGGACAAGGTGCGCGAGCTCGGCTGGGAGCCGCGGATGCGCTTCGGCGACGGGCTCGCACACACCGTCGCCTGGTACCGCGAGAACGCCGCCTGGTGGGAGCCGGTCCGCTCCGGCGACTACCGCGCGTACTACGAGCGCCAGTACGGCCGCTCGCTCGGCTAGGCGGACCCGAAGCTGGTCAACCGCCACTGACCGTCCTCGCGCGCGAGGGCGAAGGTCGTGACGGCGTTGTCCCTGCCGCCCTTGCGCGCCTTCACGCGGGCGGTGGCGGTCGTGCCGGTGATCGTGACGTCGGTGACGGCGAGCTCGAAGTTGTCGGCGTCGCTCGTGATCTTGTCCATCTCGTCCACGCAGTCGTGGCCGGCGGTCTTGAGCTTGTCGACCAGCGCGCGGGAGAGGACGTCGGAGCAGATGTCCGCGGGCTTGCGGTTCTGCGCGGCGGTCTGGAGCTTCTCGATCGTGTCGGCGACCGCCTTCTCGCTGCCCTTGAACTTGCCGGCGGAGGACGGAGCCTGGCCGCAGCCCGCGATCGCGGCGGCGAGAAGCAGTGCGAGGAGCAGGGGGCGCGGGCGCATGCGGGGCCAGAGGGTAGTCCCTCCATCTACCATCGAGGCCATGGGCGAGCAGGAGACCGCACCCCGAGGGCGCCACGCGCCGCCGCTGGAAGTCCGGCAGGACCGCCAGCGCGCGCGGCTGTTCGCGGCGGCCTCGGCGGTGTTCGCCCGCAACGGCTTCGCCGACGCGACCGCGGAGGCGATCGCGCGCGAGGCCGGGATGTCGAAGGCGACGTTCTACGAGCACTTCGGCAACAAGGAGGAATGCATCCTCGCGCTCTTCGACGCGGCCATCGACGTGGTCGTCGCCGGGATCGCGCAGGCCGCCATCGACCACGGCGGGGACACGCCGCAGGGTCGCGTCGGCGCCTCCGTCCGCGCCTTCCTCGCCGTCGTCGACGCCTTCCCGGACCAGGCGCAGACCCTGCTGGTCGAGATCATCGGTGCCGGGCCGCGCGCCGCGGAGCGTCGCGACGCGGCGCTCACGCGCGTCGCCGAGTTCATCGACGAGGCCAACCGCGTGGACGCCGAGAGCGGACTCGTCGACCGCCTCGCCTCGCCCCACGACGCGTTCGCGATCGTCGGCGCGATCGTCGAGCTCGCCTCGCGTCAGCTGCGCACGAAGGACCCCGGGGACATCCGCGAGCTCGAGCCGGTGCTCGAGCGGCTGATCCTCGGGCTCGTCGGAGCGGCGCCGCCCCGCGCCAGCACGGCTTGAGCACCCGGACGGCGCTCGCCTCGTTCGAAGCCGAGGTGACCGCGTGCCGTGCGTGCCCGCGGCTGGTCGAGTGGCGCGAGACGGTCGCGCGAGAGAAGCGCGCCGCCTTCCGCGACTGGGACTACTGGGGCCGCCCGATCCCCGGCTTCGGCGACCCCGGGGCCCGCGTCCTGCTGCTCGGGCTCGCCCCGGCCGCCCACGGCGCCAATCGCACCGGGCGCGTGTTCACCGGTGACCGCTCGGGCGACTTCCTGTTCGCCGCCCTGCACCGCACCGGGTTCGCCAACCAGCCGACCTCGGTGCACCGCGACGACGGCCTCGAGCTCCAGGACTGCTTCATCACTGCCGCGGTGCGCTGCGCGCCGCCGGCCAACAAGCCGCTGCCGGAGGAACGCGAGCGGTGCGCGAGCTGGCTCGAGCGCGAGCTCGCGTTGATCGCCGCTCCGCGCGTGGTCGTGTGCCTCGGGGCCTACGCGTGGGAGGCCGCGTTGCGCAGCCCGGCGCTCGCCGGCGGGCCGCCGCCCCGGCCGCGCCCGCGGTTCGGGCACGGCGCGGAGCACGCCCGCCTGCTCGGCTGCTTCCACCCGAGCCAGCAGAACACGTTCACCGGCAAGCTGACCCCGGCGATGCTCGACGCCGTGCTCTTCCGGGCGCGCGAGCGGGCCGACGCGTCGTGAAGCGCTACGCCGAGGTCCTGCGCGTCCCGCACGTCGCCGCGCTGATCGCCTCGACGCTGCTCGCGCGCTTCCCGATCGGCATCAACGCACTGGCGCTGATCCTCTACCTGCGCGAGCAGACCGGCTCCTACGCCGTGGCGGGCGTCGTGGCGGGCGGGCTCGCCGCGGGCGCGGGGATCGGCGCGCCCGTGCAGGGCCGGCTCGTCGACCGCTTCG
>JAXDGC010000144.1:0-3500 GCA_034665245.1 Solirubrobacteraceae bacterium | reverse complement strand
CGTTCCTGACCGACTTCGTGGGCTGGCTGCCGCTGCCGGAGGGCGGCGAGCGCGAGGCGTTCCTGGCCGCCGACCTCAACGAGCAGATGCTCGAGCAGGTCGCGCGCTTCCCGTCCGTGCGCGACCTTGCGCTGTTTGCGGGCGATCCCGAGGACGTCGTGCCGGGCTCCTTCGGCCCAGGCCTGCCGGTCATCCGCGAGTGGGTCGAAGCGCACTTCGAGTTCGTCGGCCAGATGCCCGGCGAGGCTTCTGAGCCGGCCGAGCGTGACGGCGACAGGCCGCTGTGCGTCGCCGCCGTCGGCGGCTCCGGCGTCGGCGCCGGGCTGCTCGGGCGGCTGGTGGCGGGCTACGAGGCGGCCGCGGCGCGCGTGCCAGGCCTCCGAATGCTCGCGGTCGCGGGGCCGCGCGTCGAGGTCGAGCGGCTGGGCGCGCCGGCCGGGGTGGAGGTGCGGGGCTACGTGCCCGACCTCGACCGCGTGCTCGCGGGCTGCGACGTCGCGCTCGTGCAGGGCGGCCTGAGCACCGGGATGGAGCTCGTGGCGGCCGGCCGGCCGTTCGTCTCGTTCCCGCTCAAGCGCCACTTCGAGCAGCGCATCCACGTCGCCCACCGACTCGCGCGCCACGGCCACACGCGTGCGCTCGAGGTCGAGGACGCGACGCCCGAGGGCGTGGCCGAGGCGATCGCCGGCGCGCTCGGCGCGCCGGTCGGCTACCGGGCCGTCGAGCCGGGAGGCGCCGCCCGGGCCGCGGCCCGGATCGCCGCGCTGCTGTGAGTCAGCGCTCCTGCACCAGCTCGTAGAGCTTGCCGTCGGGGGCGCGGAAGTGGACGTAGCGGTGGCGGTCGTTGGCGGCCGGCTCGTCGACCTCGACGCCGGCCGCGCGCAGCTCGTCGACCGCCGCCGCGAGGTCGGCGACGAGGAAGCCGATCGTCCGCGAGGTGTCGCCCATCTCGCGCGGCCCCGCGACGGCGAAGAACGCGCCGTCGGGCAGCGCGAACATGTCCGCGCTCACGCCGCCGGCGGGGGCGGGCTCGAGGCCCAGCACCTCCGAGACGAAGCGCGCCATCTCCGGGCGCCGGTCCGTCGCGCTGCCGGCGAAGACGAGCCCGAGGATCTCCACCGCCGTCACCCTACGCGGTCGTTGAGCGCCTCCGCCCCCATGTGACGCAGGCCGGAGAGCGCGAGGTCGGTCGCGAGCCGCTGGGCGCGGCGTGCGTCGAGGGCGGGGTCGCGCCGGGCCGCGGCGACCCCGTGGTGGGCGATGCCGAGCAGCATGCCGGCCAGCGGCCGCGTGCTGTCCGACGCAGGCCTGCCGGTCCGCGCGAGCACGGCCGCGACCATGTCGGCGAGGCGGTCGGTGATCGCGTCGAGCACGCGCTCGGCCATCACGACCGCGGGCTCCGACCGTCCCGAGGCGAACAGCAGGCCGAAGGCGTCCGGGCAGCGCTCGAAGAAGTCGAAGTACGCCTCCATGGACGCCGCGACCATGACCCCCACGGGTGCGTCGGCGACGACCGAGTAGGCGGCGAAGAGGTGCTCGATGAGCGCGTCGGCGTCGCGCGCGACCGCTTGCTCGTAGAGCGCCTTCTTGGAGTCGAAGCGACCGTAGAGCGTGGGCTTCGTCGCTCCGGCCGCGGCCGCGATCGCGTCCATGCTCGCGGCCTCGAAGCCGTTCGCCGAGAACACCGCGCGCGCGGCATCGAGCAGCGCCTCGTCGCTGTGGAGTGGCCGGCGGGTCGCCTGGGTAGACATCGAACTTGATCTTACTCATGAGTAAAATGAACGCCTGATGCCGACCGCCGACCTGAACATCCTCGACGAGCTCTACCTCCACCTCGACCGCGACGCCGAGCCGTGGAGCGTGCAGCTCGAGGTGGGCGTCGAAGGAAAGCTCGATGGCGACCGCGTGGCCCGCGCGGCCGTCGAGGCCGCAGGCCGGCACCCGCTCGCGCGCGCCCGCCTGCGCCCGGCGCGCGGGACCGATGTCCGCTACCACTGGGAGATCGGGGACGAGCTCGCCGACGCCTCACTCGCCGTCGCGACCTGTGACGACGACGCCGCACTCGCGGCGGCGCGCGAGCGCCTGATGAGCACCAGCCCTTCGCTCGAGGAGGCTCCGCCGTTCGCGCTGACGCTGGCTCATCACCCGGCCGGCGACGCGATCATGCTCAACCTCAACCACGCCGCCGGGGACGGGATGAGCGCGGTCCGGCTGATGGTCTCGATCCTGCGCGCCTACGCGGGTGAGCCGGACCCGGCCGATCCGGTCGACCCGCTCGCCGTGCGCGACATCGGCGAGCTGGTGAGCTCGCGGTCGCTCGGCGCCCGGCTCGGCCGCGGCCGGGCGCTCGTCGAGCAGGCCGCGCGCGTCGCCTCCTCGCCCGCCCGCATCGCCGCGGACGGCGCCGATCCCGATCGGACGGGCTACGGCTTCGCGCTGCTCCAGCTCGGCCCGGACGAGCTGGAGAAGGTGCTCGCCCACCGCACCGGCGGTGCCACCGTCAACGACGTCCTGCTCGGAGCGCTCGCGATCACGATCCGGCGCTGGAACGAGGATCACGAGGCCGACGACGGGCGGATCGCGATCATGATGCCGGTCAATTTGCGCCCGGCGGGCTGGCGCACCGACGTGGTCGGCAACTTCGCCTCCTACGTCTCCGTCCCGCTCGACACGCGCGAGCAGGCCGACCTGCCGACCGCGATCGCGGCCGCCACCGCCCGCACGCGGCGGATCAAGGACGAGCGCACCGCCGGTCTGGTCGTCGACCTGCTCGAGCTGCCGACCGCCACGCTGCCGACGGGCCTGAAGCGGCGCCTCCAGGACCTCATCTCGATGACCGGCGACCGGTTCGTCGACACCACGGTGCTGTCGAACCTCGGCCGCCTGGACCCGGTGCCCGAGCTCGACGCCGAGGCGGGCGCGGTGCGGCGGGTGTGGTTCTCGCCGCCCGGGCGGATGCCGCTGGGCGCGTCGCTCGGCGCCGCGACGTACCGGGAAGAGCTGTTCCTCACGTTGCGCTACCGCCACGCGCTCTTCGACGCGTCGGCCGCGGCCGCCTTCGCCGGCTCGCTGCGCGACGTCCTGACCTCGACCTGATGGGACCCATATGACCGACACCGCCGAGCTGCCCTTCACGAGCGACTTCTACGACATCGAGGCGCTGCTGCCCGACGCCGACCGCGCGCTGCTCGCCGACGTGCGCGAGTTCATGACCAGCGAGGTCGCGCCGATCATCAACGACTACTGGTCGCGCGAGGAGTTCCCGCACGAGATCTGGCCGCGGCTGGCCGACCTCGGGCTCGGCGGCCTCGTGCTCGACGGCTTCGTGGCGATGGAGCTGGCCTCGGTGGACTCCTCGGTCGCCACCGGGTTGGGCGTGCACAGCCACCTCGCGATGGGCTCCATCCACAAGTGCGGGTCCGAGGAGCAGAAGGAGCGCTGGCTGCCGCCGATGGCACGGCTGGAGAAGATCGGGGCCTTCGGTCTCACCGAGCCCGACG
>JAXDGC010000143.1:0-4261 GCA_034665245.1 Solirubrobacteraceae bacterium | reverse complement strand
AGCGAGTAGGCCCGCGCGAGCTCCGGGAACCACTGGTCCCAGCAGGTGGGGAAGCCGAACTGCGCCTCGCCGAGGGCGACCACGGGGTAGCCCTGCTCGTCGTCGCCGGGGCGGAAGTACTTGTCCTCGTAGTAGCCCGCGGTGACCGGGATGTGGAGCTTGCGGGTCTTGGCGATGACGTCGCCCCCGGGCCCCACGACGATCGCCGTGTTGTAGCCCAGCCCGCCGTCTTCGGCACGTTCGTAGAGCGACGCGTGCACGTGGATCCCGTGCTCGCGCGCGGCGCGGGCGGCCAGCTCCGTGGTCGGGCCGCCGGGGATCGGCTCGGACACCGCGGCCGCCTGCTCGAGCGCGTCGGGCACGATCGCGAAGTAGGGCGAGAGCGTCAGCTCCTGGAGGCAGACGAGCCGGGCCCCCTCCCCCGCCGCGATCGCGATCCCGCGCTCGATCGCCGCGGCGTGCTCCGCCGCGTCGGGGTGCCAGGCCTCCTGCACCGCACCGATCCGGAACGGCTTGCGCGTCGGCGCCTCCACCCGGGCGAGCGATGGCAGGACGTCGCCGACGGCGGTGATCAGGCGCGGCTCGCTCACGGCGCCGAGTCTAGGCTGGCACGCGCTCCGTGCGCAGCTCAGCCGTCGACGACGGCGCAGAGCGCCTCGACGACCTGCGGGTCGAACTGCGTGCCGGAGTTGGCGCGCAGCTCGGCGATCGCGACGCCCGCGGTCAGCGCCTTGCGGTAGGAGCGATCGGTGGTCATGGCGTTGTAGGCGTCGCAGGCCGAGACGATGCGGGAGGCGAGGGGGATCGCGTCGCCGGCGAGGCCGTCGGGGTAGCCGCCGCCGTCGAAGCGCTCGTGCGACGCGCGCACCACGAGGCCGACGCGGGCGAGCATGCCGCCGACTCGCTCGAGCATCCGCTGACCCTCGATGGTGTGGGTCTTCATGATCGCCCACTCCTCGTCGTCGAGCGGCCCGGGCTTGTTGATGATCTCGTTCGGGATCGCGACCTTGCCGACGTCGTGCAGCAGCGCGCCGAACTCGGCGGCCCCGCGGGTCTCGTCGTCGACTCCGAGCCGGTCGGCGACCGTGACCGTGAGCTCGACGACGTCCTGGGTGTGCTGGCCCGTGTACTCGTCGTCGGCCTCGATGACGTCCCCGAGCAGCAGCGCGGTGCCGCGGTAGGCGCTCGAGAGCTCGATCGTCTGCTGGACGCGCGCGGTGCGTTCCTGGGAGAAGATCGAGAAGAGGCGCACCAGCGGGAGGACCAGGAGTGCGGCGTAGGGCTGCCCTGCAGCCGCGAATGCGACGAGCAGCCCGACCGGTGAGAGAAGCAGATCGACGCGATGGGACATCAGCAGCTCCGCGCGCACCGCCCGGGGCCGTTCGCCGAGGCAGCTCCACACCCGGCCGACGAAGATGAGGTCCTCGAGCGCGACCTGGGCCACGATTGCAGCGAGATAGATCGGCCAGGCATCCCAATCCGGTGTCTGCGCTCCCGCGACGACGAGGACGAGGGCAGGGCCGAGCGCGTACCAGGCATCCGCGACGGAGAGCAGCACACGGTCGCGCGAGACCTGGCCCCGCACGGCCTGGACCACGGATGTGAGCGTCAGAGCGAGCGCGACGAGCAGGGGCACGAGCGCCGTGGGCAGGAGCAGCAGCATCGGGACGAAGACGACCTGCGTCGGGACGGCGCGGCCGGCGCCGCTCGGGAACTCCGCGGCCGCCACGATCGCGTACGCGGCGACCAGGACCGCCGCGAGGCCGAGCGACAGGTGGCGGTCAGCGGGCGCGAACCAGGCCAGCGCCACGGCAGCCACGAGGAACGCGACCGTGAAGAGGCCATCGGCGATCTGCTCGCGCGCGAGCAGCCGCTCGCCGCGGCGGGTATGGGCCGCCTCGAGCAGGCGCTGGACGCCGGGAGAGATTTCTGTGTGAGCCGACATGGGACTAGGACATGCGTTGACCTCCTATCTCGTCGGCTCTGCCATTGGCCGACTTGAGAGGCATGGACCAAAGATCGGTCCCGAAACGGAGTGACATGGAGGTCACGCAGATGAACCGACGTACCAGCCGGACCCTGTTCGCCGCAGCGGTGGCCGCCATGGCTCTGCTCGCCCCGGCGGGCACCGCAAGCGCCGGCCTCATCTCTCAATCGGCGGGCCCCTGCCCCAGTTATGAGAGCGGCAAGGTCTTCTCCCGCTGGCTGGACCCCTTCAGCTACACGCTCGCTCCCGGCGGCTCGTTCGAGTCGGCCTCGGGCCTGACCCTCACGGGCGGCGCGCGCATCGTCGCGGGCAACGAGACCTCCTACATCCACGGCTCGGCGGATCGCAACTCGCTGCTCCTGCCGCGTGGCGCGACGGCGACGACCGGCCCGATCTGCGTCGGAATGGACAAGCCGACCGTGCGGTTCTTCGCCAAGCGCCCGAACTTCGCGCTGCTGCCCTTGATGACCGTCGAGGGCGTCTACACCACCAAGTCCGGCGCGACCTCGTCGCTGCCGCTCGTCGGCGTCCCCCTCGCCGGCGGTGGCTGGTCGCTTCAGCTGCCGTTCGTCTCCGCGGGCTCGCTGCTCGAGCTCGGCGACACCACGATGATGCGCTTCCGGCTGCGCGCCGTCAGCGGCGACTGGCAGGTCGACGACCTCTACGTCGACCCGCTCCGCCGCACGTAGGCCTCAGGCGACGGCGGGGACCTGCTGCGTGATGCAGTGGACCCCGCCGCCGCCGAGCGCCAGGGTCACCCCCGGCACGGGCACGACCTCGCGGCCGGGGTAGAGGCCGCCGAGCAGGGCCAGCGCCTCGTCGTCGGTCTCCGGCCCCGCGACGGGCACGATCAGCGCCCGGTTGCAGATCGCGAAGTTGGTGTAGGGCACGACCGTCGGCGGTCCGTCGTGGTCGACGTACGGCAGCAGCGGCAGTTCCACGACCTCCAGGCCTGCCGCCTGCAGCCGTTCGGCGTTCTCGCGCGTCGCCGCCCAGTTCGGGTTGTCCTCGCCGGCCACCGTCTGGAGCAGGACGCGCCCCGGCGCGATCCAGGCGCAGACGTTGTCGATGTGGCCGTCGGTGTCGACGTCCTCGGCGAGCCCCCGGCCGAGCCAGACGACGGTGTGGACGCCGAGGGTCTCCTGCAGCCGGCGGGCGATCTGGTCGCGTGACAGCTGCGGGTTACGGGTCGGGTGCAGCAGGCACTGCTCGGTCGCGATCAGCGTGCCATCGCCGTCGACCGCGATCGAGCCGCCCTCGAGGACGAGGTCACGCGCGTCGATGCGCTCCTCCCCCATGTGCTCGAGCACGCGCGCGGCCATCTCGGCGTCGTCGTCGTAGGGCTCGAACTTCCCGCCCCAGGAGTTGAAGGCGAAGTCCACTCCGGCGCGGCCGCCGGCGCCGTCGACCACGAAGATCGGGCCCGAGTCGCGCATCCAGGAGTCGTCGATCGGGATCTCGGCCACCTCGACGCCCTCGCCGCATGCGGCGCGCGCCTCGCCGCCCTGGGACGGGTCCGCGACCATCAGCACCGGCTCGAAGGCGGCGATCGCGTTGGCGATCTCGGCGTAGTCCGCCTTCGCCTGCTCGAAGTGCTGCTCCCAGAGCTCCGTGCGCGCCGGCCATGCCATGAGCGTGCGCTCGTGCGGCGCAGACTCGGCCGGCATGCGGAAGCTCATCGAGCGCGGAGCTTGCGGGTGCGGCCGCGCTCCTCCTGCTTCTCCACGACGTTCTGGATCAGCTTGAGGATCTCCGCCGGCCCGGTGGCCTTGACGGTGCCGGACTGGAAGGCCTCGCGCCAGTGGCGCACCTTGCCCTCGCGCGCCAGCTCGTTGAAGTGCGAGCGCGGCACCGAGAGGCGGACCTTGGCGTCCGACGCGATGTCGCGCGTGATGCGCGGGCCGGGCACCTCGACGCGGAAGAGCTGGATGTCGCCGCGACCGCGCAGCTCGAGCTCGATCACGAGCCGCAGCTGCTTCAGCGCGGGCACCTCGGCCTGGAAGTTGGCGACGCCCTCTTCGATCAGGGCCTTGGTGTCAGCAGTCGACATCGGCCAATGACTCTAGCCGCGCACGCGTGCGCCGTCCGGATCGAACAGCGGCTCGCGGCGCACGTCGCCGTCGATCCACTCGCCGAAGACCTCGACGGCGACCTCGGTGCCGGGCTCGGCGTGCTCGGCGGGCAGGTAGGCGTAGGCGATCGACGCTCCGAGCGTGTAGCCGTAGCCGCCGCTCGTCACGCGCCCGCAGATCTCCCCTCCCGCGCGCACCGGCT
>JAXDGC010000142.1:0-9485 GCA_034665245.1 Solirubrobacteraceae bacterium | reverse complement strand
GAGGACGGGCTGCACGCGCTCGGCTACCGCGTCATCCGCACGCCGCTGACGACGACGATCATCCCCGTGCTCGTCGAGGACGACTGGAAGGCCGTGCTGCTCTGGCGCGCGCTCTACGACGCGGGCGTGTTCGTCAACACCGCGCTGCACCCGGCCGTCCCCCCGGGCGGCGCGCTGCTGCGCACCAGCGTGATGGCCACACACGACCGCGCGACGCTCGACCGCGCCCTCGCCGCCTTCGGCGAGGTCAAGCAGCGCTTCGAGGCCGAGCACGGCCCGCTGCCCGCTCCACCGCCGGCCGCTTAGCCGGCCCGCTCCGCTTCGAACGTCAACACGAGCCGCCGAGCCACGACGAGTGTCGTGTCCACCCCGCCACGGGTGGTAGAGACGACACTCGTGGGGAGACCAGCCTCGAACGTCAACAGCGGCTGGGTAGGAGGGAGTCGAGCCGCCCGAGCCGCGACGAGTGTCGTCTCAACCGCCTCCTGGCCCATCGAGACGACACTCGTGGGGAGACCGGCGTCAAACCCTCCCCTCACCAGCCGCCGTTGACGTTCGCCGGTCCACCCCGAACGCCCGCACTAGTGCCCGGTGGAGGAGAAGTGCATGTAGTCCTTCGTGTTGCCGCTCCACGCGCCGCCCCAGCCCCAGCCGGCCGCGCGGAAGGCGCCGACCGCCCGTGACCCCACCATCCCCCGGCGGTGACGGGAGCGGTCGAAGTACGGCCTCGTCGCGGGGTCGCGGCTCTGACCGCAGCCCACGTAGGGGTTCTCGAGCGGGTTGACGTCGACCGCGAGCCCGTAGGCGTGCATCGACCACGTCCCCGTCCCCCGGCCGCCCGTGCAGGGTGACGGGACGGCCTGGCGGCATTCGAACGACGCGGTGACGTCGCCGTCGCGGGGCCGGCCGCGGCGCGGCCCGTAGAAGTCGGCGATCGCCATGTGCCGGATCGAGAAGCGCAGCGCGTAAAGGCGTCGGAAGGAGCGGGTGAGCGGACCGGTCGCGGCGCGGTTGACGATCAGCTGCCCCGCGTGCGAGTGCCCGTCGAAGCCCCGGTAGGAGACCGTCAGCAGGCGCAGGCCCGACAGCGCGACCGGGCAGCCCTTGTGCCAGAAGCCGCCGGCCTTGAGCTGCGACCGGACCGGTGAAGGCAGCGGTTTGCTCGACGAGTGAAAGGGCGCCAGCGTGAGCAGCACCGCCGGAAGCGCGAAGGCGCGGAGCACGGCGCGCAACTCTACGCCCGCGCGTGCCAACCTGTGGAACATGCGACTCGGCCGCATCGGGATCTGGCGCCGCCACCAGCCGGGCCCCGGCATCGTGCCCGAGCTCGAGGCGCTCGGCTACGACGCGCTGTGGCTCGGCAGCTCGCCGTCGCTCGAGCAGGCGCGCCCGTACCTGGAGGCGTCCGAGCAGATGACGATCGCGACCGGGATCCTGAACATCTGGCATCACGAGCCGGCCGACGTCGCGGCGCAGCACGCCGAGCTGACCCGCGACTTCCCCGGCGGCTTCCTGCTCGGGATCGGCGTCGGGCATCCCGAGGCGACGAGCGATTACACGCGGCCGCTGAGCGCGATGCGCGCGTTCTTCGACGGCCTCGACGCGGCGGACACGCCGGTCCCGCGCGACGAGCGCATCGCCGCCGCGCTGGGGCCGAAGATGCTCGACCTCGCGGCCGAGCGCTCGCTCGGCACCCATCCCTACTTCACGACCCCCGATCACACCCGCTTCGCGCGCGAGCGCATCGGACCCGACGCGATCGTCGCCCCGGAGCTCGCCGTCGTGATCGAGACCGACCCCGAGCGCGCCCGCGAGGACGCCCGCGCCTACGCCGCCACCTACCTGCAGCTCCGCAACTACACGTCGAACCTGCTGCGCTTCGGCTTCACCGAGCGCGACCTCGCGGACGGCGGGAGCGACCGCCTGATCGACGCGGTGATCCCCCACGGCTCGGCGGAGGCGATCGCCGAGGCGGTGCAGGAGCACTTCGACGCGGGCGCCGACCACGTCTGCCTGCAGCCGCTCGGCCACGGGCCGGCGCCGGTCGAGGACTACCGCGCGCTGGCCGCCGTCCTCCTTTAGCCGGTCTTCTGGTCGAGCCGCTGGAGCAGCTCATGGGCGGCGAGCTCGACCTCCTTGTGGCGCCACTCGGCGGCGCGGTACATGCACGCGATCAGACCCATGCGGTGGAGGCGCCGGAAGTCGCCGTAGACGAACGCGTAGCGCGCCTTCGTGTGCTCCTTCGCCCCCTCGGTGAGCCCGAGATGCCACTCGGCGTACTCGTCCCAGGAGTGCGACTCCAGGAACGCGTTCTCCGCCTCCGCGTTCGGCTGCGCGTCGCCCCAGTCGCTGTCGAGCACGTACTGGCGGGCGTCGATCAGCTGCTGCGCGCGCGCCACGGCGCGCTCGTTCACCGAGTAGGAGGCCATCGGCGCATTGTCGCCGACGCTAGCCGGCGCGCAGCGCGCGGATGCCCGCGCCGATGAACAGCAGGGCGCGGTCGACGACCTCGAGCGCCTCGGCCCGCGGCCGTGGTTCGTCGCCCGGGTCGCAGATCGGCTCGAGGACCTGCCCGAGCAGCTCGAAGATCGTGACCGTGGCCGCCGCGGCCATGCGCGGCTCGAGGTCGGTCGCGGCGACGCCGAGATCGCGCGCGATCGCCGCTGCGATCGCGTCCTGGGCGCGCAGCATCAGGCGGTGCTCGTAGGCGCGCAGGCCCTCGTCGGCCGCGACGATCCGGCGGCGCAGCTTCTGCTCCTCTTCGAGGCCGGCCTGTTCCCCGACCCAGCTCTCGATCCAGCCGCGCAGAGCGTCCGCGGCGGTCTCCTCCGGCGGGCGCTCGCGCAAGCGCTGGTCGAGGCTCTGGAAGGCCTCTTCGCTGTCCGGGAAGACCAGGTCCTCCTTGTGCGGGAAGTAGCCGGACACCGTGCGCGGCGACACGTCGGCGGCCTCGGCGATCTGAGCGATCGGCGTCTCGTGGAAGCCCTGGCGGTCGAACAGCTCGAGCGCGGCGCGGGCGATCGTCAGCCGCGTGCGCAGGCGCTTGCGCTCACGCAGGCCGAGCCCCTCGTCGCTGATCGCCATCATGGGATCGTAAGGGATTATTGCAGGCTTTGCAAACTTGCAGTTGCTGCAGCCTTCCGGTAGCCTTCCGCGCCGCTCATCGATTCTGGCTTGGAGATGTAGATGTCCTCGTTGCTCGCGCGGCTCGCCCGCACCCTGACCCACCATTGGAAGCGCGGGCTCGCCGGCGCCGTCGCCGTCGTCGTGCTGCTCGGCGTCGCCGCGGGCGCGGGAGGCCAGGCGGCAGATGACTTCAACATCCCGGGCACGGAGTCCCAGAAGGCGCTCGATCTCTTCAAGGCCCACAGCCCGGCGTTTGCAGGTGCCGACTCGACCCTGGTCTTCACCGTCAAGAACGGAAAGGTGACCGATCCCGGGCCGCGCGCCGCGGTCACCGGAGCGCTCGCCAAGGTCCGCACCCTCAAGGGCGTCCAGGTCGTCGAGGACCCGTTCGCCAAGGGTGGCACGCTGTCGCGCGACGGGCGGCTGGCCTCGGTCGCGGTGCGCTACAGCACCGAGCCCCAGAACCTCAAGAAGCCGGACGGCGTGGCGCTCGTGAAGGCGGCCGAGAGCGGCCAGCGCAACGGTGTGTCCGTCGCGGAGCGCGGCATCCTGATCGACCTCGCGTCCGAGCAGAGCGCGCCCGTCGGCGAGCTGATCGGCGTGGCGATCGCGATCGTGCTGCTGACGCTGCTGTTCCGCTCGCTGGCGGCGATGGCCGTGACGCTCGCCGGGGCGCTGATCGGCGTGATCGTCGGCCAGATCCTGCTGGCCGCGCTCGCGAAGCCGCTCGGCCTGCCGGCGTTCGCGACCGTGATCGCGGTGATGCTCGGCCTCGGCGCGGGCATCGACTACTCGCTCTTGATCATCGCCCGCTTCCGGGAGCAGATGGCGGCCGGCGACAGCGTGCGCGACGCGTCGGCGAAGGCCGCCGCCACGTCCGGGTCCTCGGTGGTCGCGGCCGGGCTGATCGTCATGGTGGCGATCGCGGGCCTGCTCGTGATCGGGATCCCGCTGATCGGCAAGCTCGGCATCGCGGCCGCACTCGCCGTCGGCGCCGTCGTCGTGTCGGCGCTGACGATCCTGCCGATCATGATCGGGGCGCTCTCGCGGCGCCTCAAGCCGAAGAAGGCCGCGCACACGGAGCCCTCGCGCGCCTTCGGCCGCTGGGGCGAGATCGTGACGGCGCGGCCGTGGGCGTCGATCGCCGCGGGCGTGCTCGTTCTGCTGGTCTTCGCGGCGCCCGTGACCCAACTGCGCCTCGGCCAGCCCGACGACGGCAACCAGCCGACCTCGCGGACCCAGCGCGTCGCCTACGACGAGCTCTCGAAGGCCTTCGGCCCCGGCTCGAACGGCCCGTTCCTGCTCGCCGTCGACACGCCGAAGGGCGATGCCGGCACGAAGCCGGAGCTGGCGGGCCTGCAGAAGGCCGTCGCCGCCACGCCGGGCATCGCCGCGGTCGCGCCCGCGACGCTGAGCCGCGACGGAGAGATGGCGACGATCATCGCCGTCCCCACGACCGCGCCGCAGGACGCCAAGACGAGCGACCTGCTCGCACGGCTGCGCGGCGACGTGATCCCGAAGGCGACCGCCGGCACGCAGCTGAAGGTCTACGTCGGCGGCCAGACGCCGGGCTTCGAGGACTTCTCCGACAAGGTGGCCGGGCGGCTGGCGCTGTTCATCGCCGTCGTGATCGGCCTGTCGGTGCTGCTGCTGATCGCCGCCTTCCGGTCGCTGTGGATCCCGCTCGTGTCCGCGGTCTTCAACCTGCTGTCGGTCGGCGCCGCCTACGGCGTCGTCGTCGCCGTCTTCCAGAAGGGGGTCGGCGCGAGCCTGATCGGCATCGACAGCGGCGTCCCGATCGTCTCGTTCATCCCGGTGATGCTGTTCGCGATCCTGTTCGGGCTGAGCATGGACTACAACGTCTTCCTGCTCTCGCGGATCCACGAGGCCTACAACGAGGGCGACGGCCCGCGCGCGAGCGTGATCCACGGCATGTCCCGGATCGGCAAGGTCGTGATGTTCGCCGGCCTGATCATGGCCGCCGTGTTCACATCGTTCGTCACCCAGCCCGACGTGATCGGGAAGATGTTCGGCGTCGGCCTCGGCCTCGCGATCCTGATCGACGTGCTGATCGTGCGGATGGTGATCGCACCCGCGGTCGTGACGCTGCTCGGTGATCGCGCCTGGTGGCTGCCGGCCTGGCTCGACCGCCTCCTGCCCAACGTCTCGCTCGAGGGGCACCTCGTGCAGGGGCTCGACGAGAAGCTCACGGAGGACGAGCGCGTCAAGGTCCCGGCCTGATGCGCACGCTCACGTTCGACTGACCGCCCGCCGTCGCGCGATGAGTTCTGTCGCTCAGCGCAGTCTTTAGGGGCAGGAGCGACCGAACCGGGAGAGCGAGATGCTGATCGAGGGCGCAACGGTGGACCTGGAGCTGGAGAACCGGCG
Organism: Solirubrobacteraceae bacterium; assembly: GCA_034665245.1. Classification (GTDB taxonomy): domain Bacteria; phylum Actinomycetota; class Thermoleophilia; order Solirubrobacterales; family Solirubrobacteraceae; genus DASQFQ01. Next base: position 3,971 of record JAXDGC010000142.1, on the reverse strand, counting down.
GCTGCGGGCCGAGCTGCAGGCACAGACGCAGGAGCTGCGCGGCTCCCGCGCCCGGCTCGTGGCGGCGGGCGACGCCGAGCGCCGGCGCCTCGAGCGCGACCTGCACGATGGCGCGCAGGGCCGCTTCGCCGCCGTCGCGCTTCATCTTCGGCTGGCCCAGAGCAAGGCGCCTCCGGACGGCGAGGTCTCGAGCATGCTCGAGACCGCGATCGCCGAGCTCTACACCGGCCTCCAGGAGCTGCGCGAGCTGGCCCGCGGCATACATCCCGCCGTGCTGACCGAGCGCGGCCTCGAGCCGGCGCTGGAGTCGCTGGCGAGCCGCGCGCCGCTGCCCGTCGACGTCCGCGCCACGCTCGACGGCCGGCTCCCGGACGCGATCGAGACCGCCGCCTACTTCGCCGTCTCGGAGGCGCTCGCGAACGTCGTCAAGCACGCGGATGCGGGCCTCGTCGCGATCGACGTCCGCGTCGAGCGGGGCCGGCTCGCGATCGACGTCAGCGACGACGGGTGCGGTGGCGCCTCGCCGGAGGGCGGCTCGGGCCTGAGCGGCCTCGCCGACCGCGTCGGAGCGCTCGACGGGCGCGTCGAGATCGAGAGCCCGCCCGGCGCCGGCACGCGCGTGCACGTGGAGGTGCCACTGCGACCCAACCCCTGCCGGCGCTTCCTGCGCGGCGGGTGAGCCGGCTCGTGATCAGCGGACCGCTCACCCCTGCCGACGCCGCGGCGCTGTGCGAGCGCGCGCGCTCGGAGCTCGCGCGCTCCGACGCCGAGGTGCTGGTCTGCGACGTCGCCGCGCTCACCCACCCGGACGCCGGCACCGTCGAGGCGCTAGCGCGGCTGCAGCTCACCGCGCGGCGGCTCGGCCGCCAGGTGCGCCTGCGCGAGCCCTCGCGCGAGCTGCGCGGGCTGCTCGACCTCTGCGGGCTCGCCGAGGTCCTACGCGTCGAGCCGGGGCGGCAGCCCGAAGAGCGGGAACAGCCGCTGGGTGTCGAGGAACGAGTTGAGATGGGAGATCCGCCCGTCTGAGATCTCGAGCACCTGCAGCGCCCACGGCTCCCAGCCGCCGGCCTCGCTCGGCCGGTACTGGCCGAAGGCGGGCGCGCCGTTGGCCATGACGCCGACCAGGCGCGAGCCGCGACAGCCGCTGCCGTGCCCGAGGAACCAAGTCCTGAGCTGCTCGGGGCCCTGCAGCCACAGGTCGTAGGGCGGCATGGAGAGCGAGGCGTCCTCGCGCAGGAGCGGGATCAGCGCGTCCATGTCGTACTGCTCGAAGGCGGCCACGTAGCGGTCGAGCAGCTCCCGCTGGGCGTCGTCGAGCGGGGCGACGGGCGTGTCGGGGGTCAGGTCGGTGTCGCCGAGCTGGGCCCGCGCGCGCTGGAGCGCGGAGTTGACCGACGCGACGCTCGTGTCGAGCAGCTCGGCCACCTCGGTGGCCTGCCAGCGCAGCACCTCGCGCAGGATCAGCACCGCGCGCTGGCGCGGGGGCAGGTGCTGGAGCGCGTTGACGAACGCGAGCCGCAGCGTGTCGCGCGAAGCGGCCAGCTCGGCGGGGTCGCCGTCCTCCGGCAGCACGCGCGAGTCGGGGATCGGCTCGAGCCAGGCGGCCTCGGGCAGCGTCCCCGCGTGGAACTCCTCGGCCGAGCCTGCCGGCCCGAGGTCCATCGGGCGCGCGCGGCGCTGGCGGCCGTTGAGCATGTCGAGGCAGACGTTGGTCGCGATCCGGTACAGCCAGGACCGCAGGGCGGCGCGGCCCTCGAAGCGGTCGAGGCTCTTCCACGCGCGCACCATCGTGTCCTGGACGGCGTCCTCGGCCTCGAAGCTCGAGCCGAGCATCCGGTAGCAGTAGCCGGTCAGCTCGGTGCGGTACTGCTCGAGGCTCTGGTCAGCGCTGGGAGAGGTCTGAAGGTCTGTCATCCCCTCCGATCATAAAGCGGCGTCCAGCGCCTGGAGTACGGCTACCCGCCCTGCCTCGAGGCCGGAGCGGATCACGTCGATATCGCGCTCGAGGCGGCTCGGGACCGCCGAGCCCGGCGCCGGGCGGATCGAGAGGATCGCGGGCTCGAGCGACGGGTCGGCGTCGTGGCGGGCGAGCAGCGCCTCATCGGCGCCCTCGCGCTCCGCGCGGGTGCGGAACCCCTGCTCGAGCGCGGGCGCCAGGCGGCGCAACGCGCGCGCGGTCAGCGCGCCGGTCAGGCGCCCGGGCGCCGTGGCGACCTCGCCGGCGCGCCGCGAGCGGAGGACGAGGACGTGCGTCGCGCCATCGGCGAGCGCGGCCCCGAACGGGATCGCGGCGGACAGGCCGGCGTCGATCAGCCGGCGCCCGCCGAGCTCGACCGGCGGCCCGGCGAGCAGCGGCAGCGCCGCCGAGCCGCGCAGCGCCAGGCGCAGCGTGCGGGCGTCGGCGATCTCGCCGTGGAGATCCACCGCGTCCCCCGTCTCCACCTCGGTCGCGATCGGATGCAGCTCGGTCGATCCGGCGAGCACCGCGTCGAAGAGACCCGGCGAGAGCTGCTCGTAGCGCTCCTCCACGAGCCGGCGGACGTCGACGACGGGGCGCCGCAGCAGCGCCCGGCGGCGGCTGATGAGCTCGCGCACGAGCCGCGGGTCGGTCCAGGTCGGGATGCCGTCGCGCACGCGCCCGGAGACGAGCCACATCGCGTTCAGCGTCCCCGCCGAGGAGCCGTAGGCGGCGTCGAAGGCCTGCGCCAGCCCGAGCTCGTCGAGCCCCAGCGCCATCCCGCCCGAGACCGCGCCGCGCATTCCGCCGCCCTCGACCACGAGCGCGATCCGAGACGCGGGCGGCCGCTCGTGCAGCGCCGCGATGACCGGGTGCGTCACGCCTTGCCGTAGCCGCCGCCACCTGGCGTGCGGACCGTGACGACGTCGCCCTCGGCGAGCTCGCGGGCCGCCTTGGGCGGCAGCTCCTCGTCGTTGAGCAGGTTCTCCCCGCACGCCCCCGGCCCGCCCCCGTTCGCACCCTGCGGCGCGTGGCGGCGGCGGTCGGTGAGGAGGTTGAGCGTCGCCGGCTCGAGCACGCGGACCGCGCGCTCGACGCCGTCCCCGCCGCGCTGCTCGCCGTCGCCACCCGAGCCGTCGCGCAGCTCGTAGCGCTCGACGCGCATCGGGTACTCGAGCTCGAGCGCCTCGATCGGCGTGTTGAGCGTGTTCGACATCCCGACGTGGACGCCCGAGGGGCCGGGCCCGCCGGCGCTCGCGCCCTGCCCGCCGCCGATCGTCTCGTAGTAGGTCCAGCCCGCGCCGCCGATGATCAGGTTGTTCATCGTGCCCTGGCCCTGCGCGGGCAGGTCGACGGCCTGCGCGAGCGCCGCGAGCACGGCGTCGGCGATCGCCTGCGAGGTCTCGACGTTGCCGGCCACCACGGCGGCGGGCGACCGGGCGTTCACCACCGAGCCCTCGGGCGCCTCGATGCTCAGCGCGGCGTAGGTGCCGGCGTTCGCCGGGACGTCCGAGGGCAGCAGCGCGCGCAGCGCGAAGTAGCAGCCCGAGCGCGTGACCGACAGCGGGCAGTTGACGTTGCCGGCCACCTGGTCGTCTGTGCCGGCGAAGTCGATCCGCAGCTCGTCGCCGTCGACCGTCACCGCGACGGCGATCCGCACGTCCTCGTCGGAGACGCCGTCGCCCTCGAGCGCGCGCTCGGCCTCGTAGGTCCCGTCGGCCACCTCGCGCAACGCCTCGCGCGTCCGCCGCTCGGCGTAGGCGATGACCTCCTCGAAGGCCTGCTCGATCGTTTCGCGGCCGCGCCGCTCGACCAGCTCCTCCAGCCGCCGCCCCGCCAGCCGGTTGGCCGCCGTCTGCGCGCGCAGGTCGCCGCGGCGGATGTCGGGCGTGCGGACGTTCGCAAGGATCAGCTCGAGCACGCCGTCGTCGAGCCGCAGCGGCGGGATCACGATCCCCTCCTGCCAGATGTCGCGCGAGTCGGCGGGCATCGAGCCGGGCCGCATCCCGCCGAC
>JAXDGC010000141.1:0-8339 GCA_034665245.1 Solirubrobacteraceae bacterium | reverse complement strand
GATGAGAACGCGCACTTCGTCGCCGGCGCGATCGGGATGTTCGGGCACACCTACAACCCGAACTACTTCATCAACCCGCCCGCCTACACGTACCTGCTGCACGTCGTCTTCGCCCTCGGCTTCGGTGGCCGCGACGGGGTCGATGCGGCCTACGCCGGCGATCCCGGCGACGTCTTCGCCGTGGCGCGCGCTCTCTCGGCCGTGCTCGGCACGGTGGCCGTCGGGCTGCTGGCATGGGTTGGGGCGCGCATGTTCGGCCGCCGCACCGGGCTCGTGGCCGCGGCGCTGCTCGCCGTCGCCTTCCTGCCCGTGCACTACGCCCACTTCGCGCTCAACGACGTCCCCACGCTCGCGCCGGTGTGCCTCGCGCTCGCGGGCGTCGCGGGCGTGTTCACCCGCGGGCGGCTCGGCGACTACGCGCTCGCCGGGGCGGGGCTCGGGCTCGCGTGCGCGACCAAGTACACGGGCGGGATCGTGCTGCTGCCGCTGCTGGCGGCGACCACGCTCGGCGCGGGGCAGTCGGACATGCGGCGGATCACCGGGCTCGCGCTCGCGGGCGTGCTCGCCCTCGCGTTCTTCCTGACCGCCAATCCGTTCGCGCTGCTCGACTTCCACGCGTTCCGCGACGGGCTCAGCGCGCAGTCCGCGGCGTCGAGCGACGGCGGCGGCAAGCTCGGCCTGACCAACGACAGCGGGATCCTCTACTACCTCGGGACCACGACCTGGGGCCTCGGCTGGCTGCCCGCCCTGGCCGCCTTGGGCGGCGCGATCGCGCTCGCCGTGCGCGACTGGCGCCGCGCGCTCGTGCTCCTGCCCGCGATCCTCGCGTTCGTCGGATTCATGGGCTCGCAGGACCGCTTCTTCGCCCGCTGGCTGCTGCCCCTCTACCCGCTGCTGTGCCTGCTCGCCGCCTACGGCGCGGTCCTGCTCGCGACGTGGGTGATCGAGCGCGTGGGCCGGCCGCGGCCGGCGTGGGCCGGCGCCGTCGCGGCCGTGCTGCTGTGCGCGCAGGGGCTCGTGTTCGCGATCCACAACGACGTCGTGCTCGCCCGCCCGGACACACGGCAGCTGGCGCGCGACTGGATGGTGAACAACGTCCCGGCGGGCGCGAAGGTCGTGATCGAGCCGGTCGTCCCCGACTCGTTCGCGAGCGACACCGGGCGGGCGCTCCCCGCCACCGGCAACGGCGCGCGCTGGACCAAGTGGCCGACCTCGCGGTCGCGCCTGCGGGCCGACGGCACACCGCGCAAGGGCGGGCTCGGGCCGGTGGTCAAGCTCGAGGACTACGAGCGCACGCTGTTCCCGGCCCTCGTGAGCCAGTACCAGCGCCGCGGCTACTGCACCGTGCTCACGGGATCGACCCAGTTCGGGCGCGCCCTCGCCGAGCCCAAGGCGGTCCCGCAGGCGCTGCGCTACTACGACGCGCTGCGCCGAGGAGGCCGCGTCGTCTTCGCCGCGCGGCAGCCGGTGCGGACGTTCTCATTCGACTTCTCGTTCAACTCCTACCCGCTCTCCTTCAAGCGCCCCGGCCCGGAAATCGTGATCTACCGGCTCACCGGCGGAGCCTGCGGCGGGCGGTGAATATCCTGGGGCGTCACGTGACCACGCTGCTGCAGACCGACCATGCCCCGCTCGCCCGCGCGATCGAGCTCGCCGAGCAGGGTCGTGGGCGTGCCAGCCCCAACCCGCTGGTCGGCGCGGTGGTGACCCGCGACGGCGTCACGCTGGGCGAGGGATGGCACGCCGTCTACGGCGGCCCGCACGCCGAGCGCGCCGCGCTCGCGGCCTGCGGCGAGGCCGACGTGCGCGGCGCCACGATGTACCTCTCGCTCGAGCCGTGCTGCCACACCGGCCAGACGCCGCCGTGCACCGAGGCGATCCTCGCGGCCGGCCTGGCGCGCGTCGTGGTCGCCTCCGACGACCCGACCGAGAAGGCCTCCGGCCGCGGCCTCGGCATCCTCCGCGACGAGGGGATCGAGGTCGTCGTCGCCGACGGCGAGCTCGCCGCGCGCGCCCGCTGTCTCAACCAGGCCTTCCGCAAGCACGCCCGCACCGGGCGCCCGCAGGTCGTCTTCAAGTCGGCGATGACGCTCGACGGCAAGGTCGCCACCCACACCGGCGACTCCAAGTGGATCTCGGGCGAGGACTCGCGCTTCCGCGCCCACCACTGGCGCGCCGAGCGCGACGCGGTGGTGGTCGGGATCGGGACGGCACTCGCCGACGATCCGCAGCTGACCGCGCGGATCCAGGGCGACTTCAAGCAGCCCGCGCGGGTCGTCTTCGACTCCGAGGCGCGGCTGCCGCTGGACTCCCAGCTCGTGCGCGGGGCGCTCGAGGTGCCGCTGATCGTGGTCGTGTCCCGGGCCGCCTCCCGCCTCGCCACCGACGCGCTCGAGGCCGCCGGCGCCGAGGTCCTCGTCGCGACGGGCGAGAACGAGCCCGCGCGCATCCGCTCCGCGCTCGACCAGCTCGGCGCCCAGGGCGTGACCTCGATCCTGCTCGAGGGTGGCCCGCACCTGGCGGGCGCGTTCTTCGACGCCGGCGAGGTCGACGAGATCCGGCTCTTCATCGCCCCCATCGTGGTCGGCGGGTCGAGCGCGCGCGATCCGCTCGAGGGCGAGGGGGCCGAGCGCATCGCCGAGGCGACGCATGCGCTGCGCCTCGACGTCGAGCGGATCGGCGACGACGTCCTGCTGTCGGCGCGGATCAGGGAGTGGTAGACGCGTTCACCGGGCTCGTCGCCGACCTGGGCACCGTCGCCGCGCTGGAGGCCACCGGCGACGGCGTGCGGCTGCGCGTCCGCAGCGCCCTCGCCGGCGAGCTGCGCGAGGGCGACTCGGTCGCGGTCAACGGCGTCTGCCTGACCGCCACGCAGGTCGCGGACGGGCAGTTCGCCGCCGACGTGATGCACGAGACGCTGCGCCGCTCCTCGCTCGCCGCCGTCGTCGACGGCGCGCGGGTCAACCTCGAGCTGCCGCTGCGCGCGGCCGACCGGCTCGGCGGCCACGTGGTGCAGGGCCACGTCGATGGCGTCGGTGAGGTGCGCGACGCCGTCGCGGACGGCTTCGCCCGCGTCGTCACGATCGAGGCGCCGCCCGAGCTCCTGCGCTACGTGGTCGAGAAGGGCTCGATCGCCGTCGACGGCGTGTCGCTCACGGTCGCGAGTGTGACCGCGGACACGTTCTCGGTGTCGCTGATCCCCGAGACTCTTGAGCGGACCAACCTCGGCGCCGCCGCTCCCGGCACGCCGGTCAACCTGGAGGTGGACGTGCTCGCCAAGTACGTCGAGAAGCTGATGGTGGCGGTCCCATGAGCGGCGCGTTCGCTCCCATCGAGGAGGCGATCGAGGAGATCCGCGCTGGCCGGATGGTGGTCGTCTGCGACGACGAGGACCGCGAGAACGAGGGCGACCTCACCATGGCGGCCCAGTTCGTCACCCCCGAGGCGATCAACTTCATGGCCATGCACGGCCGCGGGCTGATCTGCCTGTCGCTGACGCCCGAGCGCTGCGACGAGCTCGGTCTCGACCTGATGGCGGCCAAGAACGAGTCGCCGTTCCAGACACCCTTCACGGTCTCGATCGAGGCTCGCGACGGCGTCACCACCGGCATCTCCGCCGCCGACCGCGCGCGCACCATCCAGGTCGCCATCGACCCCGCCGCGCGCCCGCACGACCTCGTCCAGCCCGGCCACGTCTTCCCGCTGAAGTCGAAGCCCGGCGGCGTCCTCGAGCGCACCGGCCAGACCGAGGCGGCCGTCGACCTCGCCCGCCTCGCGGGCCTGACGCCGGCCGGCGTGATCTGCGAGGTCATGAACGACGACGGGACGATGGCGCGCGTGCCCGACCTGATCCCCTACACCGAGCGCCACGGCCTGAAGATGATCACCGTCGCCGACCTGATCGCCTACCGGCGCAAGCATGACAAGCTCGTCGAGCGCGTGGTCGAGACGCGGATGCCGACCGCGTTCGGCGAGTTCAACGTCGTCGGCTACCGCTCGCTGGTCGACGACAAGCACCACGTCGCGCTCGTCAAGGGCCACGTCGACGGCGCGGACGACGTGCTCGTGCGGGTGCACTCCGAGTGTCTCACCGGCGACGTCTTCCACTCGCTGCGCTGCGACTGCGGCGAGCAGCTCGAGTCGGCTCTGGCCCAGATCGAGCGGGAGGGGGAGGGCGTGCTGCTCTACCTCGCCCAGGAGGGCCGCGGGATCGGGCTGCTCAACAAGCTGCGGGCCTACAAGCTCCAGGACGGCGGGCTCGACACCGTCGACGCCAACCTCGAGCTCGGGCTGCCCGTCGACCTGCGCGACTACGGCATCGGCGCGCAGATCCTCGTCGATCTCGGGCTCGGCTCGATCCGCATCATGACCAACAACCCGAAGAAGATCATCGGGCTCGAGGGCTACGGCCTCTCCGTCACCGAGCAGGTGCCGATCCAGCACGCGGCCAACCCGCACAACGCGGCCTACCTCGACACCAAGCGCACGCGCCTCGGCCACACGCTGCACCACCAGGGGCTCCCGCTGGACGAGGAGATGCTGCACGCCGAGCACGAGCACGACCGCGACGCCCGCGGGGCAGAGCGGCCGGCGTCGCGTGACTGACGGCCGTTTCGCCATCGTCGTCGGGCGCTTCTACGGGGAGCTCGCGGAGCGCCTCGTCGCCGGCGCCCAGCGGGCGTTCGCCGAGGCCGGCGCGGGGGAGGCCGAGGTGCACGACGTGCCCGGCGCCTACGAGCTGCCGCTCGGCGCGCTGTATCTCGCGCAGACCGGCCGGGTGACCGGGGTCGCCTGCCTCGGCGCGGTGATCCGCGGCGAGACCGACCATTACGACTACGTCTGCGCCGAGGCGGCGCGCGGCATCCAGGACGTGCAGCTGCGCACGGGCGTGCCGTGCGCGTTCGGCGTGCTGACGGTGGAGAACATGGAGCAGGCGCTCGCGCGGTCGGGTGGCGATCACCGGGACACGGGCTACCACGCGGGGCAGGTCGTGCTGCAGATGGCCGCGCTGCGAGCGGAGCTGGCATGAAGTACGACGTCATCGGCCGTAGCTACACGCACACCCGGGCGACCGACCCGCGGATCGCGGCGGCGATCTGGGACGCCCTCGGCGACGCCCGCACGGTCGTCAACGTGGGGGCGGGGACCGGCAGCTACGAGCCGCCGGACCGCGAGGTGACGGCGGTGGAGCCGTCGGCGGTGATGATCGCGCAGCGCCCGCCCGGGGCCGCGCCGGCCGTCCAGGCGGCGGCCGAGGCGCTCCCGTTCGAGGACGCGAGCTTCGACGCGGCGATGGCGGTGCTGACGCTGCACCACTGGGGGGATTGGCGTGCCGGGATCGACGAGTTGCGCCGCGTGGCGGAGCGCGTCGTCGTGTTCAGCTGGGACCCGAGCTTCGCGGGCCGCCTGTGGGTCAGCGCCGAGTACTTCCCGGAGCTGATCGACGAGGACGTCGAGAGCTTCCCCAGCCTCGCCGACCAGGCGGGCGCGCTGCGGGCGCTGCGGGTGTCGGCGGTCCCGATCCCTCACGACTGCCGCGACGGCTTCTACGGGGCTCACTGGCGCCGTCCAGAGGCGTACCTCGATCCGGTGGTGCGGGCCGGCATCTCGACACTGGCCAAGCGGGGCACGGGTGAGCTCGACGCCGGCCTGGCCCGGCTCGCGGACGACATCCGCACCGGCGCCTGGGCCGAGCGCCACGCCGACCTCCTCGCGCTCGACGAGCTCGACCTCGGCTACCGCCTGCTGGTCAGCGGCGAAGGCGCTGCTGGACCCGCCGCTTGAGGCGCCGCAGCGCTCCCGCGGCGAGCGCGCCGAGCGGGCGGCTGGTCTCGACCGAGTAGCGCCGCGGCTCGCCGGGCGCCTTGCGCGCCCAGCCCCACCACTCGTCCTGGACCCGGACGTCGGTGAAGGCGGGATGCTGGGCGACGATCAGCTCGAACACCGCGCGCAGGTGGGGCTGCGTGCGCTCCGCCTCTGACAGCTCGCGGTGGACGATCCCGTCGGTCGCCTCGCGCCCCGGGTCCTGGGCGTAGGTCCAGTCGAGGTCGTCCATCAGCAGCCAGCCGCCGGGCCGCAGCAGCTTCTCCACCAGCACGACCGCGAGGCCGTCGATCGTCCAGTTCTTCGCGCCGTCGAGATAGACGAAGTCGTAGAGCGGCTCGACGTTGCCGTCGCGATCCGAACGCGCCTGCACCTGCTCCTTGAGCCACCAGGTGTAGGACGAGAACTCGCGCACGATGCGCACGCGCTGCGCGACGCCGGCGCGGGCCAGCAGCGCCTCGGGGGGCGGGTCATAGACCGCGCCCGCGAAGTCGACCGTGGTGAGGTGGCCGGCGCCGTTGTCCTCGAGCGCGCCCGCGAGATAGGCCGCGCCGACGCCGTGGGCGGTCCCGAGCTCGAGCACCTCGGCGGGCCGCGTGGTGCGGACGTGGTCGTAGACGATCCGACCCTGCTCCGGCGACATGAACGGCACGCCGGCGACGGCGCGCGTGACCGTGTCGAGGCTCAGCCTTGCCCCGCGTCGGCCTTGGCCTTGCGCATCTCCGCGTCGACGGCGGCCTTCTGGTCGTTCGGGTAGCGCCGCTGGCGCTCCTGCAGCGTCTTGATCGCGGACTGGGGGTCGCCCGTGCCGCGCTGGGCCTTCGCGAGCTCGAACAGGGCGTAGCCGCACGGGCTCACCGGCGCGTTGCCCTTGCAGCCGAGCCTGACGGCCTTCTGCGCGACCGGCAGGGCCTCCTGCGGCTTGCCCGCATTGTTGAGGTTGAAGGCCTGCAGCTGGAGCTGGCGCGGGTCGTTACCGGCCGGCTCCTTGCCCGTGGCCGGGGCGGGGGTCGCCGTCGCGGTCGCCGTAGCCGTAGCGGTCGCGGTGGGCGTCGAGGTCTGCTTGGCCGCCGGCGTCGCGGTCGCCTTCTTCTTCGCCGGCGGCGTCGCGGTCTTCCTCGCGGCCTGGCCGCCGTTGCCGTCACCGCCGCCACCGAGCAGCACGAACGCGAGCACGACGGCCGCCAGGAGGGCGAGGACGCCCGCGACGAGAACACCCGCGCCGGGGCCCGAGCGCCGCGGGCGATCCGCGGCGGCCGAGGGGCGGCGAGGCGCGGCCGGCGGTGGCGTGGGCGTGCGGTCGCGGCCGTCCATCAGGCGTGTGGACCGCGTCGGGCCGACCGGGGCGGCCTTGGCGGCGCGCCGCGGCGGCGGCGCGGCGAGCGAGGTCTCGAGGCGCTCGACGAACTCGGCGGCGGACTCCCAGCGGTCGTCGGGGTCCTTCGCCATCCCGCGGTCGATCACGGCGTCGACCTTGTCGGTCAGATCCGGGTTGAGCTCGGAGGCGCGCGGCGGGTCGTCCTCGACGTGCGCGCGGGCCTGGGCCGCGAAATGCTCGGCGTTGAAGGGCTTCTCGCCGGTCAGCAGCTCGAACGCGACGACCGCGAGCGCGTAGCGGTCCGAGGCGGCGATGGCGGGCTCGCCCATCGCCTGCTCGGGGGCGAGGTAGGCGGCGGTGCCGAGCACCTGCCCGGTCTGGGTGACCTGCTCCTCCCACGCGAGCCGGGCGATCCCGAAGTCGCCGATGGCAAGCCGATCGTGGTCGTCGAGCAACAGGTTGGCGGGCTTGATGTCGCGGTGGACGATGCCGGCCTCGTGGGCGGCGTCGAGCCCTGACGCGGCCTCGTGGAGCCAGCGCAGGGCGCGCTGGACGCCGATGCGTTCGCTCTCCTCGCGCCGCAGCACGTCGGCCATCGACCCGCCGCGCATCAGCTCCATGACCATGAAGGCGCGTTCCTCGTGCTCGGCGACGTCGTAGATCGTCACCACGTTGGGGTGCGAGGACAGCCCGGCGGCGGCGCGCGCCTCGCGCTCGAAGCGCTTGCGGGCGCGCTCGTCGTCGGAGAGATGCTGCGCGAGCACCTTGATCGCGACGGCGCGGCCGAGCAATTCGTCCTGCGCTTCCCAGACGCCGGCCATCCCGCCGTTCGCGATGTGGCGAACGACTTTGTAGCGATCGGGCAGAGAGATTCGAGCCGTCGAGACGGGGGGCACGTCAGAAACGGTACCCACCCGACCCTCGCCCTATACTTCCCGTCGCTATGGCCCGCGTCTGTCATTCCTGCGGCAAGAAGCCTGCCTTCGGGCAGAGCCGCTCGCACTCCATGGTCGCCACCAAGCGACGGTTCGACGCCAACCTCCAGAAGGTCCGCATCTCCGAGGCCGGCGCTCCGAAGCGCGTGTACGTCTGCACGCGCTGCCTCAAGGCGGGCAAGATCACGAAGGCATAGGCGGCCCGGCTTCAGCCGTGGCCGATCCCAGCCTTCTCCGGTTCCGCACCGTCGTCGAGGGCGCCC
>JAXDGC010000140.1:0-7137 GCA_034665245.1 Solirubrobacteraceae bacterium | reverse complement strand
GCGGCCTGATCCGCGACCTCGTCGGCGAGGGCCGCACCGTGCTGCTGTCCTCGCACCTGCTCGACGAGGTCGAGAAGACCTGCGACCTGGCGGCGATCGTCGACCTCGGGCACGTCGTCGCCCAGGGCACGATCGGTGAGCTCGTGGATCGACCCCTGGGCGACGACGCGGCCGTCGTCGACGATCGCGACGATGTCGCAGGTCTTCTCGACCTCGTCGAGCAGGTGCGAGGAGAGCAGCACGGTGCGACCCTCGGCGACGAGCTCGCGGATCAGGTGGCGGAACTCGAGGATGCCGGCCGGGTCGAGCCCGTTCATCGGCTCGTCGAGGATCAGCAGCTCCGGGTCGGAGAGGAGGCAGCGCGCGACGCCCAGGCGCTGGCGCATGCCGAGCGAGTAGGTCTTGACCTTCTCGTCGGTGCGCGCCGCGAGGCCGACGCGGGCGAGCGCGCCGTCGATGCGGTCGTGGGCGGCGCGGTCGCGCGCCGCAGCGTGGACGTGCAGGTTCTCGCGGCCGCTGAGGTGGGGGTGGAAGCGCGGCTCCTCGATGATCGCGCCGACGTGGGCCAGCGCCTCGGCGCTGCCGCCGGGCAGGTCGCGGCCGAGCAGGCGCATCGTGCCGGAGGTCGGCCGGGCGAGCCCGAGCAGGAGCCGGATCAGCGTCGTCTTGCCGGCGCCGTTGGCGCCGAGGAACCCGAACGCGACGCCGCGAGGCACCTCGAGGTCGACGCCGTCGAGCGCGGCGCGGGTGCCGAAGCGCTTGCCGAGCCCCTGCGTCTGGATCGCGAGCGAGCCGGGATCGATGGGGGTGGGGGAGGTCATGGCACGAAGGTACGCGCGGGCCGGCGCGCCGTCGTCGGGCGTGCGGAGCAACCGGCGCGCGCCGAGCGGATGAACCGCGGGCGCCGCCTCATCCGATCGGATGAGCCGGGGTTCGTTGGCCGTCCCGTCCGAAGGCGGGCTCGGGGCGGGACGGCGCGGAGCAAGTTCTCCCCCCGGCTCGGCCGCCCAACTAGTGTCGGCCCATGAGCCTTCATGCACGTCGCGCCGGCGCGCTCGCCGTCGCCGCGCTTCTCCTCGGAGCCGCGCCAGCCGCGGCGAACGTCCCCCTGACGCGGGTCAGCACGGACCCGTTCACCAACGGAACCAGCCAGCACGCCACGGAGGTGGAGCCCGACACGTTCGCATTCGGCGGCACGGTCGTCGGCGCCATGCAGGTCGGCCGCTTCTTCAACGGTGGGGCGACCGACGTCGGCTTCGTCCGTTCGACGGACGGAGGCACGACATGGTCCTCCGGGTTCCTTCCCGGCATGACCTTCAGCTCCGGCGCCGCGAGCGCCTACGAGAGGGTGAGCGACGCGAGCGTCGCCTATGACTCCGCGCACGGCACGTGGATGATCTCCTCGATCCCGCTGCTCCCGAGCACGTCTGTCCCGACGGTGCTCGTCAGTCGCTCGACCGACGGCGGGGCGACGTGGCAGAACCCGGTGAGCACCCCCCCGCCGCTCGCCCACTCCGTGGACCTCGACAAGAACTGGACCGTCTGCGACAACGTCTCCTCGCGCTTCCGCGGCCACTGCTACACCGAGCTCGACAACTTCGGCGACGGCGACCGAGAGCTCATGACGACCTCGACGGACGGCGGCGCGACCTGGAGCACCCCGATCCAGACCGCGGGCCATGACAAAGGCCTCGGCGGGCAGCCAGTGGTGCAGCCCGACGGGACGGTGATCGTGCCGTTCGAGAGCCTCGACGGGAAGATCTCGGCCTTCCGCTCAACCGACGGCGGGAGCTCTTGGACCAAGGCGGTCACGATCTCCGGGGTCCGCTTCCACGGCGTCGCCGGCGGCCTGCGCACGAGCCCGCTGCCGACCGCGGAGATCGACGGATCCGGCAAGGTGTTCGTCGCCTGGGAGGACTGTCGCTTCCGGCCCAAGTGCTCGGCCAACGACATCGTGTTCAGCACGTCCTCAGACGGTGTCACCTGGAGCGCGGTGTCGCGCGTGCCGATCGACGCCGTGACGAGCGGTGCGGATCACTTCATCCCAGGGCTGGCCGTCGACCCGGCCACCTCGGGGAGGAACGCCCACCTGGCCCTGACGTACTACTTCTATCCCGACACGACCTGCACCGGCGGCTGCCGGCTCGAGGTCGGCTACACCTCCTCGCCGGACGGCGGCGCCCATTGGGGGAATGCGACGCAGCTCGCCGGACCGATGGCGCTGAGCCAGATCGCGTTGACCTCCCAGGGCCCGATGGTCGGCGACTACATCTCCACCTCGTTCAGCGGCGGCAAGGCGACGTCGGTCTTCCCCGTCGGCCACGAGCAGCCCACGGCGAGCACGTTCGACGAGGCGAGTTACGCGCCGGCGACGCCGCTCAGCGTGGCGACCAAGGGGCAGGCCACGAACACCGCGAGCAGCGCCGGCGCCGGGCCCGTCACCGGCGTCGGCACGGGGGAGACGCATCACGCGCTGAGAGCCGGCTAGGGCTTCTTCTTCGTCCGTTTCTTCGCGCGCTCGTCCAGGCCGGCCGTCCTCCGCGCGAGGTCGGCCGGCTCTCGCAGCGTCTTGATGCCGCGCTCGAACAGCTCCGCCTGCGCCTTCATCAGCACGGCGGTGTCCTCGAGGGCGCGCGCGGCCTGCTCGAGCGCCTCGGCCTGCTGGCGGATCGTCGCGCCGCTCTGCTCGAGCAGGTCGAACACGGCGTCGAGCGGTGCGAAGAGGTGTCCGATCACCTCGCGCTGGAGCTTGCGCTCGCGCTCGAGCACGTCCTGGATGAGCTCCGTCTGCCGCTTGAGCGGTCCCAGCAGCTGGCGCGGGATCACCGACTGCATGGCCGACTGCCATTCGCGTAGGAGGTCAAGGCCGCCAGGTTCGGGCATCGCGCGATGATCGCACGCCCGCGGGGGAGTACTCTCGGAAGAGAGCTACATGTCTGAGTTCGGCCTGCTCTTGCTGGTGGTAGGCGCCGCACTCGCGGTGTTGGAGGCCCACGTGCCGACGCACGGCGCGCTCGGGTCCGCGGCCGTCGCGGCGGCGGCGACCGGGCTGGCCCTCGTGGTCGGCGGCGCGGGGTTCGGGCTGGCGCTCGCCCTGACCACCGGGCTCGCGGGCGGCGCCCTCGGCGCGGGCTACCTGTGGGTCGTCGTGCACAAGGCGCTCGCCGCCCGCCACGCGCGTGTGCGCAGCGGGCCGGAGGGCCTGATCGGGCGCGTCGGCGAGGTCCGTGCCGCGCCCACCCCACTCGGCCAGGTCTTCCTCGACGGCGCGCTGTGGCGCGCGCGCCAGTGGAGCGTCGAGGAGGAGGCCGTGCTCGAGCGCGGCGATCAGATCGTGGTCGAGCGCGTCGACGGCCTGACGCTCACGGTGCGCCGCGCCGAAGATTGGGAGGTCTTCTGATGTCCGAGATCCTGTTCGCCCTCGTCGTCATCGTGCTGCTCGTCGCGGCGCTCGCCGGCTCGTCCGTGCGCGTGCTGCGCGAGTACGAGCGCGCGGTCGTGTTCCGGCTCGGCCGCCTCACCGGGCAGCGCGGCCCGGGGCTGATCATGCTCATCCCGGGCGTCGACCGCATGGTGCGCGTGACGCTGCGCACGGTCACGCTCGCAATCCCGCCCCAGGACGTGATCACGCGCGACAACGTCCCCGCGCGGGTCGACGCGGTCGTCTACTTCCGGGTCGTCGACGCGAACGCGTCGGTCGTCTCGGTCGAGGACGCCAGCCGGGCGACGCTGCAGATCGCCCAGACGACGCTGCGCTCGGTGCTCGGCAAGGCCGATCTGGACACGCTCCTGAGCGAGCGCGAGCGCCTCAACGAGGACCTGCAGCAGATCATCGACGAGCACACCGAGCCGTGGGGGATCAAGGTGACCACGGTCGAGATCAAGGACGTCGGCATCCCGACGACGATGCAGCGCGCGATGGCGCGCCAGGCTGAGGCCGAGCGTGAGCGGCGGGCCAAGATCATCCACGCCGAGGGCGAGTCGCAGGCCGCTGCGAAGCTGTCGGAGGCGGCGCTCGTGCTCGGCCAGGCCCCCGCCGCGCTGCAGCTGCGCTACCTGCAGACGTTGTCGGAGATCGGCGGCGAGAACTCCTCGACGATCGTCTTCCCGCTCCCGATCGACCTCATCAAGCCACTGATGGAGGCCGCGAAGACGCCGCCGTCAGCGCTGCCCGAGCAGGCCAACGGCGAGCTGCCCGAGGGCACCCGCGTCGGAGAGCTGCCCGAGCCTCAGTAGCGCGGCGCGGAGGACTGCTGGTGGCGCATGCCGTGGTGGCACGGGTGCCCGCCGAGGGGTGCGTAGGAGCTCCAGCCCTCATTGGTCGCCGAGACGGGCTTCGCGGGCTCGCGCTTCTCGCTGGCGAGCCCGACGGCGGCGCCGGCCAGCGCGCCGGTCACGACGACGGAGGCGACGACGACCGTGAACCCGCGGCGCACGGGACGCGGCACGCGCGGGGGCGGCGGCGACTCGTCGACCGAGGCGACCACGGAGACATCGTCGAAGCGATCCATCGAGCTCATCGTACCCCTCCGATCAAGGGTCGTCACCGCCGGTGCGGGTGACGAACCGGCCGCCCGTCTTGCCGCCGGTGGCGCGCCGCACCAGCCGCGGAGCCAGTACCCGCGCGGCCGCGGCGAGCGCGTAGGGCCGCGGCACGTAGCGCTCGGCCTTGCGCCCGAGGCCGGCGTCGACGATCGCCTGCGCGCCACGTTCGGGCGTCGAGACGAGCCGGCGCGTGAGGCGCCCGCCGGTGAGCTCGGACTGCGGGAAGCCCTCGGTGGTGATGAAGCCGGGGAGCACGAGGCCGACGTGCACGCCGTTGGGGGCCTCCTCGCCGGCGAGCGCGTCGGACCAGCCCGCGAGCGCGAACTTGCTCGCCGAGTAGGCGCCCGAGCCGGGGCGCGCCACGCGCCCGGCGGTGCTCGCCACGTTGACGATCGCGCTCGGTGCGCTGTCGCGCAGCAGCGGCAGCAGCGCCTCGGTCAGGCGCACCACGGCGTCGAAGTTGACCTCCATGTGGCGGCGGACGTTCTCCCAGCCGCCGTCGGCGAACGTGGCGCGCCAGGCGGCGCCGGCGTTGTTGACGAGCAGGTCGAGCCGCCCGTGGCGCTCCTGTACCGCCTCACGCACGCGCGCGGGCGCGCCGTCGTCGGTGAGGTCGGCGGCGAGGAAGCTCGCGCCGCCGCCGAGCTCCGCGGCGAGCTCGCGCAGGCGCTCCTCGCGCCGCGCCACGAGCACGAGTTGCGCGCCGTGCTCGCGGGCGAGCAGGCGCGCGGTGGCCTCGCCGATGCCACTCGAGGCGCCGGTGACGACGACGACCGGGTTCACGCTCGGGTCGCCGCCACGATCAGGTTCGACATCGCCCGCATCCCGATCAGGTTGGGGTGGATGGGCGCGGCCGGTGAGGCCGGTGTGACCGGCTCGACCCAGCGGAAGCCCGGCAGCGAGCAGGCGTCGTGCCCGCGGCTCGCCGCGTAGACGTCGACCAGGCGCGCGCCGTTGGCCGAGGCCTGCGTGGCGAGCATCGCGTTGAGCTCCTCCTGCTTGGCGCGCAGCCACGGGACGTCGCCCTCGGCGACCGGCATCTGCGGGTAGCAGCCCGGCCCCTGGTGGGGGAAGATCGCGGAGTAGTTGACGACGTAGGTCGTCGAGCGCGGTGATCGGCTCGTGATGCCCTGGAGCACGGCGGCCACCTTCGGCGCGGCCTCGGCGATCCGCCGCGAGACCTCGTCCTGCCCGCCCGCCGTGTACTTGTCCTTGCACGGCGAGCCCGCCGTCGGCTGCGTGACGAAGCAGTCCTGCGCGATGCTCGAGAAGCCGATGTCGTTGCCGCCGATCGTCAGCGTGACCATCGACGTGTCGGCGGTCAGCGAGTCGAACTGCGGCGGGTTGGGGCCCGGCGTGACGCCCTGCGGCTGCGTCATGTGGTTCGTCGTCGCGCCGCTGCAGCTCGGGTCGCGGTACTCGGGGAAGCGCAGCTGCAGCTGGGTCAGGTGCCCGTAGTCGTTGCTCGACTTCAGGCACCCGAACGGCGGGAGCTGCACCGGGATGAGGGGACCGGCGGCGTAGGAGTCGCCGAGCGAGACGTAGCGGGAGGCGGCCGCGGCGGGCGCCGCGAGGGTCAGGGCGGCGGCGAGCGCGGCGAGGGCGAGGAGAACGCGGGACATGCCGCGTTCTTGCCCGCAACGCGCGCCGCCCAACCGCAGGGGCCGGGCGGCGCGCGGCGCAGTGCTCAGGCCGCGTCGAGCGCGAGCTCGGCGGGCGCCGTCTCGACACTCTTGCGACGCTCGGCGAGCAGTGCGGCGCAGGCGATCGCGCCGGCGGCGCAGACGGCGGCGCCGACCCACAGGGCGTCCTTCATCCCGTCGACATAGGTCTGCGGGTCGCCGCCGAAGGCGGCCGCGGCGGGCACGAGCGCGCCGAGGGCGGCGACGCCGACCGCGATGCCGGCCTGGCGGAACGTGTCGTTGACGCCCGCGGCGAGGCCGCTCATCTGCGGCGGGGCCGAGCCGAGCGCGACGGCGCTGACCGCCGGGTTGAACATGCCGACGCCGATCAGCGCGATGATCTCGCCGGGCAGGAACACCGTCCACGACGAGTCGACCGCGGCGACGGTCAGCAGCGCCTGGCCGATGGCGACGAGCCCGAGGCCGCCGGCGATCATCGTGCGCGCGCCGACCTTCTCGACGAGGTTGGCCGTCGCGCCGGAGACGACGAGCATGATCAGCGTCGCCGGCAGGTACACGAGGCCGGCCTCGATCGCCGACAGGCCGAGGATCTGCTGCAGGTAGATCGTCGTGTAGAGGAACACGGCGAAGAACGAGGCCGAGATCGCGAACGCCGCGACCTGCGCGCCGGTGAAGGCGCGGTTGCGGAACAGGCCGAGCGGCAGCATCGGCTCCTTGACGCGAGCCTCGATCGCGATGAAGGCGCCGATGAAGACGACGGCGCCGATCAGCTCGGCGACGATCGCCGCGCTGGTCCAGCCGTCGTCGTTGCCGCGCAGCAGCGCGAGCACGAGCAGGAACAGGCCGGCGGTCAGCGTGACCTGGCCGGGCCAGTCGAGCTTGCGGGCGTGCGAGTCACGCGACTCCTCGACGTAGGCGCGCGTGATCCCGAGGCAGAGGATGCCGAGCG
>JAXDGC010000139.1:0-3742 GCA_034665245.1 Solirubrobacteraceae bacterium | reverse complement strand
ACCCCCGACGCGCGAGCAGTTCGAGGCCGAGGTGGACCACGGCTCGATGTACGTCGGGTCGCCGGAGACCGTGGCGAAGCGGATCGCCGGCGCCATCCGGACGCTCGGGCTGACCCGGTTCGACCTGCACTACGCCGTGGGGCGGGTCCCCCACGAGCAGCGTCTAGAGGCGATCGAGCTCTACGGCCGCGAGGTGATCCCGCGCGTGCGCGAGCTGGTCGCCGTGCAGGCAGACATACCGGCCGTCGAGCCGGCGGCGAGGAGCTGACCAATGGCGTCTGAAGCCATCGCATTCGCCGAGGCGACCGCGCAGCGCCCAACGTACCCCCGGGCCGGCCCCGAGCTGGACGATCTGCGACTGGGCATCGTCGGCGCCGGCAAGCTCGGCACCACCATCGCCCGAGCCGCCATCGCGGCCGGCTACGACGTCGCCATGTCGGGCTCGGGGCCCGCCGATGCCATCGCGCTGACCGTCGAGGTCCTCGCCCCCGGCGCCCGCGCCGTCACGACCGACGAGGTCGTGCGCCACGCGGACCTGATCGTCTTGGCCGTGCCGACGCACCGCTTTCGCGAGCTCCCTCGCGATCTCTTCGACGGCAAGATCCTCGTCGACGCGATGAACTACTGGGAGCCGGTCGACGGCACCGATCCCGAGCTCGCCGCCGCAGCAGACGGCACGAGCACCGTCGTGCAACAGCGCTTCGCCTCCGCGCGGCTGGTCAAGAGCCTCAATCAGCTCGGCTACCACGAGCTCGACGAGCACCGGCATCAACGGGGCGGGCCCGGTCGCATCGCCATCGGCGCTGCGGGCGACGACCGCGCGGCAGTCGCCGCCGTGACGCGACTCATCGACCGACTCGGGTTCGATCCCGTGGATGCCGGGCCACTCGAGAACGGCCTGGCGCTCGAGCCGGACGGATCACCGTTCGCCATCACCTACAACGCCGACGAGCTCGCGGACCTCCTCGCGCGGAGCCACGGGACCCGCCTCCCGAACAATCCCTAGCAACCAATCAAGCTTCCTCCGAGCCTGCCGCTCCGCCGCAGGGGAACGCGCCCTCGCCCTCCGCTGGACACGGCCCGATGTTGCTGGTGTCCATGTGGTCGGGCGCGAGATCCTTCTTCCAGCGGTCCGCCGTCGTGTCCTTCGCCGAGTCGGCGATCCCCTTGTTGAAGTAGGGAATGCCTCCGAGTGCGGACGCCGGCTTGTCGGTCGCGCGCACGTCGACCTTGGCCTTGGCCGCCTCGTACTCCTCGGTCGCCGTGATCGTGCCCCTGATGTGGTCGCGGCTCGGGTCGTTGAGAAACACCTCATCGTGCGAGGCCGACTCCACCCCAGCGCCGGCCCACCGCTTCAGCGCGACTGGATCCGTGTACGGGGCGAGGCGCCCGTACAGGTACCGCTGCGCGTCGCGGAGCGTGATGTTGAGCGAGAAGCTCCCCGGCGCATTGCGCTCGCCGGATACGGAGTTGCGGGCTCGAATCAGATGCCCCCGGAGGTCCATCGCGGACACGCCCGGGCGGTGGCTGCGCGCGTATGAAAGGTCCATGTGGCGGTTGACGATCGCGGCGACCTTGGCCTTGTGTTCGTCGGAGAGATCGTCGAACGATTTGGTCGTCGGGATCGTCTCGCCGCGCAACGACTCCAGCTCGTCGATCGTCGCCCACACGTCCGGGACCGCCGAGCTGACGGTGTACTGCGTCCCGAACAGCTTGAGCATCTCGAGCGTGTCCGCGTCGACCACACCACTCAACCGGAGCGGAATCGCATTGTCATTCGACACGTAACGGATCAGGCGCGATTGGAGCAACGTCACCGCCGGTCCGGTGTCGCCGGCCACCAGGTTCGGTCGGTTGCCCGGCGTGCCCTCGGCCTTCGCCTCGCGCTGAAGCAGGCGGGCACGCCCGACCGCCGCGAGTGCCGCCCGATTGCCGACGGTCCGCTGGAGCTGAAGCATGTCGACCGGAGCGACGGCCCCCGCGCGCCCACGACCAGTGGTGAGGACCCGCGCGTAGGCAGCTGCGGGCGCCGCCGTCAGCGCGACGCCGCGCGCAGTCGTAGCGGGCACGTCACACGCCTGTGCAGGCGTCTCGGAAGTAGACGCGCGGGCCTCCGGCATCGAGCGATCTTGGCAGGCACGCTCGACTCGATCAAGGATCCGCGCGGGCGCACCGCGACCGGCGGACCGCCCTGCTGCGCAAGCCGTTTCTCGAGACCGGATGTAAGACAGTCCAAACGCACCTGCGGCTAACTGAGCTGCCTACGAGAACCTGCCCGGCCGACCCTTTTGTGTTTCCATCCGGTCGCTCGTCGTGGATTCCGGTCAGAGGTCGGAGAAGTCGGTCATCGAGATGTAGGTGACGAATTGCGCCACGTTGTGGAGCGCGGCCAGCCGGTCGGCGTGAAAGCGCTCGTAGGCGGGGAGGTCTGGCACCTCGACTCGCAGGAGATAGTCGAACGTGCCGGTCACGTGGTGGCACTCGATGATCTCGGGCACCTCGCGGGCGCCGGCCTGGAAGCGCTGGATGTGTTCGCGCTGATGGCGGGCGAGTCGCACGGCGACGAAGGCGGTCAGGCCACGGCCTTCGGCTTTGGGATCGATGATCGCCGTGTAGCCGCGGATGACGCGACGGTCTTCGAGGCGCCGTAGGCGGCGCGAGCAGGCCGACGCCGACAGACCGGTGGCCACCGCGAGCTCAGACACCGTCGCTCGTCCATCGCGACGCACGAGGTCGAGGATCGCGCGATCGGCCTCGTCAAGGTCGTTCATCAGTGTTGATCCTTGCATGTCGTACAGCCGAAACGCAATGTCTGTGCAACTCCGAACACCATCTTGCTGAATGCTTGCGGCCGAGCGGTCCCGCGTGCAGGATCTGGCGCCATGGTTGATCCTCGTCGCAGGCCCGCAACGGCAGCGATCCACACGCGGCGGGCGGCAACCTCGGCGCGGCCTCTGTCGTCGCCGATCTTCCAGTCCACGGCCTTCGCCGCCGCATCGGCGGACGATCTTGCTCGCGTCGCGGTCGAGGTCGCGACGCCGGACTTCTACACCCGCCATGGGAATCCAAACCACGTCGAGCTGGCGGATGCGGTCGCGACGCTCGAGCGGGCCGAGACAGGCCTGGCTTTCGGGTCAGGGATGGGTGCGCTGGCGACGACCGTGCTGACACTGGTGGGCAGCGGCCAACACGTCGTGGCGCAGCGCAGCATGTACGGCGGCTCCCTGAGCCTGGTCCAGAAGCTCCTCCCCCGCTTCGGGGTCGAGTACACGCTCGTCGATCAAGCCGACACGGCCGCTTGGGCGGAGGCGATCACGCCCGCGACGCGCGTGTTTCTCATCGAGTCGCCGAGCAACCCGCGGCTGGAGATCTCCGATCTGCGCGCGCTCGCCGAGCTCGCCCGTGCGCGTGGCATCGTCACCGTGGCCGATAACACCTTTGCGACCCCGATCAACCAGCGGCCGGTCGAAGCCGGCATCGACCTGGTCTGGCACAGCGCGACGAAGTACCTGGCCGGGCATTCCGATGCGTCGGCGGGCGTGGTCGTGGGACGGGCCGAGCTCGTCGAGACGATCTGGAACACATCGCTGAACCTCGGTGCCGTCCTGGGACCATTCGACGCCTGGCTCGTCACCCGCGGCATCCGCACGCTCGACCTCCGCGTCGGCCGACACAACGCCACGGCCGTTGCGATCGCCGAACACCTTCGCGAGCATCCCGCGGTCAACGCCGTGCACTACCC
>JAXDGC010000138.1:0-2660 GCA_034665245.1 Solirubrobacteraceae bacterium | reverse complement strand
GCACGCGCGCGAGCAGCACGGTGGTGACGGGGTACATCGAGCCGACGACGGCCACCATGCCGCCGAGGCCGAACGTGAGCGCGGCGGCGAAGAGGATGTTCGCGGCGACGTCGAGCGTGCCCACGCCTACCACCGCGAGGCGGTCCGCCCGCGCGACCCCGACGCGCCGCCGTTTCGCGGCGGCGAACAGCATCAGGAGTCCGAGCGAGGTGCAGCGGTTCAGCGCGACGGCCCACAGGACGCCGCCGTCCGAGGCTCGGTCCATGCCCACGAAGAAGGCGCCGAACCCGAGTGCGGCGAGCAGCGCGAGCCCCACGCCCGCGGCGGTCCGCGCGCCGTCTGAGGAGCGCTCCAACGACGCCAGCGCGAGCCCCGCGAGCGCGAGCGCGAGCCCTGCGCTCTGCAGCGTTCCGGTGCGCTCTCCGGCGGTGATGCCGACCAGCAGCGGGACGAGCGCCGCCGTGGCCGAGATCGGCGCCACCACGCTCATGGCGCCGACCGCCAGGCCGCGGTAGAGCGCCGCGAAGCCGACCAGCTCGGCCGCGCCGGCGGCCGCCGCCCAGAGCGCGAAGCGCGCGTCCGGGAGCGCGCCGCCCCACGCGACGGCGGCCGCGAGCACGAGCACGAGGCCCGCTGCCTGCGAGACGACCAGCACCGGGAGCACGGCGAGGTTCCGGCTCTTGATCCCGGCGAGGAAGTCCGACGAGCCCCACGCGAGGCTGGCTGCGAGCGCGAGCGCGACGGCCGTCATGACCGCCACCGTCGCCGGTCGGGGTTGGGGCCGGTTTGGCTCCGCCTTGGGTCAGCCGGCCGCGCCCGACAGCGCGCGCCGCACGTACGGCGACCGCGGCAGGTCGTCGGCCCCGACCTGCACGACCGCGACCGAGTCGGGCAGCTGGAACGCCGCATGCGGGCGTTCGCCCAGCGACCGGACGAAGTCGTCGATCGCCGGCTGGACGACGTTGCTGTCGTGGAACGCGATGATCCCCGTGTCGCCGAGCGCCTCGAGGCAGAACCGGGCGTCGGTCAGCGCCGCCTCCTTCGTGTGCTCGCCGTCGATGAGGCACAGGGCCGGCGCGCCGGGAAGCTCGGACGGGGCGAGCCTGTCGGTGCCCACCTCGAACGTCCGCACCTTGCTCAGGTCCGCCCCCGGCACCCCGGCGAGCAGGCCGAGCATCCGTTCGGTGCTGTTGTCGTCGTAATGGAAGGTCTGGCCGCGGTCGTCCGGCTGGCTGGCCGGCCGAGTGTCGATCGAGACGATCTCGGTGCAGCGCGCGTCGGCGACGAGCGCCTGCAGCGACCCGCCGAGATGCGATCCGATCTCGAGGTACCGGAACGGGCCGCGCTCCGCGACCGCCGCGTGGAGCGCCAGCAGCGAGCGGCGATCCGGCTCGGTGGTCTCCGACTCGATCGACGCCAGCAGCGTCGTGTCGAGCGCCGCGACCCGGGCCGCGAGCGCCTTGGCCTGCGCCAGGTCCCCCACCTCCCCGGCGAGGCGGCGGGGGTGCACGAGGGCGAGCGGCTTGCGCCCTCGCTGCGGATGCGTGCCGAGGGCGGGGAGACGGTCGAGCGCGTCGGGGCTCGCGTAGATCACCAGGTTCTGGGCGTACCACCAGTCCACGCCCTCGTCCTCCCACAGCAGCGGGCGGAGCGCGTCGACCGGCTCGTAGCCGTGCCGCGCGAACAGCTCGGCCCAGTAGGCCGGCCACTGCTCGTTGACGTGCCCACGACCGCCCTGGTCGGGAATCGCGGCGGAGAACGCGACGATCGGCGCGGCGGCGACGAGCGACGCGACGAAGCCGGGCGCCGCCGCCTCGGGAAGGTGCTCGGCGACCTCCAGGGAGATCGCGAGGTCGTAGCGCCGGCCGAGATCGAGCGGCCCCGCGAGGTCGGCCCGCCGGAACGTCTCGGCCGGGACCTCGAGCTCGTCGGGGTCGACCCACTCGCCGTCGACGCCGGCGACCTCGGTGACGCCGAGATCGAGCGCCGCGCGCATCCACGTGCCCCAGCCGCAGCCGACGTCGACGAGGCTGCGCACGGGGACGAGCTCGAACAGCCGCGGCAGCACGGCGTCGGCGGACCGGCGCACGCCCGAGCGCATGCCGGCGAAGAACGCCTCGTCGTACGGGCTCGTGACGGTTACCCGCTGCGTCGCCGCGCACTCGAACCAGCGCACCCACTCGTGGACGACATCGACCACGAGCTCGAGCTCGCCGGTCTGCGGCGGAGCCTGGATGGCGACGGTCAGTCGCGTGGTCGCGCCCGGCGCCACGCTCTCGGTGAACGCGGTGCGCAACGTCGGCAGCTCGAGCTCGACCTCATCCGTGGTCCGCCAGCGATGTCCCACGAGGATCTCCGGCCCCGGATCGGGGCCGCGCGGCCACCAGGTGTCGCCGAGGTTCGTGACCTCGACCTCCACGTGATGCGCGGCCTCGGCGGCGAGTGGGCGGACCGGGTGGACCAGCCGGACCCGCGCCGCATACGCGCCGGCGGACACCGGCCGGTCCTCGAGCCAGCGTTCGACCTCCTCCGCGGTGGGGCGCGGCACGTTCGCCGGAGGGGCGCCGGCGGCCGGCAGCTCGTGGTCGAGGCGCTCGAGGAACGTCGCGACGGTCCGCTCGTCCGCCGCGTCCATCGGCGCGAGCCGGAGGTCCTCGACG
>JAXDGC010000137.1:0-12628 GCA_034665245.1 Solirubrobacteraceae bacterium | reverse complement strand
GAGCCCGACCATCCCGACTTCGACACCCAGCCGCTGTGGGAGCGCGTGATCACCGGCAACGGGATCGCCAACGGCACGTTCATGGTCACCGTCAACCGCATCGGGCGCGAGCCGCCGCTGACGTTCTACGGCTCGTCGTTCATCTCCGACCCGTACGGCCGTGTGCTGGTCAAGGCGCCGCGCGACGAGCCGGCGGTGCTGGTCGCCGACCTCGACCTCGACCAGCGCCGCGACTGGCTCGAGCTGTTCCCGTTCCTGCGCACGCGCCGGCCCGAGACCTACGCGGCGCTGCTCGACGCGGTCGGCTGAGCGGGGGCTACTCGCCCGGGTGCGCCGCGGAGGCGTGGCGAGTCGTCTTCACGGAGTACTTCGACGGCTGGAGGCTGACCGTCGGGTTGTCGATCTGCTTCAGGCGGTCGATCAGCTTGATCCACTGCTTGGGCTTGAGCACGGCGTCGACCTGCTTGCCGGCCTTCGTGTTGGTGCCGTAGAGCGGCTTCCACCCGACGTGGATGTGGTCGTAGTGGTCGGGCAGCGCGAGCGTGTTGTCGGCGCCCTCGAAGGTCATGAGCGAGATGATCTGGTCGGGCTTCATCGTGCCCTGGAGCGTCAGCAGGCGCTGGATGGTGAGGTCGGTGATCGAGCCCTTGCCCTGGTGGCCGACGATCGGGATCCCGTTGACCATCGCGATATCGACGGCGTTGCCGGAGGAGTGCTCTGAGACGTTGCCCGAGGCGGTCATGAAGCCGTGGCCGCACTTCAGCGTGCTGACCGTGGGCTTCAGGCCCGACGAGGCGAGGAACTCGAGCGTCGCGAGCACGCGGCGGTCGATCGCGCCGGAGCGGATGTCGCGCTCGCCGCAGGAGTAGATGTCGATGCGGGGGTTGGCGAGCACGTGGCGGGCCAGCGCGTCCTTGCCCATCAGCAGGATCTGCCCGAGCGAGGGGCGCTCGGCATCGTCGCCGAAGAAGGGGTTCTTGCCCTTGGCGCGGTAGATCGCGGTCGACTCGAGCAGCTTCCAGCCGTCGAGGATCGGCTTCGGGTCGACGCGCGGGGCGCCGCGGCCGGCGGGGCGCATCTCGAAGAGGACGTGCGGCGCCTGGGTCGGCGAGAGCTTGCCGATGCGGCCGAGGATCGTGCCGGCGACGATGCGCGAGCCCTTCTTGAGGGGCTTCGTGACGAAGTCGCGGGCGTCGAGGCCGATCGGGGCGGAGTCCGAGGGCGCAAAGCTCGTGCCGGCGAGCTGCGCCCTGCCGCCCGCGGCCATCGCGTTGGGCCGCGAGGGGAGGGCGAACAGGCGCTGCTTGACGGGCGCGGCGGCAGGCAGGACGGTGGCGGTCGAGGTCCGCACGGCGCGCGGCTTGGTGCGGCGGCTGCGGCGCGTGGCGCGCGGGGTCGGGCGTGCGCTGCGCGAGGTGCGGGCGGTGGCCGACGCGGGGGCGGTCGGCTTCGCGTCCGGGCTCGGCAGCTTGAGCTCGCGGGCGATCTTCGCCTTGGTCGTCTTGCGCGGCTTGGGCGACGGGTACATCTTGGGCACGCTGCCGAGGCGGCCGTAGGTGAAGGTGTTGCCGTAGGTGTCCTGGAGCTGGATGAACTTGCCGAGGCGCTTGGTCTCACCCATGCGCACGATGCGACCGTCGTTGACGGCGACGACGGGCGCCCCGCGGCGGGCGTAGATCTGGATCCCGCGGCGATGCTGGTCGGCCTGGACGATGAAGGCGGCGTTGTGGCCCTGGGCGGTCTTGCGCTTGGTGTCGCTCTTCTTGACCTGGCCGGCGTACGTGGCCTTGGCGTGGACGGGGAAGCGGCCCTGCGTCAGGCCGGTCAGCGAGCCCACGAAGTCGGCGGGCAGGCCGCCGATCAGCCGGGCGCGCATGAGCACGGAGTCGACGTACCAGTCGGCGTGGTTGTAGGCGAAGATCGCCTTGCGCACGTCGGTCTCGGCGCCCGCGGCGCG
Organism: Solirubrobacteraceae bacterium; assembly: GCA_034665245.1. Taxonomy (GTDB): domain Bacteria; phylum Actinomycetota; class Thermoleophilia; order Solirubrobacterales; family Solirubrobacteraceae; genus DASQFQ01. The sequence continues at coordinate 10,671 of JAXDGC010000137.1, read as the reverse complement.
CAGGTAGCGCGCGGCGGCGAAGATCGCGTCGACCGGGTTGAACGGGTCCTTGAGGCCGTCGCGGTTCGCGTCGACGCCGTATTGCTTCCAGGTCTGGGGCATGAACTGCATCCAGCCGAGCGCGCCCGCGGAGGAGACGTTGAGGTTGCGGCCGTAGTCGGTCTCGATCTCGTTGATCGCCGCGAGGACCTCCCAGCGGACGCCGTACTCGATGCCGGCGGCCTGGTACACGGGGAGCAGGAACGGCGGGATGCGGAACTTGTCGATGAAGAAGTTCGGCACGCCGATCGGAGCGGCGCCCGGGGTCGCGAGCGAGTAGTTCGGGTTCGCCGGGGTCGGGACGCCGTCGGGGCGGGCGATCGCCCGGGGGGTGTCGCCGGCGAGCGGGTTCGTCGGGGCCTTCGACTTGAGCAGGTCACACTCTGAGGCTGTGGTCGAGGCTGATGCGACGGTCGCGGAGGCGATCAGCTGATCGAGATCCTGCGGCTTGCCGTCGACGCATCCCTGGTCGGTGATGCGCCCTGAGCCGGCGCGGCCGTTGCGGCGCTTGTGGCGTTTGTGGGCGCGCCTGACCTGGCCGGGCGTCGCCGTGGCCGTGGGTGTGGCGCCCGGCGTGGAAAGGGGGGCCACGACGGTCTCGACCGGCGAGGGGAAGGGCGTGGGCGTCGCGGGCGTGGTGAACGGCGTGGAGGAGACCGTGGGCGTCGGGCTCTGCGTCGCGGTCGACGTCGGGTCGGGGGTCTGCGTCGTGGAGGTGGGGGTCGGCGTCTGCGCGACGACGGTCTGCGCCGGCGTCGCCGCGTTGTCGGCGGCCGCCGTGGAGGTCGCCGACGGGGTCGCCGTCGGGTTCTGCGCCAGGGCGGCGCCGCCGATCACGGCGGCGTAGAGCCCGGCACAGCAGAGGGAGATGGCGAGGATTTTCTTCACGGACAAGCTGCTTCTTCTTCACGCGCGAGCGCCGTGCGGAGAGGGCACGACTCCGCTCAACTTCGGCATCGGGCGCTCCACGCTTGAGCAACGACCGCGTTCTGTGCGCGAATGCGACTGTATCTCAGGTTCAAGTTGAACGTAAGGCTGCGCTCTGACGAAGGACTTTGCCACCATCGTGCGCGTGCCGGACGAGCCCTTCCGACTCTCTGAACGCGGCGGCGCGCTGCTCGAGGAAGCGGCCGAGCGCTCGCGCACCTCGATGCGCACGCGCTTCGAGCGGCTGGTCGTCGCCTGGCGCTCGCTGCTCCAGACCGCGGCCGCCGCGACCATCGCCTACCTCGTGGCCACAGAGGTCTTCGGCCACCAGCGACCGTTCTTCGCTCCCGTCGCCGCGATCATCACGCTCGGGATCACGGTCGGCCAGCGGCGGCGCCGGGCCGTGGAGCTCGCGCTCGGCGTCGCGCTCGGGATCGCCGTCGCCGACGGCCTCGTCCTGCTGACCGGCACGGGGCCTGCCGCGCTCGCGGTCGTGGTCCTGCTCGCGATGGCAACCGCCGTGTTCCTGGGCAGCGGCCAGATCTTCGCGACCCAGGCCGCGGTCTCCGGCGTGCTGATCGCCGTGCTGCAGCCCGCGGGCCACGGGTTCTCAGGCGCGCGCTTCGTGGACGCCCTGGTGGGCGGTGGCGTGGCGCTGATCGTCAACTCGCTGCTGTTACCGGCCGATCCGCTGCAACTGGTGCGGCGGGCGGCGGAGCCACTGCTCGACGAGCTCGCGATGACGCTCGAGCACATCGCCCAGGCGGTCGAGACCGGCGACCAGGAGGCGGCCGAGCGCGCGCTGCTGGAGGCGCGCGACCTCGACGCGCTCGAGTCGCATCTCCAGGAGGCGGTGTCCGTGAGCCGCGAGACGGCCCGCCTCGCCCCCGTGCGCCGGCGCGACCGCGGTCACGTCGACCTCTACGCCGATGCGGCCGCGCAGATCGACCTCGCGATCCGCAACGTCCGCGTGCTGGCCCGCGGCGTGGTCCGCGGGGCGCGGTTGGAGGAGAACCTGCCGCCCGCGGTCACCGCGGCGATCCGCGATCTCGCCGAGGCGGTCTCCAAGCTGCGCGAGGCGCTCGCCGACCCGGATCGGGCCGAAGCGGTGCGCGAGCCCGCGCTGCGCGCTGCGGCGCGGGCGACGCTCGTGCTCCAGGAAACGGGCAACCTGTCCGTCACCGTCGTCGTCGGCCAGGTGCGCTCGACCGCGGTCGACCTGCTGCGCGGCTCCGGGCTGACCTACGAGGAGGCGGCCGGCCTGGTGCGCGAGGCGGCCGCCGAGGTCGCCGACAGCGAGCTGCCGTGAGCTGGACGCTGCGTCCCGCCACGGCCGAGGACACGGAGGCGATGGCGGAGACGCTCGCGATCGGCTTCGACGGCTATCGCGCGTTCGCCGCGCACGGCTGGCAGCCGCCCGACGTCCGCGCCGCGCCGGAGCTCGCGCGTATGCGCGCGAGACTCCAGGCGCCCTCCACCTGGGCCACGATCGCGGAGGAGGACGGGCTCATGGCCGGCCACGCCGGCTACTTCCCGCAACCAGGCGTGCGCGGCAGCGCCCACCTGTGGCAGCTCTTCCTGCGCCCGCGGTGGTGGGGCAGCGGCCTCGCGACCGACCTACTGCGGGGTGCGCGCGACCACGCGATCGCCGAGGGCTACCGCCGCATGCGCTTCTACACCCCGCGCGACCAGGCCCGGGCACGGGCGTTCTACGAGCGCGAGGGGTTCAGCCACACGGGCTGGGAGGGCCTCGAGGAGCCGCTCGGGCTCGTGCTCGTGGAATACGCGCGCGAGCCGCTTGGCTGATACTTGCCGACATGGCAGAACTCGATGAGGATGCGCCGGAGCTCGCCGAGGAGAGCGCTCGCCTGCGCGGCCCCGAGCTCGGGGCGGGGGCGTGGTCGTACTTCGGTGACCCGCGGGCGATCGCCCACAACGGACACACCTTCACCGGCTGGATCTCGACGACCGGCAATGTCTGGGTCGCTCACATCCGGCCGGACGGGTCCTTCACCAAGCGGCTGATCTACCGCAACCTCGGAGTCGACGATCACAACAACCCATCGCTGGTGTTCCGGCCCGATGGGCGAATCATGGTGTTCTTCTCCCCGCATTCGGGGCACTTCCTCCCCCCGCCGAGCCTGCGCCCGAGCAGGATGCGCTACCGGCTCTCCAAGGCTCCGTTCTCGATCAACGGGTTCGAGCCGGTCAGGCTCGTCAACACCAACGTGCCCGGCGGCCTCGGGTTCACCTATCCCAACCCGATGCAGCTGCACGGCAAGCTGTGGCTGTTCTGGCGCGGCGGCGGCTGGAACCCGACCTTCTCCTACACCCGCAACGGCCGCGACTGGGTGCCCGCGCGCGAGCTCCTGCGCTCGGTCGACCCGCAGCGACCGTACGCCAAGTACGTCGGCGACGGCAACCGTCGCATCCACGGCATCTTCACCGAGGGCCACGCCAACCACTTCCACAACAGCCTCTACTACCTGCGCTACGAGAACTCGAACCTCTTCGGAGCCGGCGGGCGGCGGCTGGGGAGCCTGCGCTCGGTGCCGCTGCCGATCCACAAGCTCGAGCGGGTCTACCGCTTCACCAAGGCGACCGGCAGCGCCTGGCCGCACGACATCGCGCTGACCGCCCAGGGCCGGCCGCGCATCGTCTACACGCGCCGCGTCGGGCACCACGACGTGTTCTTCTACGGCTACCACAACGGCAGCCGCTGGGTCAGCCGCAAGATCGTGGACGCCGGCCCGGGCCTGCCCTCCTTCACCTCGGGCGGCGCCACGCTGGACCACGAGGACCCCAGGATCGTCTACCTGTCGCGCAAGACCGGCGCCTTCCACCAGGTCGAGGTGTGGTTCACCCCAGACGAGGGCCGGACGTGGCGACATCGCCAGCTCACCGCGGAGCCCTCCCACTACTGCATCCGCCCGGTCACACCGCGCGGTCTCACGAGCGGCAACCTCGTCCTCTTCTCCGTCGGCGACCGGACCACCCGCGGGTTCACGGACTTCCACACCCGCATCCACTTCCTGGCCGGCGCCACACCGCCCATATGAGCGCCCGCGTCGTGCGGCCGGAGTCGCCCGACTACGAGCGGCTGCGCAGGCCGGCCATCGGGCAGTTCGACGGCATCCGCCCGCAGGCGCTCGTCCTGTGCGCGAGCGCGGAGGACGTCGCCGAGGCGATCGCGCTGGCCCGGCGCGCGCGGCTCCCGCTGGCGGTTCGCAGCGGCGGGCACTGCTTCGCGGGCCGCTCGTCCTCGGAGGGCGTCGTCATCGACGTCTCGCCGATGGACGCGGTGTCCGTCGCGGGCGGGCGGGCGACGATCGGGGCCGGCGCCCGGCTCGGGAACGTCTACGACGCGCTCGACGCGCACGGCGTCACCCTCCCCGCGGGCTGTGGCACGACCGTCGGCATCGCCGGGCTGACGCTCGGTGGCGGGCTCGGGATCCTCGGCCGCAGGCACGGGCTGCTGTCGGACCGGCTGCGCGCCGCGCGGGTCGTCCTCGCCGACGGGCGCGTCGTCGAGTGTGACGAGGACCACGAGCCGGACCTGTTCTGGGCGTTGCGCGGGGCGGGAGGCGCCCGCTTCGGCGTCGTCTGCTCGCTGGAGTTCGAGACCGTCCCGGCACCGCCGGCGACGGCCTTCGAGACCGTCTGGGCGCCGGCGGACGCCCCCGCGCTGATCGGCGCCTGGCAGGACTGGGCCCCCGACGCACCCGACGCGATGGCCGCCAGCCTGCTCCTCGACGCCGACCCCGAGGGGCTCCGGGTCCGGGTCTTCGGGGCGATGGCCGACGGTGAGGCCGAGACGACACGGCAGCTCGACGAGCTGGCGAGGGCGGCCGGGACCGCACCGGCGTCCGTCGCCCTGCAACCCGGCTCCTTCCGGGAGGCGAAGCGGTTCCTCGCCGGGCTCGGCGAGCAGGGCGAGGACGAGGGGGCGCACCTCTTCAGCCGGTCCGAGTTCTTCCCCTCGCGGCTCCCCGCCACGATCCTCGAGGCGCTCGCGCGCCACCTGCTCGCCGCGCACGCCGCGGGCCACACGCGCGAGCTCGACTTCTCGCCCTGGGGCGGCGCGTACACCCGCGTTCCGGCGGCCGCCACCGCGTTCGCCCACCGCGACGCGCGCTTCCTGCTCAAGCACGCGGTCGCCGTCGATCCCGCCGCGCCGGCCGCAGAGCGCGCGGCCGCGCGCGACTGGCTCGCGCGCTCGTGGCAGCTCACGCACCCGTTCGGGACCGGCGGCGCCTACCCCAACTTCGCCGAGCCCGAGCTCGACGACTGGGGCAGGGAGTACCACGCGGGCAACCTCGGGCGCCTGCTGCGCGTGAAGCGCCGCTACGACCCTGACGACCTCTTCACCTGAGCGCCCCTCACGCTCGCGCAGCGGTAGGTTGGCGGCTCCGATGGTGCAGGACGACCCACGGCCCGCGCGGCGCCCCGAGGAGACGGTGTCGGTACTCACGTACCGCACCGGGGTCCAGGACGCCAACATCGCCGGCAACGTCCACGGCGGCCAGATCATGAAGCTCTGCGACGACGTCGCGGCGATCGCGGCAACGCGGCTCGCCGGCGGGCGAGTGGTGACGGCCGCGGTCGACGGGATGAGGTTCCGCTCGCCCGTCCACGTCGGCGATCTCCTCACGCTCCGGTCGACGGTCAACGCCGTATGGCGGACCTCGATGGAGGTCGGTGTGCGGGTCGACTCGGAGGACGTGGGGAGCGGCAGGACGATGCACACGCTCTCGGCCTACTTCACGATGGTGTCGCTCGACGGCGACGAGAAGGCGCTGCCGCTGCCGCCCCTCACCCCGGAGACCGACGAGGACCGGCGCCGCCACCGCGAGGCGTGCCTGCGCCGGGAGGTCCGGCTCGCCAAGCCCGGTGAGCTGCGGCGCACGACCGACTGAAGGTCAGCCCACCCGCCGCGCCCCGACGTAGTGCGAGCTCCAGTACGAGCTCGCGATCGAGTGCTCCATGACGCCGTGCGTGGTCGCGGAGATCACCGTCGTCGGGCTCGTGGCGATGCCGACGTGCGACGCGCCGGGCCCGCTCGCGTTGAAGAAGACGAGATCGCCGGCCTGGATGGCGCCGCGGACGACCGGCGTGCCGACGCCGAACTGGGAGTAGCTCGTGCGCGGCAGCGAGATGCCGGCCTGGCGCATGGCGAACACGGTCAGGCCCGAGCAGTCATAGGTGCTCGGCCCGTTGCCGCCGTAGGCGTAGGGCGTGCCGACCGCGGAGCGCGCGGCGGCGACGGCAGCGCCGGCGCCGGCGCCGGGGGCGCTCACCGCGTGCTCCTCCCCGAGCGTCATCGTGGCGGGCAGGCCGAGGGCGCCGAGTGTCTGCGGGCCGGCCACGCCGTCGACCTCGAGGCCGTGGGCGACCTGGAAGCGGCGGACCGCGGCGCGCGTGATCGGGCCGTAATCGCCGTCGGCGGACACGCCGAGCACGCGCTGCAGCGACATCGTGGCGGACCCGGGGCCGGCCAGGCCGCCGGCGCCCGTGCCCAGCGCGCCGCGGGTGACCGGTCCGATCACGCCGTCGACGGCAAGCCCGCGGCCGCGCTGGAACGCACGCACGGCGCGGCGCGTCTGGCGGCCGAAGACCCCGTCCGCCGGGATCCCCAGCGCGCGCTGGGCCGCGGCGACCGCCGGGCCGCGGCTGCCGATGTGCAGGTCGCCGACGCCGACCGGACTGGTCGCGACCGTCTGCTGCGCGCGGGCGACCTGGGTGGTGGGCACGATCAGCGTCGCGGCCATGAGGGCGGCGGGAACGGCGCTCTTGGACCGGTTCGCGCGCCGCGCCGCGGCCGCCTCGCGCCGCCGCCGCGAGCGGGCCAGCGATCGCTCCCACACCTCCGGACATCCCAGGTCGCGGCTGCCGGGTGGCAGCGCGAAGATCGCCCAGCCTTCAGCGCTCATTCGATTCCGCTCCTTCTTCCGGTCGAAGTCCAATGAGACCACAGTGCGCAGATGGATCTCCTGAACGGCGTGAAAGGATGGCGCGATGCCCGGCATCCAGCCCGAGCTCTCCGTGCGGCGCGGTCGCGAGGCGATCGCGTTCTACGCGGCCGCGTTCGGGGCCGTCGAGGACTACCGGGTGGGCGGCACGGAGGACCACGAGCCCGTGGTCGCGCAGCTGTCCGTCGGCGGCGCGTCGTTCTGGGTCTCCGACGAGGCGCCGGAGCAGGGCAACTTCAGCCCGGAGTCGGTCGGCGGGGCGACGACGCGGATGCTGCTGGTCGTCGAGGACCCCGAGGCCGCGGTGGAGAAGGCCGTCGCGGCCGGGGCCACCGTGCTCCACCCGGTGGGTGACGAGCATGGCTGGCGCCTGGGGCGGATCCTCGATCCCTTCGGGCACCCCTGGGAGATCGGCAGGCCGCTGATCGACTGGCCGCCGGCCAGGTAGCGCCGCGTCAGGCGAACACGGCGCTGAGCGTGCGGCCCGCCAGCGCGATCGTCTCGAGGTCGTGCGCGTCCGGGACGACGATGGTCAGGCCCTGGATCCCGATGTCGGCGTAGGCCTGGGCCTGCTCGGCCACCGAGTCGGGGTCGCCCTTCATGGCCGTCTCGAGACGTTCGCGCGGGACGCCCAGCGCCGCGATGGCCTCGAGCTTGCGCTCGGCCGCCTCGTGCGTCGGCGCGATGAGCACCGTCGCCATGCTCGTGCGCGTGATCTCGGACGGGTCGCGCCCGACCGTCTCGCAGTGCCCGTCGAGGACGCCGAGCAGGTGGCGTGCGCGCTCGACGTCGCCGAAGAGGTTGCAGCCGTCTGCGTACCGGGCGACGAGGCGCAGCGTCTTGCGCTCGCCGCTGCCGCCGACCAGGATCGGGATGTCGCCGCGGATCGGGCGGGGATTGTTCATCACGTCGGTGACGTGGTGGTGGGTGCCCTCGACCGTCGCCTTCTCCTGGGTGAACATCGCCCGCGCGATCCGCAGGTGGTCCTCGAGGTGCTCGAAGCGCTCCTTGAGCGGAGGGAAGCGGACGCCGTAGGCGTCGTGCTCGGCCTCGAACCACGCGGCGCCGACGCCGTGGATGGCGCGGCCGCCGGAGATCACGTCGAGCGTCGTGGTCATCTTGGCGTGCAGCGCGGGGTTGCGGTAGGTCACGCCACCCACGAGCAGCCCGAGGCTGATCCGCTTGGTCCTCGCGGCGAGCGCCGCAAGCGTGAGGTTGCCCTCGAGCATCCAGTTCTCCGGCGGCCCCATCGGCGGGATCTGGTGCAGGTGGTCCATCACCGACACCGAGCTGAAGCCGGAGTCCTCGGCCGTCGTGGCGATGTCCGTCACGAGGTCGAAGAGGCGGTCCGCGGGCGTGCCGGGATAGTTGAAGTTGGTGATGTGGAGGTCGAGCGTGATCGGCGCGCGCATCGGCGCAAGCTACCGCCTAGGCTCCCGCGCCGTGAACAGTCCCAACGACGTCGCCATCGTCACCGACAGCACGACCTACGTGCCGCGCGCCCTGCTCGACCGCTGGAGCATCCCGCAGGTCAGCCTCTACGTCGGCTGGGGCGGGGATCTGCGCCCCGAGCTCGAGTACGAGGACCTCGAGGCGTTCTACGCGCGGCTGGCCGAGTCGCCGGACCTGCCCGTGACCTCGCAGCCGTCGGTCGGGGACTTCCTCGCCGTCTTCGAGCCGCTCGCCGCCGCGGGGCGCGACATCGTCTCGATCCACATCGCCGGCGGCCTCTCGGGCACGTGCGAGAGCGCCCGCGAGGCGGCCCGCGTGATCGCCGAGCAGCATCCCGTGCGGGTCGAGATCGTCGATGGCCAGACCGGCGCGGGCGGGCTCGGCTGCCTGGTCATCGCGGCCGCCCGCGCCGCCGAGGCGGGCGCGGACGTCGACGCCCTCCTCGCGGCCGTCGAGAGAGCCCGCGCGACGCTCGACATCTGGTTCGCCCTCGACACGCTCGAGTACCTGCGGCGCGGCGGGCGCATCGGCGCGGCGCAGGCGCTGCTCGGCTCGGCGCTGAAGATCAAGCCGATCCTGACCTTCGGCAACGAGATCGCGCCGGTCGGTCGCGTCCGTACCCGGCGGCGGGCGTACGAGCGGATGGTCGCCTACCTCCACGAGCTCCACGACCGCGGCGCCGAGGACTGGGTCGTGCAGCACGCGCAATCGCGCGAGGACGCCGAGCGCCTGGTGGCCGAGGGGATCGAGATCCTCGGTTGCGAGCCGCTGTTCTGCACCCAGGTCGGCCCGGTGCTCGGCGCCCATCTCGGGTCGGGCCTCCTGGTCGGCGGGATGGCGCGCGAGCCGGTTGCAACGCACGCCTCGGTGTGAGAGCTTCGGACGGTCATCAACGGAGAGGAGTCGGGATGGCTGATCGAGCTCTGATGGTCGGGTTCGGGCAACCCGTACGCGGCCGCGAGGAGCGCGCCATCGAGGTCTTCAATGACTTCGTCGGCATGTTCGGGCGGATGCAGTCCGACGGGCGCATCGAGGGGATGGACGTCTCCCTCCTCGATCCCCACGGCGGCGACCTGGGCGGGTTCTTCATGGTCCACGGCACCGCAGAGCAGTGCGCGGCGCTGGCCAACGACGAGGAGTTCCGCCGCGCGTCGATCGACGCCACCCTCATCGTCGAGAACTTCGGCGTCGTGCCGGCCGTGACCGGCGCGGGCGTCGGCATGGAGATGGGGCTGTACGCGGAAGCCGTTCGCAAGGTCGGCCAAGGCGCGCACGCGCTGGCCGGCGCACACAACGGCGGCTAGGAGCCTGGCGCGGAGCCGGGGCGCGTCAGCGCCCCGGCTTGCTCACAGCTGGCAGCGCGGGCACCAGTACGTGGTGCGACCGCCGATCGTGTCGCGCTCGAGCGGGGTGCGGTCGCGAGGGCAGACGCCACCGCGCTCGCGGGCGGGCATAAAGCGCCCCGTATGGACCCCGCCACTGCGGATCGCGTCGCGGACGGCGGCGCGCAGCTCGCGGCGCAGCCGGTCGAGCTCGTCGACCGACAGCTCGCCCGCGACCCGGCGCGGCGACAGCCGGGCGCGCCACAGCGTCTCGTCGGCGAGCAGGTTGCCGACGCCGGCGATCACGCCCTGATCGAGCAGCCTCGCCTTGATCGCCGTCGTCCCGCGGCCGACGCGCTCGCGGAAGACGTCGCGACTCACCTCGGCGGCATCCGGCCCGACGTGCGAGAAGTCCGGCTCGATCACGGCGCGGCCGAGCCGGCGCTTGTCGCGCAGCGCCATCCGCCCACCGCCCGCGAAGTCGAGCGCGAAGCGGTCCCAGCCCCGCGGCGCCTCCTCCTCGTCGACCGCGATCCGGCCCGCCATCCCGAGGTGCAGCCCGAGATCGGGGCCGCCGTCGTCGGTCTCGACCCAGAGGAACTTGCCGCGCCGGTGGGCGCGCGTCAGCCGGCGGCCGGTCAGCGCCGCCGCGATCTCCCCGGGCGCGTGGGGGCGGCAGACGTAGCTGTCGCGGTCGTCGACGGCGACGATCTCGCGGCCGAGGACCTTCTCGATCTGCTGGCGGGCGCGCTCGGCCTCGGGGAGCTCGGGCATCCCTCGAGGCTAGGCCCTTAGAGGACGGCGCCGCCGTCGTAGAGCTTGCGGACGGTCACGCTGCCGGGCGGGGACGCGTCGATGCACAGCCGGCACAGCACGCACTCGTCGAGGTTCTCCTCGACGATCCGCAGGCCGCCGTCCTCGCCCTGGGCGTAGATGTCCACGGGGCAGACCTCGGTGAGCTT
>JAXDGC010000136.1:0-3445 GCA_034665245.1 Solirubrobacteraceae bacterium | reverse complement strand
TGGGAGAACGCGACCGCCGAGACCCTCGCCTCGCTGCTCGACGAGTCGTATCTCCTCGCGTAGTCGCGCGCGTGTCTGTTCGCGCTGAGCAGTACGGTCGGGTGCTGCAAGAGCCCGTCACCATCGCAAACCTGCCCGCCCCGCTCGCCTGGGACGCGTCGCCCGCGAGCTGGAGCCTCGACGAGGGGCCGATGCTCACGATCGCCGCGCCCGCGCGCAGTGATCTCTTCAACGACCCGGCGGGCGGCGAGCCGATGGCCGCCGCGCCCCGTCTCCTCGGTGCCGTCGGCGGCGACTTTCAGCTCTCGGCCCGCGTGCGCTGCACGTTCGCGGGCACGTTCGATGCCGGCGCGCTGCTCGTGTGGGCGGACGCGCGGCGCTGGGTGAAGCTGGCCTTCGAGGTGTCGCCCCAGGGTGAGCCGATGGTCGTCTCGGTCGTCACGGACGGGCGCTCCGACGACGCGAACGCGTTCGTCGTCCGGGACGGCGCGGTGTGGCTGCGGATCTCGCGACTCGGGGCGGCGTGCGCGCTGCACGCGCGGATCGACGGCGAGGCCTGGCGCTTCGTGCGCCACTTCGCGCTCGCCGCGCCGGACACCCTGCGCGCCGGGTTCCTGGCGCAGTCCCCGGTGGGCGACGGCGCCACGGCTCGCTTCGACGAGATCGGCTTCATCCCCGAGCGCCTCACGGATCTCCGCTCCGGGATCTAGCCGCGTCCCGTATTATCTGACCTGAGTCAGAGATGATCGGCGTGCAGGACATCGCGCACGTGCGCAGCTTCAACCGCCTGGTGGCGCGTCAGGTCGGTGTGCTCAGCGATCGCTACTTCGACCGGCGGCCCTACGGCGAGACGCGGGTGCTGTTCGAGATCGGCTCGGACGGAGCGACCTCGCGCGACGTGCGCGCCCGGCTCGGGCTCGACTCCGGCTACCTCTCGCGCATGCTCGACTCGCTGGAGCGCGACGGGCTGGTCGAGAAGCGGCCCAACCCCGCCGACAGGCGGACGGTGCGCCTGTGTCTGACAGGAGCCGGCCGGGCCGAGATGCGCGAGCTCGACCACATCGCCGATCAGCACGCGGCCTCGACGCTGGCGCCGCTCACGGACGAGCAGCGCGCGCGGTTGCTCCATGCACAGGCCGAGGTCCGCCGTCTGCTCGCGGTCTCGATGGTCACCATCGCCCCCGAGGACGCCGGCTCGCCCGACGCGCGATGGTGCCTGGGTCACTACTTCGCGGAGCTCGGCGAGCGCTTCGAGGAGCGCTTCGATCCGCGACGCACGCTGCCGGTCGACAGCGCGGAGATGAGCCCGCCGTCGGGCGCATTCCTCCTCGCGCGCTTCAACGGGCAGCCGGCCGGATGCGGCGCGGTGAAGTCCCTCGGCCCGGGCACCGGCGAGATCGTGCGGATGTGGGTCGACGGCACCCACCGGGGACTCGGCATCGGCGCTCGCATCCTGGACGCGCTCGAGCAGCAGGCGATCGCGCTCGGGCATCGCACCGTGCGGCTCTACACCAACCGCTCTCTCGCCGAGGCGAAGGCGATGTACCGCGGCCGCGGCTACGTGGAGATCGCCCGCTACAACGACGACCCGTATGCGAATCACTGGTTCGAGAAGCGGTTGGCAGCCGGTCGCTAGCCGCGCCGTCAGGCTGCGGGGCGGCCGGCGACCGCGCGCCGGCGACCGTCGTACATGGTGCGGTCGGCGGCGGCGATCAGCTCGTCGAGCGTCTCGAGCTCGCCCGGGATCAGCGCGGCGATGCCGATGCTGACCGACAGCGGGTGCCGGCCGGAGGCGTGGGCCTGCGCGGCGCTGCGCACCCGGTCGCACAGGGCCTCGGCCTGCGCGCCCGTGACGCCGACGAGGACCGCGGCGAACTCGTCGCCGCCGATCCGGCCGACCGTGTCGGTCAGGCGGACCTCGTCGCGCAGGACGCCGGCCGCGGTGACGAGCGCGGCGTCACCGGCCGCGTGACCGTAGCCGTCGTTGATGGCCTTGAGCCCGTCGAGGTCCATGAACAGCACGCACAGCGGCGACCCGTCGCGGGCGGCGCGGTCGACGGCGCTGCCGCCGAGCAGGTCGAGGCCGCGGCGGTTGTAGAGGCCGGTCAGCTCGTCCTGCAGCGAGAGCTGCTCGAGCTGCGCCGCCAGCCGTTCGAGCTCTCTGGATTGCTCCTGCGTGAGCTCGTCGGCGAGCTTGCGCGCCGTGATGTCGCGCGAGAGGCCGAAGATCCCGATCAGGCGGTCGTCGCGCGCGCGCAGCGGGACCTTGGTCGTCGAGACCCAGGTCACTCGGCCGTCGCGCCAGACCTCACGCTCCTCGAGTCCCACGATCGGCTCGCCCGTGCGCATGACCTCGAGCTCCGCCGCGCGTGCCGGCTCCGCGTGCGCGGGGGCGAAGAAGTCGAAGTCGGTCCGCCCCAGCACCTCGAGCGTGGTCTTGGCGCCCATCCACCGCGCCAGCGACCCGCTGAGCCGCGTGAAGCGGCCGTCGACGTCCTTCATGTACATGTGGTCGGGCGTGTTCTCGAGGAAGGTCTCGAGCAGGTACTCGGCGTCGACGTCCATTGCTTGCTGGATCGGCATCACGCGTGGCGACCATGAATCAGCGCGCGACGACGATGTTGCCGCCCGGGGTCGCGACCCAGACATCACGGCCGACCTTGGCCATCCCGGTGACGCCGGGCTCGGGGAGCGCGACCTGGCCGCGGCGGCGGCCCGAGTCGGCGTCGAGCCGGACGAGCCGGTCGGGCTCGGCGGGCGCGCGGGAGACGACGACCCAGAGGACTTGGTCGTCTCCGATCAGGTAGCGGATCTCGCCGTCCAGGGTCTTGCGCCAGAGCGTCCGCCCGCTCGGCCGGTCGAGCAGCGCGATCTGGTCGCCGCCGATCACCGTCAGCGTCCCCCGGGGGCCGCCGAACAGGTGCGAGCCGGCCGTCGTGAGCACGCGCGCCTCGTCCACCGCCCGGCCGCTGGGCGCGGCGATCCGGCGCAGGCGGCCGTCGAGCGCGAGCACCCACACGCCGTCGCCGTCGGTGACGGCGCCGCGGGTCGACTCGCCGAACCGGACGAAACGGTCCGCGACGTTGCGACGGGGATCGATCCGCAGCGACCCGGTGGCGCCGATCACATCCGGGTGGCTCGTGCGAAGCAATGTGCAAACCGACCCGAAGGAAGCGTCATGCGCACCCACTCCCGCAAGACCTGGCCGCTGTTCCTGGCCGTCGTCGCCTCGCCCTGCTGGGGCTCTTCGTCCTTCACGGCATCGCAGCCGGCGTGATCCTCCTCGTCGCCCTCATCGGGCTGATCGGCACGGCGATCTACGCGGTTGCCGGGGAGACCGTTCAGGACGGGCTCGGCGGCATCGGCGGCGGCACGAGCTTCTAGGGCGTACGCAGGAACGCCAGCACCGCGAGCACGCGGCGGTGGGAGTCGGCCGATCCGGTCA
>JAXDGC010000135.1:0-3967 GCA_034665245.1 Solirubrobacteraceae bacterium | reverse complement strand
GCCGATCGCGCGACAGGCGCTGGAGGAGGATCGCGTCCTCGAGGTCCTCGAGACCGCTGGCCTCGAGCTGCCCGAGCAGTACCTCGATCTGTTGCGCGACGGGCTGCTCGTCTTCACCCCGATCGCCGCGAGCGGGCGCTGGACCGGCGTCATCCTCTCCGACCGCGCGGGCTCGGAGCCGCTGTCGGACGCCGAGCGCTACCTGCTGTGGACGATCGGCAAGGTCGCCGCGCTCGCCACCCACGCGCGCATCGCCACGCGCAACCAGGAGCTCGCCCGTCAGCTGCAGGAGCGCATCGACCTCGCGCGCGAGATCCACGACGGCGTGATCCAGCGGCTGTTCGGCGTCTCGATGGCGTTCTCGTCCGACCAGGAGCTCTCGGCGGAGGCGCGCGGGCGCATCGGCGAGGAGCTCAACGCCGCATTGCAGGACCTGCGACGCGCGCTCGGCCGCCCGCTCGGGCGCACGTCGCGGCCGACGCAGACGACGCTGCTCGCGGAGGTCGACCGCCTCGCGGACCAGCACCCCGAGCTCGGGATCGCGCTCGCCGAGCACGACGAGGTGCCGGAGCCGCTCGAGCCGCTCGCGCAGTCGGTGCTGATCGAGGCGGTCCGCAACGCGGGCAAGCACGCCGACCCGACCGAGGTCGAGGTGTCGCTGCGGCGGATCGACGGCGCGTTCGTGATGGAGATCTGCAACGACGGCGTCCACGGCCGCCCGCGGCCGGCGAGCGGCATGGGTCTGCGGCTCGCGGCGCTCGAGGCCATCCAGGCCGGCGGGATCGTGGAGTTCGGAGAGCGCGAGCCCGGCATCTGGCGCGTACGGCTGGCGGTGCCGCTTGAGCGTGCCTGACGTCAGCCCCAGCCGGCTGGCAGCCGGCGGCGGCGGCGACAAGCGGCTGCGCGTGCTCGTCGTCGACGATCACGTAGTCGTCCACTGGGGCTTCCGGCTGATGCTCGGGGAGCAGCCCTGGGTCGAGCGCTGCCTGAGCGCGCGCAACACGGAGGAGGCGCTCGCGATGACGCGCCGCTATGAGCCGCACGTCGCGCTCGTCGACCTGTTCGTCGGGCAGGAGTCGGGCGCGGAGATCTGCGAGCAGCTGCGCTTCCTCGTGCCCAAGACCAACGTGCTGCTGATCTCGGGTGCCGGGCGCATCTCGCCCAACGCCGCGCGCGCCGCGGGCGCCGCGGGCTTCATCTCCAAGGACTGGCCCGCCGCCGACATCGCCGGCGCGGTGCGGATGGTCGGGCTCGGCATGACCGTGTTCAAGCCGCACGAGTCGCCGAGCGGGCCGCCGCTGACCGAACGGGAGCGCGAGGTGCTCGACCTCGTCGCCGGCGGCGCCACCAACCGCGAGATCGCCGAGCGGCTGTTCCTGTCGCCGCACACGATCAAGGAGCACACCTCGTCGCTGTATCGCAAGCTCGGCGTGCGCAACCGCGCCGAGGCGACGCAGAAGGCGCAGCGGCTCGGCCTGATCTCGTAGCGCCCTACGCGCGCAGCGCCACGACCAACGCTGCACCCCCGCCACCCACCACCGGCGCTCCGTGCGACAGCAGCACGTGCTCGACCGGCAGCTCCAACAGCGGCGCCAACGCGACCCGAAGCTCCTCGACGCCCACATGAGGCTCGATGTAGCCCAGCCACGACTCAGGGCACAGCCGCACCCCACCGCCCCCGTCGCCGATCAGCCGGTCACCGGGCACGAGCGCGCGCGGGCCGGGCAGCCAGTACATCGTCTCGTCGAAGCCCGCCACCGGCAGCGCCTCGACCCCGGCCGGCATCGGGGCGTCGTGGCGCACCTTCGCGCCGCCGAAGCGCTCGACCACGGCGTCGCGCGAGCGGCCGTGGAACCGCATGGTCGTGAGCACGACGACCGGGCGGCCGGCCACCAGGTCGTCGAGCGACGGCCACAGCTCGTCAGGGACCAGCGGGTCGATGAAGACGACCGCGCCGGGCGCCTGGAAGAGCACGCTGCCGACCGCCTCGGGCCAGTCGGCGGGGCTGTCCGGCTCGGGGTCGGGCTCCCAGTTCGGGTGCGGCGCGGCCCAGTGGTGGAGCCCCGGCGCGATCTCCCTCATGCGACGAGCTTCGCCATCAGCCGGGTCAGCGTCGCGTCCGGATCGTCGCTGAGGCCCGTGTGCACCGGCGAGGTCTGGATCACCGTGCTCGACGGCGCCACGAGCCAGTGGAAGCGCTCGGACTGGTCGAGCCGCGCGACGGGCCCCGCGTCCGCGTCGCCCGCGGCGATCCGGGTCATGGCCTCGAGGTGCGAGCGCACCTCGGCGGCGTCGAGATCGGGGGCGAACGCCGACAGGCGCGCGTCGTCGAGCGCGGTGCGCGCCGCGAGGTAGCGGCGGGGGCGGCAGAAGAACACCACGCCGACGTTCATGCACTCGCCGCGCTCGACCCGCGGGACGACCCGCACGATCGCGTACTGGAACGGCTCGGAGCGGGTCATGCCGCGGCACCCCGCTGCAGGCCGAGGCGCGCCTGCTCGGCTTCCGCCGCGAACGCGCGCGGCGCGGCGAGCCGCCGGGCCAGGTAGTCGACGTAGGCCTCGCCGTCGGCCCATCCGGCGGGGACGAGCGAAAGCGCGTCGTGCAGCGCGTCCACGCTCAGCCGCTCCGCCAGTCGCGCGTCCACCTCGGGCAGCGGGCTCGCGAGCGGCAGCAGCACGTGGTCGGCGATCGCCGGGAACGGCCGCGCCGCGTCGGCCTCCGGGCTCCAGTCGCGGTGGTGGAAGTAGAGCGCCGCGCCGTGGTCGATCAGCCACAGGCGATCGTGCCAGACGAGCAGGTTCGGGTTGCGCGGCGTGCGGTCGACGTTGGTGACCAGCGCGTCGAGCCAGACGATCTCGGCGGCCGCGTCCGGCGCCGGCTGCAGGCCCGCCGCCGGCGTGTAGGGCAACGAGCCCGGCAGGAAGTCGAGCCCGACGTTGACGCCCGCGCTGCCCGTGATCAGGTCCTGGATCTCGGGGTCCGGCTCGGCGGCGCCGAGCGCGGGATCGACCTCGATGAGGACGATCTCCGGCACCGCGAGCCCGAGCGCTCGAGCCAGCTCGCCGGCGACGATCTCGGCCACGAGCGCCTTGACGCCCTGCCCCGCGCCGCGGAACTTGAGGACATAGAGGCCGTCGTCGTCGGCCTCCACCAGGCCCGGCAGCGAGCCGCCCTCGCGCAGCGGGGTCACATAGCGCGTGGCGGTCACAGAGCGCAGTTCCGGCATCCCGGAAGCCTGTCACCCCCCACCGCGTGGCGCATACCCCCCCTGCACGGGGGGTGCGACCGCCTCAACGGTGGGATCGGCGCCAGACAGCGGCGAAGGTGGCCTCCGTGACCACTGGAACCGACATCGCCCTGCTCTTCCCCGGCCAGGGCTCACAGACCCCCGACATGCGCGACGACGTCGCGCGTGCGCTCCCCGACCTGCTCGAGCAATGCATCGAGCTCGTCGGCGAAGACCCCTTCGCGCGCGTCGACGAGAGCACGCGCTTCGCACAGCCCGCGATCTTCTGCGCCGGCGTCGCCGGCTGGACCAAGCTCGACATCGAGCCCGCCATGGCCGCCGGCCACTCGCTCGGCGAGTTCGGCGCGCTCGTCGCGGCCGGCGTCCTCAGCATCGAGGACGCCCTGCGCCTCGTCGTGCTGCGCGGCCGCCTGATGGCCGAGGCCGATGACGCCGGCTCGATGCTCGCCCTGCTCGGCGGCACCGCCGACGACGCACTGGCGATCGCCAACGCCGCGGGCGTCACCGTCGCCAACGACAACGCCCCCGGCCAGGTCGTGCTCTCCGGCGACCGCGCCAAGCTCGCCGAGGCCGAGGAGGCCGCGCGCGAATACGGCGTCCGCGCCATGCCGCTCGACGTCGCCGGCGCGTTCCACTCGCCGTCGATGGAGCCGGCCGTCGAGCCGTTCCGCGCCGCGCTCGACGAGGTCGAGCTGGGCACGCCCACGTTCCCCGTCT
>JAXDGC010000134.1:0-10137 GCA_034665245.1 Solirubrobacteraceae bacterium | reverse complement strand
GAGCGCGGCGAGGGCGTGGGGCTGTGGGACGCCGAGGGCAACGAGTACCTCGACTTCCTCAGCGGCATCGCCGTCTGCAACACGGGCCACTGCCATCCGCAGGTCGTCGCGGCGGTGCAGGAGCAGGCGGCCCGGCTGCTGCACGTCTCCAACCTCTTCTACACCGCGCCGATGCTGCGCCTGGCCGAGCGGCTGGCGGAGCGCTCGCTGGGCGGCAAGGTGTACTTCGCCAACTCGGGCGCCGAGGCCAACGAGGCGGCGCTCAAGCTCGCGCGCAAGCACCGGCCCGGCGGGCGCTTCGTCGTGCTCCACGGCGGCTTCCACGGGCGCACCTTCGGCGCGCTGTCGGCGACGCCACAGGAGTCCAAGCAGGCGCCGTTCGCCCCGCTCGTCCCGGGCTTCGACGCCGTGCTGCCCGCCGCGGCGGCCGAGGCGGTCGGGCCGGACACCGCCGGCGTGGTGATAGAGCTGATCCAGGGTGAGTCGGGGGTCCATCCGCTCGATCCCGCCGTGGTGGCCGACATCCGCGCGGCCTGCGACGAGCAGGGCGCGCTCCTGATCGTCGACGAGGTCCAGACCGGGATGGGGCGCACGGGCACGCTGTGGGCGTACGAGCGCTACGAGGTCCGGCCCGACCTCATGACGGTCGCGAAGGGGCTCGGCGGCGGGCTGCCGATCGGCGCGCTGATCACGACGCCCGAGCTCGGCGACGTCTTCGCCCCGGGCGACCACGGCTCGACGTTCGCCGGCAACCCGCTCGTCTCCGCCGCCGCCAACGCGGCGCTCGACGTGCTCGGCGACCCCCAGCTGCTCGACCACGTCGACGACGCCGGCGCCGTGCTCGCCGACGGCCTGCGCGAGCTCCCCGGCGTCACGTCCGTGCGCGGCCGCGGCCTGATGGTGGCCGCGGAGGTCGAGGCCGACGCGCCTGCGCTGGTCCGCCGCGCGCTCTTCGAGCAGCGGCTGATCCTCAACGCGCCCGGCCCCGGCACGCTCCGCTTCCTGCCGCCGCTCGTCGTGAGCGACACCGAGATCGCCGATGCGCTCGGACGGCTGCGGGCGATCCTGGCCTAGCTCGCCGGGGCCCGCAGGTCGCGCTCGCCGACCATGCCGGTCGTGAGCGCACGCTCCGCGAGCAGCGCCCGCTTGCGGTTCTGCGGCACGTCGCCGATCCCGAACTTCTCGAACAGGGCGCGCAGGTGGCTCTTGACCGCGTCGACGCTCAGGAACAGCTCGTCGGCGATCGACTGGTTGGTCGCGGGCACCGCGAAGCCGTCGCCGCTCGCGTAGGGGCGGCAGAGCGCGACCAGCACGCGCCGCTGCGCGTCGGAGATGCGCGCCACGGCCGGGAGCTCCGACGAGGTCGCCGTCGGGCGCGAGTGGCCTCGCCGCGGGTTGTGGAAGGCGATCCGGGTCTTCCCGCAGCGCAGCTCCTCGCCGTCGATGAGCCGGTGCCGGCCCGCGATCCGGTCGGTGCCGATGAAGGTCCCGTTCTGGGACAGCCCGTCGTCGACGACGGTCCACTCGCCCGCCACCCGCTCGAGCACCGCGTGCAGGCGCGAGACCTCCTCGTCCCAGTCGAGCGCGATGTCGGCCTCGGCACGGCGGCCGACGGTGACCCGGTCATGGGCCGGGTCGAGCTCGAGCAGCCGCTGGACGCCCTCCGCGTCGCGATAGGACAGGAACGGCAGGCCGTTGCGCTCGGCCGCGAGGCGCGCGGCGAGTTCGGCTGGGGTGCTGCCATGGCGCTCCATGTCCGACCGGATTCTGTACCTATTGCGGTCCGAGGTCGAGCGCGACGAGGCCGACCCAGAACACGAGCGCGATCTCGGCGAACAGGGTGATCGCCGCCCAGCCGAGCGGCTCGACGCGCCCGCGCCGGCGGGCCAGCCACGCGCTCAGCGCGGCGGGCAGGAGGAAGACGGCGGCGCTCACGAGCGCGACCGAGGCCGAGGACCAACCGCTGAGGCCGCCGCCGGCGCGGTCGAGGATCGCCAGCGCGGCCGCCGCCCCGGCGGCCGGCAGCAGCAGCGGGGCGCACAGCCACAACAGGATGCGCTCGCGCCGCGCGCGTCTCTCGGACTGCCGCTCGCGCTCGCGGTTGCGCGCCGCGATCCGTGTCTGCGCCGCGACCGCGAAGTCGGCATCTGGCCCGTGCGTCTCCATCCCCGGCCTCGTTCGCGCGGCGGCGCTCATTCCCTGTCGGCCGAGCGTGCGAGAAAGGCGGCCACGTTGCGGCGGAAGCCCTCGCTGCCGTACGCCTCGCGCACGAGATCGTCGCCGTCGGGCGTCGTTGCGGTGCGGATCCGCCGCAGCGCCTCCTTCGTCACGCGCAAGGTGACCGGCGCGTGGGAGGCGAGCAGCTCGCACAGCTCCTGGACGCGTGCCTCGGCCCGGTCGGCCTCGACGACCTCGGTCGCGAGGCCGATCGCGAGCGCCTCCTCGATCCCGATCGAGCGCGCCGTGAACACGATGTCCTTCAGCCGCGCCGGCCCGAGCAGCGCCGCGAGGCGCGCGTAGTTCTCCATCGACAGGCAGTTCCCGACCGTCCGCGCGATCGGGAGCCCGAACGTCGCCGCCGGCGTGCAGACGCGCAGGTCGCAGGCCGCCGACAGCGCCAGCCCGCTGCCCATCGCGAAGCCGTCGACGAGCGCCACGGTCGGCTTGCCCACGGTCTCGAGCCGGCCGACGATCCGGTCGATCGTCGCCTCGTAGGCGAGCGCGTCCTCGCCCGACTCGTCGAAGTCGGCGAACTGGCGGATGTCCGTCCCGGCCACGAACGCCTTCTCGCCCGCGCCGCGCAGCACGAGCACGCGCACCTCGTCGTCGGCGTCGACGGTCTCGCACGCGGCGAACAGCGACTCGTACATCGCGAACGTCATCGCGTTGTGGGCCTCGGGGCGGTTGAAGGTCACCCACGCCGCGGGCCCGCGGCGCTCGAGCTCGACCTGGCTCACGTCAGCGCGCCGATCTCGTCGTCGGCGAAGCCCGCCTCGCGCAGGATCTCCTCCGAGTGCTGGCCCAGCAGCGGCGCCGGGCGGCGGATCGCGCCGGGCGTGTCGGACAGCTTCACGGGGATCCCGAGCGCACGGATCGTCCCCTCGACGGGGTGCTCGACCGTGACCTCCATCTCGCGTGCCTGCGTGTGCGGGTCGGCGAAGACCTCCGCGTAGTCGTGGATCGGCCCGCACGGGACGCCGCCCTCGACGAGCGCCGCCACCCACTCGTCGGTGCCGCGCGCCGCGAGCGCCGCCTCGAGCTCCTCGACCAGCGCCGCCACGTTCGCCATCCGCTCGTCGTTGGTCGCGAAGCGCGGGTCGGCGGTCAGATCGGAGCGGCCCAGGACCGCGCACAGCCGCTCGAACAGCCGCTGTGTGTTGCCGCCGACGGTGATGTGGCCGTCGCGCGTGCGCAGCGCCTGGTAGGGCGCGGTCAGCCGGTGCGCGGAGCCGAGCTTGCCCGGCACCCGCCCCGTCGCCCACAGCTCCGCGGACTCCCAGATCGAGAGCGCCAGCGCGCCCTCGAACAGCGAGGTGTCGACGTACTGGCCGCGGCCCGTGCGCTCGCGGGCGTGGAGCGCCGAGAGGATGCCGACGGCGCCGAACAGCCCGGCCGAGAGGTCACCGATCGGGATCCCGCACTTCACCGGGTCGCCGCCGGGCTCTCCCGTGACGCTCATCACGCCGGCGAGCCCCTGCGCGATCAGGTCGTAGCCGGGCCGCTGCGCGTAGGGCCCGGTCTGGCCGAAGCCCGAAATCGACGCGTAGACGAGCCGCGGGTTGAGCTCGCGCAGCGTCTCGTAGTCGACGCCGAGCCGCGCCGCGACGCCCGGGCGGTTGTTCTCCAGCACGACGTCGGCGTCGCGGGCGAGCCGGTGGAACGCGGCGCGGTGCGCATCGTCCTTGAGGTCCAGCGTCAGCGAGCGCTTGTTGCGGTTGACGGCGAGGAACGCCGCGGTGTCGTCGCCGCCCATCCGGAAGCCGAGGGAGCGCCGGGTCGAGTCGCCGCCCGGCGGCTCGACCTTGACGACGTCGGCGCCCATGTCCGCCAGCACCTGGCCGCAGAACGGGCCCGCCATCACCTGCGTGAGCTCGAGGACGCGGATGTCCGCGAGCGCGGTGCGATGGCTCATCGTTTGGCAGGGTAGGGATAGGCATGCTTCTGCGCGAAGACACCCAGAGCGACGCACCGGCGCGAGAGCTGGCGGCGGAGCTGGCGCGCGAGTTGCAGGGAGAGGTGCGCGCCGACGCCTACACGCGCCACCTGTTCGCGAGCGACGCCAGCCTCTACTCGAGCGCGCCGCTCGTCGTCGCGTTCCCGCGCGACGCCGCCGACGTCGTCGCCGCCGTCCAGACCGCCGCGCGCTTCGATGTCCCGGTCGTCACGCGCGGCGCCGGCACGAGCCTCGCCGGCCAGGCGGCCGGCCAGGGCCTCGTGCTCGACACCTCGCGCCACATGGACGCGATCGGCGAGGTCGACGTCGCGGCGATGCGGGTGCGCGTCGGGCCGGGCGTCGTGCAGGAGGACCTCAACCGTGCCGCCGCGCCCCACGGGCTGGGGTTCGGCCCCGACACGTCGACCTCCAACCGGGCCACGCTCGGCGGCATGATCGCCAACAACTCGTCCGGCAGCCACTCGATCGTCTACGGCACCACGATCGACCACGTGCACGAGCTCGAGGTCGTGCTCGCCGACGGCTCGACCGCGCGCTTCGGGCCGGTCGACGAGGCCGAGCGGGCGCGCCGCGCGGAAGCGGACACACTCGAGGGCGCGATCTACCGCGGGCTGCCGGAGATCCTGCGCGAGCACGCCCGTGCGATCGCCGAGGACTACCCGCGCCACTGGCGCCAGTCCGGCGGCTACCGGCTCGACCGCCTGGCGCGCGAGTTCGACCTCGCGCGCTTCGTGACCGGCTCGGAGGGCACGCTCGTGGCCATCACCGAGGCGACGGTCGGGCTCGTCGAGCTGCCGAAGGCGAAGATGTTCGCCGTCGGGCACTTCGACTCGGTCGACGCCGCGATCGCGGCGACGGAGGACGCGCTCGCGCTCGAGGCGGCCGCGATCGAGATGATCGACGCGACGATCCTCGAGCTGTCGCGCTCCAAGCGCGAGTACGCGCAGATGGCCTCGACGATCGAGGGCGAGCCCGCCGCGCTGCTGTTCGTGACGTTCTTCGGCGACACGCCCGAGGAGGCCGGCGCGCAGCTCGACCGCCTCGAGGCCGCCTGGCGCGAGCACGGCCACGGCTACCACTTCCTGCGCGCGGAGTCGGCGGCCGAGCAGGACGCGCTGACCAAGGTCCGCAAGGCCGGCCTCGGGCTGCTGATGGCGTCGAGTCGGGGATCGCGCCGCCCCGCCGCGTTCGTCGAGGACACCGCGGTCGCGCCCGAGCGGCTGGGGGAGTACGTCAAGGCGTTCCGCGCGGTGCTCGACCGCCACGACCTCAAGGCCGGCTGGTACGGCCATGCCTCGGTCGGTTGCCTGCACGTGCGCCCGTTCGTCGACCTCACCGCGCCGGGCGGCGTGGACACGATGGCCGCCGTGGCCGACGAGATCGCGACGCTGGTCGCGGACTTCGACGGCGTCAACTCGACCGAGCACGGCGACGGGCGCGTGCGCAGCCCGTTCAACCCGCGCGTGTTCGGCGACGACCTCTACGCCGCGATGCGGCAGGTGAAGGCCCTCTTCGATCCCGACGGGCGCTTCAACCCCGGCGTGATGGTCGACGCCGCGCCGCTGACCACGAACCTCCGCGACCCGGCGCTGCCGCCCGCCGCGCCGCTGCAGACCCACTTCTCCTTCGCCGAGCACGGCGGCATGCGCGGCGCCGCCGACCGCTGCCAGCGCATCGGCGCCTGCCGCAAGTCGGGCTCCGGCGTGATGTGCCCGTCCTACATGGCCACGCGCGAGGAGGAGCACGCCACCCGCGGGCGCGCGAACGCGCTCGTCAAGGCGCTGTCGGAGCCGGACCCGCGGGCGGCGCTGGGCGACGAGCGGCTGCACGAGATCCTCGACCTCTGCCTCGAGTGCAAGGCGTGCAAGAGCGAGTGCCCGCTGAGCGTCGACATGGCGACGATGAAGTCGGAGTTCCTCTCGCACTACCAGTCGCAGCACGGGACGCCGCTGCGCTCGCGGCTGTTCGGGGCGATCCGGAGCCTCAACCGGCTCGGCGCCGCCACCGCGCCGGTCTCGAACCTCCCGCTGCCGCGCGCGCTGCTCGAGCGCGTCGCCGGCATCGACCGCCGCCGCCCGCTGCCGCGCTTCGCCCGCGAGACGCTGGTGCGCTGGGACCGGCGGCGGTCCCGGCCGACGGCGGGCTCGCGTGGGGACGTCGTCTTCCTCGCCGACTCGTTCACGACCTTCACCGAGCCTGCGATCGGGCGCGCGGCGATCGAGCTGCTCGAGGCCGCCGGCTGGCGCGTGCGGCTCGAGAGCGCGGGCTGCTGCGGGCGCTCGAGCATCTCCAAGGGTTTGCTCGACCAGGCGCGCGGGATGGCCGAGGCGATGGTGGATCGGCTGGCGCCCGAGGCCGAGCGGGGCGTGCCGATCGTCGGCTGCGAGCCGTCCTGCCTGCTGACGCTGCGCGAGGAGCACGTGAGCCTGCTGCCGGACGACCCGCGCGCGCGGGTGGTCGCGGATCAGACGCGGCTGGTCGAGGAGCTGCTCGTCGAGGCGATCGACGACGGCGCGCTCGTCCTCGATCCACGAGCGGCGGTGAGCGGGAAGCCGATCCTCTTCCACGGCCACTGCCACCAGAAGGCGCTGGCGGGCACCGCGCCGACGGTCGCGCTGCTGGAGCGCATCCCCGGCGCGCAGGTGACCGAGCTCGACGCGGGCTGCTGCGGCATGGCGGGCTCGTTCGGCTTCGAGGCCGAGCACTACGACCTCTCGATGCAGATCGGCGAGTCGCGGCTGTTCCCTGCGCTGCGCGAAGCGCCGGCCGGCACGCTCGTCGCCGCGACCGGCGTGTCCTGCCGCCAGCAGATCGGGCACGGCGTCGGGCAGCGAGCCTGGCATCCTGTGGAGCTCGTGAAGGCGGCCATGACATGAGCGGCGTCCGCTGGGGCGTGATCGGGACGGGACTGATCTCGCAGACGTTCGCCGCCGACCTCGAGCTGACCGACTCCGGCAGCGTCGTCGCGGTCGGCTCGCGGCGGCAGGCGACGGCGGACGAGTTCGGGGAGCGCTTCGGCGTCGCCAACCGGCACGACAGCTACGAGGCACTCGTCGCCGACCCCGACGTCGACGCCGTCTACGTCGGCACGCCGCACCCGATGCACCACCCCGATGCGCTGCTGGCGCTGCGCGCGGGCAAGCCGGTGCTCGTGGAGAAGCCGTTCACGATGAACGCCGCCGAGGCCGAGGAGCTCGTCGCCACCGCCCGCGCCGAGGGCCTGTTCCTGATGGAGGCGATGTGGACGCGCTTCCTGCCCGACATCCTCGACATCCGGCGGCTGATCGCCGAGGGCGCGCTGGGGGAGATCGTGACGGTGAGCGCCGACCACGGGCAGTGGTTCGCCGAAGACCCGGCCTTCCGCCTGTTCGCCCCCGAGCTGGGCGGCGGCGCGCTGCTCGACCTCGGCATCTACCCCGTGTCGTTCGCCTCGATGGTCCTCGGCGAGCCGGAGCGGGTCGTGGCCATCGCCGATCCCGCGTTCACGGGCGTCGACGCGCAGACCTCGATCCTGCTCGGCTACGCGAGCGGCGCGCACGCGGTGCTGACCTGCACGCTGCGCGCGAAGAGCCCGACCACGGCGGCGATCGTCGGCACCGACGCGCGGATCGAGATCGAGGGCGACTTCTACGCGCCGGCGGCGTACACGCTGACCCCGCGCGACGGGGAGCCGCAGCGCTTCGAGCCGCCGCCCGGCGAGCTCAAGGGCCTGCGCCACGAGGCGGACGAGGTCGCGCGCTGCCTGGCCGAGGGGCTGCTCGAGAGCCCCGGCATGCCGCTGGACGAGACCGTCGCCATCATGCGCACGATGGACGCGGTCAGTCGTTCAGCCGCTGCTTGACGACCTTGCCCATGGCGTTGCGGGGCAGCTCGTCGAGGAAGCGGATCTCGCGCGGGCGCTTGTGCGGCGCGAGCTCGCCGGCGACGTGGTCGATCAGGTCCTTCGCGTTCGGGGCGTCGCCGTCGGGCACGACCCACGCGATGATCTTCTCGCCGAGGTCGGGGTCCTCCTCGCCGGTCACCGCCGCCTCGAGGACGCCCGGGTGCTCGAGCAGCGCGACCTCGATCTCGCCGGCGCCGACCTTGTAGCCGCCGGTCTTGATCAGGTCGGTCGAGCGACGGCCGACGACGCGCCAGTAGCCGTCGTCGGCGACGGTGGCGAGGTCGCCGGTGAAGAACCAGCCGTCGCGCATCGCCTCCGCGGTCGCGTCGGGGCGGTTGAGGTAGCCGGAGAAGAGGTTCGGGCCGCGCACGGCGATCTCGCCGATCGTCTCGTCGTCATGCGCCTCGATGTCCTCGGCGTCGTCGCCGACGAGGCGCACCTCGACGCCGGGGACGGGGACGCCGACGTAGCCCGCGCGCGGCCGTGAGTCGGCGCGCACGGCGGTGTTCATCAGCGTCTCGGTGAGCCCGTAGCGCTCGACGATCTGCTTGCCGGTCAGCCGCTCGATGCGGGTGAACTCCGGCGCGGGCAGGGGAGCGGAGCCCGACACCAGCAGGCGGGCCTGCTTGAGGCCCTCGACGATCGTGGCGTCGGATTCGGCCTCGCGGCCGAGCCGGTGGTACATCGTCGGGACGCCGAACAGCATCGTCGCGCCGTCCTGCAGCGCTCTCGCGGCGGCCGCGGGCTCGAAGCGCCCGAGGTGGCGCAGCTCGCCGCCGCGGCGCAGCGGGCCGAGCAGCCCGAGCACGAGCCCGTGGACGTGGAACAGCGGCAGTCCGTGGGTGAGGACGTCCTCGGCCGTCCACTCCCATGCGTCGGCCAGGCCGTCGAGGTTGGAGGCGACGGCCCGCCGCGGCAGGATCGCGCCCTTGGGCTTGCCGGTGGTCCCGCTCGTGTAGATGATCAGCGCCGGGTCCTCGTCGCCGGCGTCGCTGTCGGGCAGCTCGCCGCCGCGGGCGTCGACGTCGACCGTGAGCGCGCGCGGGGCGTGGGGGAGGTCGTCGGGGGCGCCGACGATCACGTCGGGCTTCGAGTCGGTCAGCACGTGCTCGAGCTCGCCGCGCCCGAGCTTCGGGTTGACGGGCACGAGCGGCACGCCGGTGGTGATCGCCGCCACCGCCGCCACGCAGGTCTCGAGCGTCGACTCCGCCCACACCGCGACGCGCTCCGCACCGTCGAACCGCGCGGCGAGCGCAGCGGCCGACTCGCGCAGCTCGCCGTAGGAGAGGCCGCGGCCGCCGACGGAGACGGCGGGCTCTCCGTCGAGCGCGTGGACCCCGGCCAGCAGCGGCTCGCTCACGAGGGCGGAGGCTAGACCACGAAGGCCGTAGGCTGTCGCGCCTCATGACCGACGAACCGCGAGAGCCGATCCGCACCGAGGTCCACCGGGTCGCCGATCCCGAGGCGACGCGCGTCGCCAGCTACCTCGCCCAGCCGGGCGAGGTCGGGCGCGTGCTGCTGCTCTACTCGGGCGGCCTCGACACGAGCGTGATGCTCAAGTGGATCCAGGACGAGTACGAGGCCGAGGTGGTCGCCCTGACCGTCAATCTCGGCCAGCCCGGCGAGGACTATGACGTCGTCAAGGGCAAGGCGCTGCGGCTCGGGGCGATCGAGGCGCACGTCGTCGACGCGCGCGACGAGTTCGCGCAGGAGTACGTGCTGCCCGCGATCCGGGCGAACGCGAACTACGGCGACGGCTACCCGCTCTTCACCGCCCTCGGGCGCCCGCTGATCGCCAAGCTCGCCGTCGAGTACGCCCGCCGGTCGGGCTGCGACACGATCGCCCACGGCTGCACCGGGAAGGGCAACGACCAGGTGCGGATCGAGGGCACGATCGCCACGCTCGCGCCCGAGCTCAAGGTGATCGCGCCCGTGCGGTCGTGGCAGATGGGGCGCGACGAGGAGATCGCCTACGCCCGCAAGCACGGGATCCCGGTCAAGGGCGGGACGGAGTCCGCGCCGTACTCGATCGACGACAACCTCTGGGGGCGCTCGTCGGAGGGCAAATGGATCGAGGACC
>JAXDGC010000133.1:0-8043 GCA_034665245.1 Solirubrobacteraceae bacterium | reverse complement strand
GGCGACATCCCGCCCGCCGGCTTCGAGGGCGAGCGGGCGCACAGCGAGCGCTCCGCCTTCGGCGACCTGCAGGCGCTGGCCGGCCTGCTCGACACCGCGCGCTCGTCGGTGCCGCCCGAGGTCGCGCGCCAGCTCGCCGAAGCCGCCCGCGAGCTGCTGATCGCGCTGCGGGCCCTGATCGACTGGTGGATCGCGCGCCTCGAGCGCCCACCCGAGACGCCGGTCGAGGTCCAGGACATCCCGATCGAGTAGGCCCTTAGACTGGCCTCGATGGCCTCTGTCGCAGGGACGCTGCGCTCGCTGCCGCCCGAGTCCCGGATGACCGGGGGCGCGGCGGCGGCCCTCGCGCTCTCGCTGCTGCTGCCCTGGTACCAGGTCTCGTTCTTCCGCGGCAGCGCAGCCGTCACGGACTCGCGCTCGGCGCTGCAGGTCTTCACCTGGGTCGAGGCGGCGATCCTGCTGGTGGCGCTCGCGGTGCTCTATCTCGTGTGGGCGCGGGCCCAGCGCCAGGCCTTCCACCTGCCTGGCGGTGACGGCTTCATCGTGTCGGCCGCGGGCGCCTGGGCACTCGCGCTGATCATCTGGCGGCTGTTCGACAAGCCGAGCGTCCAGGAGCGCGCCGCCACGGTCGGCATCCAATGGGGGATGTTCTTCTCGCTGCTGGCCGCCGTCGCACTCCTGGCCGCCGGCGCGC
Organism: Solirubrobacteraceae bacterium; assembly: GCA_034665245.1. Lineage (GTDB taxonomy): Bacteria > Actinomycetota > Thermoleophilia > Solirubrobacterales > Solirubrobacteraceae > DASQFQ01. The sequence goes on along the minus strand of JAXDGC010000133.1, from coordinate 7,349 downwards.
GGGTGCGCGCCGCCGGGCGCCCCGAGCCGCCCAACCCGACCGCCGAGGAGCCCGAGTGGGAGGTGCCACAGCGCGCCCGCCGCCAGCGCGCCGCCGAGCGAAGCGGTGGCGAGGCCGCAGGCCGAGACAGGGGGCGGCCGCGCGAGCACACCGATGTCACGCAGGTCCTGCGCGAGCGCCCGCCCGACTGGGACGGCGAGCCGCCGGAGGCGCCCGGGCGCGCCCAGCGGCCGCGCGGGGAGCGGGAGGGCGACGAACCACCGCCTCCGCCCGACCGCCTGTTCTGAGCAACTTCGCAACCGCGCCGGCCGTTGTCGCTCCGATGCGCCGCGCCGTCGTCGTCCTGGCCCTCCTGCTCGGCCTGCCCGCCACTGCGGCGGCCGCGCCGCCATGGTCGGCGCCACGCGACGTCTCGCGGCCGCACACCTTCATCGACGACCTGTCGATCGCCTTCGTCCCCAGCGGCGCCGGGCTGATTGGTTGGCGCATGCAGGACGGGGCCGGCGCGGGCGCGCGTAGCGGCGAATCGGTCGCCGCGCGCTCGGCGGCCGGTCAGCTCGCCGCGCCGCACCCCGCGCCGCGCGGCCTGACCGGCGACATCCTGCTGTTCGGGACCTCGCTCGCCGCCGTCGCGCTCGTCCGGCCCGTCGGCTCCAACCGCGACCCGCGGTCCGAGCTGCGCGTGGCGCTCGGGCGGACGACGAGCGGTGCCTTCGGTCCGTCGCGGCGCGTCGTCCGTCACCCGCGGATCGCGCCGCCGGCGTTCGCCGGCAACGCGCGCGGCGACCTCGCGCTCGCGTGGTTCGAGGACCGCGGCACGGCCGATGACCGCGTCGAGGTCGCCCTGCGCCGCGCGGACCACGCGTTCGGCGCGCCGCTTCGGCTCGCCACCGGCCGCGTGCGCAGCGTGTCGGTGGCGGTCGGGCCGCGCGGCGACGTGCTGGTGGCGTGGGACGCGCGCGGCAGGATCCGCACGCGGTTGCGGCGAGCCGGGCGGCGCAGCTTCGGGCGCGCCGAGACGCTGCGCTCCTCACCCACGTTCTTCGCGGCACTGCACACCGCCGTCGCGAGCTCGGGCCGCGCCTACGTCGCGTGGGCCGCGCAACGGCTCACCGAGGGCGGCGACCGCGGCCCGGTCACCTACGAGGCGGCGGTGCGGCCCGCGCGCGCCGCCCGCTTCCGCCGCGCCCAGCGGCTCGAGCGGCTCGGCTCCGACCGCCAGGCCGGCGTGCTCGATCTCGCGCTGACCGGCCACGGCAACGCGGTCGTCGCGTGGACCGGCGAGCGCGTCCGTGCGGCGGAGACGGACGCGAGCGGCCGCTTCGGCGCGCCGCGCGACCTCTCTCGATCCGGCGCCGCGCTGACCGACGTCGCTGCCGCCCCGGACGGCGCGCGCGTGGCCGTGTGGACCGCCGGCTCGCTGGTCCAGGCCGCGTACGCCGCGCCGGGCGCTCCGTTCGGCCCGCCGGAGGACGTCTCCGCCGGCGGCGAGGCCGACGCGGCCCGCGCGGCGTTCCCGCGAGCGGGCGCGCAGCCCGTCGTCGTGTGGCGCACGCACCGGCCCGGAGGCACGAACGTGCAGGAGGCGGCGCGAACGGGGTAGTCCCCCTTCATGGCCACCGCACCCTCCTCCCAGCGCGTCTCCGTCCCGCGCCAGCCCGACGACTACACGCCCGAGGCCGCCACGGCGCGCCGCGACTTCCTGCGCGAGCAGGCGGGCGCCTCGCTCGAGCACGTCGGCTCCTACACCCTCGATCCCTCCGAGCTCCCGGGCAACATCGAGCACTTCACCGGCGTCGCCCAGGTCCCGCTCGGCATCGCGGGCCCGCTGCTCGTCGACGGCGAGCACGCCCAGGGGGAGTTCTACGTCCCGATGGCGACCGCCGAGGGCACGCTCGTGGCCTCCTACAACCGCGGCATGAAGCTGCTGCATCTGGCGGGCGGCGTGAAGACGACGATCATGGACGACCGCATGCAGCGCGCGCCGGCGTTCCTGTTCGAGAGCGCGCGCGGGGCGCGCGCGTTCGGCGAGTGGCTCGACGAGCACTTCGACGAGATCCGCGAGGTGGCCGAATCGACCACGAAGTCCGGTCGGCTGCAGGACATCGAGCAGTACTCCGCCAGCCGCATCCTCTACACGCGCTTCAACTACACGACGGGCGACGCCGCGGGCCAGAACATGACCGGCAAGGCCACGCAGGCCGCCTGCCACTGGATCCTCGGGCAGTACCCGGACATCGACCAGTTCTTCCTCGAGGGCAACTTCGCGACCGACAAGAAGAGCTCGCAGATCAACATGCTGCGCACCCGCGGCAAGCGGGTGGTGGCCGAGGCGGTGATCCCCGACGCGCTGTTCAAGGAGGTCATGAACTCGAGCTCGTCGCTGATGTATCGCGCGCGCCAGGTCTCCAACCTCGGCGGCTTCATGTCCGGGGTCAACAACAACGGCGCGCACTCGGCCAACGGCATCACCGCGATGTTCATCGCCACCGGGCAGGACGTCGCCAACGTCGCCGAGTCCTCGGCCGCCTTCACCTACGCCGAGCTGCGCGAGAACGGCGACTACTACTACTCGCTCACGATCCCGTCGCTGATCGTCGGCACCTACGGCGGCGGGACCGGCCTCGCCACGCAGCGCGAGTGCCTGGAGCTGCTCGACTGCTACGGCAAGGGCAAGGTGCGCAAGTTCGCGGAGATCGTCGCCGCGACGGTGCTGTGCGGGGAGCTCTCGCTCGGTTCCGCGATCGTGGCCGAGGAGTGGGTCAACGCGCACGACCTGCACGGCCGCAACCGGCCGTGAGCGCTCAGCGGTCGGAGAGGTAGATCCCCAGCGGGAGGCCGAGCGTAGCCATGAAGATGAGCCCGATCCCCGTCGCGACCAGCGTCTTGGACTTGTAGACGTGGCCGACGGCGCCGACGACGAAGCCGACCGCCATCAGGACCACGAACGGGGTCGGTGAGGGGTTGAACGCAGCCAGCGGCACGGGCGGCGAGCATAGGGGACGCCCGCCTAGACTCTGGCGGCATGAGCGTCGAACCGGCCGCGGTCGAGGATGTCGCCGCCGGCCTGCGCGCCGTCGGCTACCTCCCGGGTGAGTCCACCTCGCTGGTGTCGTTCCTCGCCGCGCGGCTCGGGAAGCCCGTGCTCGTCGAGGGCCCGGCGGGCGTGGGCAAGACGGAGCTCGCGAAGGCGCTGGCGAAGTACCTCGACCGGCGGCTCGTGCGCCTGCAGTGCTACGAGGGGCTCGACGAGGCGAAGGCGCTGTACGAGTGGAACTACCGCAAGCAGCTGCTGCGCATCCAGGCGGAGGCCCAGGGCACGGGCTGGGACGCGGTCCAGGACGACATCTTCGGCGAGGAGTTCCTGCTCGAGCGGCCGCTGATGACCGCGATCGCGTCGCCCGAGCCGGTGGTGCTGCTGATCGACGAGATCGACAAGACCGACCAGGAGTTCGAGGCGATGCTGCTCGAGCTGCTCTCCGACTTCCAGATCTCGATCCCCGAGCTCGGCCGCATCGAGGCGCGCACGCACCCGGTCGTGCTCCTCACCTCCAACAACACGCGCGAGCTGACCGAGGCGCTCAAGCGGCGCTGCCTGTACCTGTGGCTCGACTACCCGTCGTCGGAGCACGAGCTCGAGATCGTGCGTCTGCACGCGCCCGAGCTGCCGGAGAAGGTCGCCGCGCGGCTCGTCGAGATCATCCAGATGGTGCGCGAGCTCGACCTCAAGAAGCCGCCCTCGATCGCGGAGTCGATCGACTGGGCGCGCGCGCTGCTGTTGCTGGGCGCCGACGACATCACGCCCGAGGTCTTCCGCTCGACGCTCTCGATCATCGTCAAGCACCGGACCGACCTCGACACGGTCGCCGAGCGCGTCGGCGTGCGGCTGGGCGTCGGCTCCTCGTCGTGAGCGAAGGGTTCCCGGCGGGCGTCGTCGCGTTCGCCGAGAACCTGCGCGCGGAGGGCCTGGCGGTCGGGACCTCCGAGCTGCTCGACGCGTTCGCCGCGCTGGGCGAGGTGAGCTGGACCGAGGAGCCGGCGTTCCGCGAGGCGCTCGCCGCGACGCTCGCGAAATCGCCCGAGGACCGGCGCGTCTTCGACCTCGTCTTCGAGCGCTTCTTCTTCCGCGCGGCCGAGGAGGCCGCGATGCGCCAGGGCGTGCGCGAGCAGGGCGCGGGCGCCGGCGAGGAGGGCGAGGACGGGATCACCGGTGGCGAGCAGATCGACTACGAGAACCTGCGCGAGCAGCTGATCCAGGCGATCCGCGAAGGCGACGAGTCGGCCATGCGCGACCTCGCGCGGCTCGCGATCGCCGCCTTCGGCCGCCGCGGCGAGGGCTCGGGTGTGCTCGGCGTCGACGTCCAGCGCATCCGGCGCGCGCTCGGATTGCGCTCCGAGCCCGGCGGCCCGCCGCCGCGCGACCCAGACGCCCCGCCGACGCCCGGGCTCACGCGCGACCAGATCCGGCGCTTCGAGCAGCTGCTGCGGCGCGAGCTCGAGCGCGGGCAGATCGAGCGCACGCAGGCGCTGCCGCCGTCGCGGCCGCTGAACGAGCTCGACCGCGCGCTGCCCTCGGGCCCGCTGCAGGACCTCGCGGCCGTGCACCGCGTGGTGGCGCAGCTCAAGCGCCGGCTCGCCACGCAGGGCCACGAGACGCGCGGGCGCAAGCGCCATGCGCACGTCGACGTGCGCCGCACGATGCGCGCGTCGCTGCAGACCGGCGGTGTGCCGGTCGTGCTCAAGTACCGCCCGCGCCGCCCCAAGCGCCCCGAGCTCTACGTGCTCTGCGACGTGTCGACCTCGGTCACGAGCGCGTCGGTGTTCTTCCTCAGCGTCCTACATGCGCTGCACGACGCGTTCCGCAAGATGCGCTCGTTCGTGTTCGTCGAGCGGATCTCCGAGGTCACCGAGGTCTTCGAGCGCGAGCGCTCCTTCAAGGCCGTCTCGGACGCGATCTCCAAGGACGCGGGCGTCGCGGACGTCTCGGGCTACACGGACTACGGCCGCGTCTGGCGCGAGTTCCTCGCCCAGGTCGCCGACGACCTGCACCCGCGCGCGACCGTGATCGTGCTCGGCGACGCGCGCACGAACGGCCGCGACCCGCGCGCCGACGTCTTCGCCTCGATCGTCGCGCTCGCCGGGCGCACGTTCTGGCTCAACCCGGAGCCGCGGCTGTATTGGAACTACGGCGACTCGGTGATCTCCGCCTACGAGCAGCACTGCGATGCCTACGAGTGCTGGACCACGCGCCAGCTCGAGGAGTTCGTCAAGGCGCTCACCCGGCCCTACGCCTGAGTGCCGGAGCGGACCTTCACGTGCTTCGGCGGCGCGTGCACGGTTCTCGTCGAGGGCGACGGTGCCGCCGAGGCGCTGATCGCGACCCGCGACGAGATGCTTGCGTGGCACGAGGTGTTCACGCGCTTCAAGCCCGAAAGCGAGTTGTCGCGGCTCAACGCGGATCGTCGCGAGTGCGTGCCGGTCTCGCCGCTGATGGCGCGCTTCGCGGCCGCGGCCGTCGCGGCAGCGGAGGCGACCGGCGGCCTCGTCGACCCGACGTTGCTGGAAGAGATCGAGGAGGTGGGCTACCGCTCGGACCGGCTGCGCGGGACGCTCGCGCTGCCGATGGCGCTCGCGCTCACGCCCCACCGCGCGGCGGCAGGACCGCACCCGGACGCACGCTGGCGGGCTATGCAGGTCGACCTCGACGCGGGCACGATCACGCGGCCGCCCGGCGTCAAGCTCGACGGCGGCGGGATCGTCAAGGGGCTCTGCGCGGACGTGATGGCGGAGTCGCTCGATGGCAGCTTCGCGATCAACTGCGAGGGGGACCTGCGCGTCGGCGGCGCCGAGCGCGCGATCCAGGTGGCGAGCCCGTTCGACGGCGCGGTGCTGCACCAGTTCGCGATCGGCGACGGCGGCGTGGCGACGTCCGAGATCGCCAAGCGCAGCTGGCTGGGCGCGGGCACGCGGCCGGCCCATCACCTGCTCGACCCCGCGACGGGGCGCCCCGCCTACACCGGCGTCGTCCAGGCCACGGCGCTCGCCCCCACCGCGCTCGAGGGCGAGGCGCTCGCGAAGGCGGCGGTGCTCAGCGGGCCCGAGGGCGCGGCGGCGTGGCTCCCGCACGGCGGCGTGCTCGTGTTCGACGACGGCTCGCACGCGGTAGTCGATGAGTTGAGCCGCGCCGCGCGGTCATAGGGGCATGACCGACGACAACGCTGCGATCGCCCGCGGGATCATCGACGCCAACCGCTACATGGTCCTCGGTACCGCCGACGAGGCCGGGCTGCCGTGGGTCACGCCCGTGTGGTTCGCCCCCAACGGCTACCGGGAGTTCTTCTGGGTCTCCGACCCGCAGCGGCGCCACTCGTGGAATCTCGCCGTGCGCCCGCAGGTGAGCATCGTGATCTTCGACTCCACCGTGCCCATCAGCACCGGCCAGGCCGTCTATATGTCGGCCGTCGCCGAGCAACTCGGCGCGACCGGCCTGGTAGACGGGATCCGCGTCTTCTCGGCGCGCTCAGAGGAGCACGGCGCCCGGCCATGGACGCTCGAGGACGTCACGGCGCCCGCCCGCCACCGCCTCTACCGGGCCGTCGCCTCCGAGCACTTCGTGCTCGGCGAGCAGGACGAGCGGCTGCCGGTCAGCCCTTCTGCTCTTCCTTAGACCCGCGCGGGCGCGGGCGGAAGGTCTTGATCGGCTTCTGCAGGCCCTTGAGCTTCTTCTCGCCCGCGGCGGACCAGTCGAAGCGGTCCTCGGCCGCCGCACGCACCGGCTCCGTGACGAGCACGGCACCCGGGCGCGCTCGCGCCGTCAGGCGGCTGGCGACGTTGACCGTCGAGCCGAACCAGTCGCCCCAGCGGTTGACGGCCGGGCCGAACGCCACGCCGGCACGCAGCGGCGGGAAGTCGTCCTCGCCCTCGGCACGCTCGATCAGCGCGAGGCAGGTCTCGACCGCGTCCGGGACCTCGGGCGAGACGAGCATCACCGCGTCGCCGATCTGCTTGACCACCTGCACGGGCGGCTTCACGACGCCCCCGGCCAGGCGTGCGAGCCGGCCCGCGAGGCCGCTCAGCTCCTCGACGCCCACAGTCTCCCCCAGCTCCGTGAAGCCGACGAGGTCGGCGAAAGCGACCGTCGTCTCCGCGGTGTCGGAGACCTTGCCGGAGGTGCGCTCGGCGAGGCTGATGTAGTCGTTGCGCAGCAGCTGGCGCATGTGGAGGAGGAAGACGTGATCGAGCATCCGGCTCGAGAGCGGCATCAGCTCCCCGGCGGTCTCCGCCAGCCGCTTCGCCAGCTCGACCTCGCTGTCGCCGGGCTTGATGATCGCCTGCGCGAACAGCACGCG
>JAXDGC010000132.1:0-28117 GCA_034665245.1 Solirubrobacteraceae bacterium | reverse complement strand
GGCCTCGTTGAGGCGGAACGTCACGTTGTTGCGGCGCAGGATGAACTGCAGCGCCTCGCCGATCTCGCCGTCGAGGAACGTGAGCACGCGCGGGCGCTGGTCGACGACGGTCACCTTCGTCCCCAGGCGGCCGAACATCGACGCGTACTCGACGCCGATGACGCCCGCTCCGACGACCGTCATGCTGCGCGGCAGCCGCTGGTGGATGTGCAGCAGCCCGTCGGAGTCGATGATCGTCTGGTCGTCGAACTCCACGTCCTTCGGCCGTGCCGGGTTCGTGCCGGTGGCGATCACGATGTTGTCGGCCGTCACCTCCTTGGCGCCGTCGTCGTCGTCGCGGATGCAGACGGTGTGCTCGTCGACGAACGCCGCCTGGCCGAACAGCAGGCCGACGCGGTTGCGGCGGAACTGCTCGCGCACCACCTGGGCCTCGGCGCCCACGACCCGCGCCGTGCGATCCATCAGGAACTCGATCGCCTGGCGCTCCTTGCCCTCGGGGTTGAGCGGGTCGGGGACGTCGAGCGGGCGCCGCGCGAGCTCGTCGAGCACCGCCACGCGCAGAGTCTTGGAGGGAATCGTGCCCGTGTGGATCGAGACGCCGCCGAGGCGCTGGCGGCGCTCGACGACGGCGACGCGCTTGCCGAGCTTGGCGGCCTGGATGGCGGCCTTCTGGCCGCTCGGTCCCGAGCCGATGACGAGAAGGTCGAGGTCCATGGGGCGAGTCTTACCCCACGGAGGCCCCGGGAGCTAGGCCGCCCGGGGCAACGCGCCGTCGAAGACGCCCGCCGAAGCGCCCGCGGGGACGTGGGCGGCCGCCAGCGGCACGCCCGCGCCGGGGCGGAAGCCGGCGCGCAGGGCGGCGCGGCCGAGCGCCCGCGCGGCGTCCCGCAGCTCGGACTTCGTGTGCGAGGACATCACCGCCAGGCGCAGCCGCGCGGTGCCCTCCGGGACGTCGGGGGGCAGCACCGTCCCGACGTAGACGCCCTGCTCGAGCGCCCCCTCGGCCACGCGCAGCGCCTGGCGCGCGTCACCGATCACGAGCGAGACGATGTGGGCGTCGGAGCCCGCGACCTCGAAGCCCTCGCGCGCGAGCTCGGTGCGCAGCAGCTCGCCGTTGGCCTGCAGCTTCTCGACCCGCCGCGGCTGCTCGCGCAGCAGCTCGAGCGCCGCCATCGCGGCCGCGACGACAGGCGGGGCCGGAGCGGTCGAGGCGGCCACGGTACGCGCGTGGCAGGCGAGGTAGCGGGCGAGCGTGCGATCGCAGGCGGCAAAGGCACCGTAGGCGCCGAGCGCGGTGGCGAGCGAGCCGACCACGACGTCGACCTCGCGCTCGAGCCCGTCGGCGGCGACCGCGCCGCGCCCGTCCGGTCCGACGGCGCCGACGCCGTGCGACTCGCCGACCATCAGGCGCACGTCGTGGCGGCGGGCGAGCGCGACGATCTCCTCGAGCGGGGCACGGTCGCCGTCGAGCGCGAACACGCCGTCGGTCACGATCAGCGCCGCGCGGCCGTCGGCGTTGCGCAGCCCCCACGCGAGGTGCTCGACGTCGCCGTGGTCGTAGTGGAACGTCTCCGCCCCCGCGAGCCGGCAGCCGTCGGCGACCGAGGCGTGGCTGAGGCTGTCGGCGAACACGATCTCTCCGCGGTCGGCCAGCGCGGGGATGATCCCGAGGTTCGCGAGGTAGCCGGAGCCGAACAGCAGCGCGGCCTCCGTGCCGAGGAAGTCCGCGAGGCGCTCCTCGAGCCGCCGGTGCAGCGTCATCGTGCCCGAGGCCGGCCGCGAGGCGCCCGCGCCGGCGCCCCAGCGCATGGCGGCGTCGGCCGCCGCCTCACGCACGCGGGGGTGATCGGCCAGCCCGAGGTGGTTGTCCGAGCACAGCAGCAGCACCGGGCGCCCGTCGAGGACGACGCGCGGGCCCTGCGGACCGCTCACCATCCGCATGCGCCGAAGGGTGCCGAGCTCCTCGAGCTCCGCCAGCCGGTCCTCCACGTCGAGCATGCGCCTCCCGTCGGTGTGGTTGCGCGCAACCTACGCAGCCGCCCGGACGGGTCTGGGGTGCGCTAGCCGGGCCGCACCACCATCGCGCTGCCGCCTCCGCGGCGGGTCGGCTCCGCGGCCGCCTGCTGCTTGCCGCCGGGCAGGAAGCGGATCGCCTCGACCGCGCCGATCTCGGCCGGCGGATTCGGTGTCACGATGCTGAACGAGTGCCCGAGCGCAGTCAGCGCCGCGCCGTCCTGAGCGATGAAGGCGGGCTCCGCCGGAGTGGGCTCGCTATTGCGCTGGGACGCCCTGGGCGAGGCGATCGCGTCGGGCAGGCTCTGCCGGAAGTCGACGTAGTTCACGAGCGTCTGCAGCACGCTGGTGATGATCGTCGCGCCGCCCGGTGACCCGAGCGCGACCTCGGGCCGCCCGCCCTTGAAAACGATCGTCGGCGCCATGCTCGAGCGAGGCCGCTTGCCCGGCGCGGGCGAGTTCGCCGTGCCCTGGGTGAAGTTGAAGTCGGTCAGCTCGTTGTTGAGCAGGAAGCCGCGGCCCGGCACGACCATCCCGTTGCCGCCGATCTGCTCGATCGTGAACGTGTAGGAGACGATGTTGCCCCAGCGGTCCGCGACCGTCAGGTGGGTCGTCGACCTCGCCTTCTCCTCAAAGCCGGGCTTGCTGCCGTGGCCGTGGCCATGCTCGTACGGGTACGGATCCCCGGCCGCCTGCGGCGTGGGGAGCGTGCTTTCGTCGTGGATCAACCCGCTGCGCTCGCGCGCGAACGGATCGGAGAGCAGGCCGCGCAGCGGCACGTCGAAGTAGGCCGGGTCGCCGACGTAGGCGTTGCGGTCGGCATAGGCGAGCTTCGAGGCCTCGAGGTAGCGGTGCAGCACCTGGGTGCGCGACGCGGCGGGCGGCAGCGACTCGAGGATGTTCAGTGCCTCACCGACGGTCGAGCCGCCCGACGAGGGCGGGCCCATGCCGTAGACGTCGAGCCCGCGGTAGCCGATCTTCGTCGGCTTCCGGCGGATCGCGTCGTAGCGCCGCAGGTCGCGCACGGTCATCGTGCCCGGGTGCACCTCGTGCGGGCGATCCGAGTCCGGCGACTCCGGCGGGTGCTGGACGGTCTGGGCGATGTCGCGCGCGATCGCGCCGTTGTAGAAGCGGTCGGGGTCGTCGCCGATGCGCTCGTAGGTGTCGGCCAGGTCCGGGTTGCGCTGGACGTCGCCGACCGGCTTCGCGAGGTCGCCGGGAGCGAGGTAGAGGTTCCGCGTCGCCGTGAAGTCGTCGAAGAGTTCCTTGTTGTCGTTCACCTGGCCATTGAACGTCTTGTCGATGGCGAAGCCCTCGCGGGCGATCCGCTCGCCGGGCCGGAGCAGCGAGCGCAGGGGGCGTGAGCCGTAGCGCTTGAGCGCGGTCTCCCAGCCCGCGACCGTGCCGGGGACGCCGACGCTGAGCCCGCTGACGCGCGCCTCGGTGAACTGGCTCGATGCCTGATAGGGCTCGAAGGAGTCCGGGCGGAGGCCGGCGGGCGCGGCTTCGCGCGAGTCGATGGTGTCGACCTTGTGGCGCCGGGCGTCGTAGACGACCATGAATCCGCCGCCGCCGATGCCGCACGAGAACGGCTCGGTGACGCCGAGCACGCCGGCGGCCGCCACTGCGGCGTCGACGGCGTTGCCGCCCGAGCGCAGCACGTCGATCGCAGTCTGTGTCGCCAGCGGGTCGACGGTGGAGGCGGAGCCGCCCGAGCCCTCCGCGGTCGGGGTCTTCGGTGGCTCGGGCACCACGGCCCCGGCGGGGAACGCGGCGACGAGCGCCATCAGCACTGCGAGAACGAAAAGACCGACGATGCGCGACATGAACGACTCCTCCCAGGTTGAGGAGTCGCCTACCCCGCGACCGGCTCGTTCACGCGGCGGGGTGAGAGCCTGACGTGCAGGTGGTCGTCGTGGTACACGAGCGGCGTGACGATGCTGCGGGGCCCGGTGAGGCGCACGTGGGGGCCGACGAAGATCCTGGTCGCGCCCGCGAGCACGAAGCGGTTGACGAGCTCCTGCGCCGGCACGCGGTCGACCTGGTCGGGCCGCCGGGCGGCGCGCTCGAGGCGGTCCTTGCGGGGGTAGTAGATGTCGACGTCGAGGCCGTCCTGGTGCGACGCGTGCCCGAGCCCGCCGTAGCGGGCGCCGAAGAAGCCCCCGTGCCGACGCGAGAGGTCGCCGACCAGCACGCGCGGGGCGTCCGGATGGGCATCGCGGTACGCGCGCAGGACGAGCTCGGTCGTGTCGATGAGCTTCTCCGTCCCCCAGCGGCGCCAGCCGCGGTTCGGGGTCTGCTTGAGGACCGGGTCCCAGGTCACGAAGTCGAAGGACTCGGCGGGGAGCTGGACCCCGTGCCGCAGGCGGCCCTCGGCCTGCGGAGCGCCGGCGAGCGCCGCGAGCCCGAGCGCGGCGAGCAGGATCGCGGCTCTCAGGACCCCTGCCACTGTGGCGCTCGCTTCTCGGCGAAGGCGCGAACCCCTTCGTAGAAGTCGTCCGTGCGGAAGCACGCCTCGCGCAGCGCCACCAGCTCGCGCTCCACCTCGGGCTCGAGCCGGCCCTCGGCGGCCAGCAGCTCGCGGATCACGCGCTTGTTGCCCGCCAGCGAGAGCGGCGCGTTGGCCGCGATCGCGGCGGCGTACACCAGCGCGTGCTCGCCCAGCTCCGCTGCCGGGACGACGTCGTTGACCATGCCCCATGTGAGCGCCGTCGCGGCGCTGATGTTGCGGGCGGTGAAGAAGAGATGGCGCGTTCGCGTCACCCCGATCGCGTCGACGAACTTGCGCAGGCCCGTGTGCGAGTAGACGAGGCCGAGCTTCGCGGGCGGCATCCCGAGCTTGGCCGACTCGGCCGCCAGCCGCAGGTCGCAGCTCAGCGCCAGCTCGAGGCCGCCGCCGATCGTGTGGCCGTTGAGCGCCGCCACCGCGGGGTAGGGGAACGCGTCGACGGCGTCGATCGCGTCCTGGAAGGGGTGGGCGACGAGCGCCTCGGCGCGGTGGGCGAACTCGTCGTGCGGCAGGCCGGAGATGTCGTAGCCGGCGGAGAACACGGGCCCTTCGGCGGTCAGCAGCAGGCAGCGGGCGTCGTCGAGCCCGCGGACGGTGCTCGCGATCGCGTCGAGGATGTCGTGGTCCAGCGCGTTGCGCTTGGCGGGGTTGTCGATCGTGAGGCGGGCGACGTGCGGCGCGGGACGGTCCAGCCGCAGCTTGCCCTCGGCGAGCTCGGTGACGCTCACTCGAGGACGACTAGGGCGTCGCCCTCCGACACGGATTGGCCCTCCTGGCAGAGGATCTCGCTGACGCGCCCCTCGTCCTCGGCCTCGACGGGCATCTCCATCTTCATCGACTCGAGGATCACGACGGTGTCGCCCTCCTCGACCGTGTCGCCCACCTCGACCTCGATCTTCCACACGGTGCCCGTGATGTGGGCCTCGACGTTCGCCACGGTGCCGCTCCTTTGCGCCTGAACTCGGTGGAGCCGACAATAGTGGCTAGCCCGCCGGTCGAACCCGGGGGCCGCGACTTCCGCCCGCCGGTCGGTGGTGGGCGCTCCGGCGGGGCGGCATGCTGCTCTCGTGCGATCAGGACCCGCACGCCGGCGGCTCTCGAACCTCCTCCTCCGAGTCCGGACAACGGCGTGGATCGCAGGCTGCGGGCCGGGGCTCCATAGGCAGGTGCGCGCCGGGGACGGGACAGCCTCGGCGCGTGAGTGGAGCCCCGGTCTCGCAGCCACGCTGAAGTGGCCTGAGACTGGGTAGGATCTCCGGCCGAGGGAGATGACCGAGGATCTCGCGAGCATGAAGGCGCAGGTCTACAAGGACCCGCGTCCCAAGGAATACTTCGACCGGTTCCACGAGCGGTCGCGAACCCGCGAGCCCGACTGGGTCTACGAGGTCGTCCGCACGCTCACGTCGTTGTACGCGTGGACGTTCTTCCGGGCGCGCGGGATCGGCGCCGAGAACGTCCCGACCGGGCCGGTGATCATCGCGCCGAACCACTTCTCCTTCATGGACCACTTCTTCGTCGGGGCGTTCATCCGGCGGCGGGTGCGCTTCATGGCCAAGTCGCAGCTGTTCGCGCGGCCGATGCAGTTCGTCTACAGCCACGGCGGCGTCTTCCCGGTGCGGCGCGGCTATCGCGACGAGGAGGCGTTCATCACCGCGAACTCGATCCTCGAGCGCGGCGGGCTGATCGTCATGTACTGCGAGGGCGGGCGCTCGCGTACGGGCAAGCTCTCCGAGCAGCCCAAGCGCGGCATCGGCCGGATCGCGCTCGAATCCGGGGCGACGGTCGTCCCGGCCGCGATCCACGGCTCGTCGAAGGTGCGCAACTGGAAGCGCCTGCAGTTCCCCAAGGTCACCGTGCAGTACGGCGAGCCGATGCGCTGGGAGGCCGTCGCCGACCCGACCCCCGACCAGCAGCAGCAGGTCGCGAACGAGATCTTCGCCCAGATCCGCGGCCTCTACGCGGAGCTGGACTCGCTCGGCCGCAAGGGCGTCGTGCGCAGCCTGCGCGAGGCGCGCCGCGCGGCCGGCCGGTCGCGCGCTACCGCCTGACGTCCTCGCAGCTCGCCGCGATCACGTCGTCGGCGTCGGCGAACACGACGTCCGTGCCGGGGCCGCAGTCGATGCGGTCGACCGCGCCGTCGACCTCGGAGATGCGGTCGTTGCCCTCGCCGCCCTGGACGGTGTCGCTGCCCTGGGTGCCCGAGATCGTGTCGTCGCCCGGGCCGCCGTCGACGACGTCGGCGCCGTAGCCGCCCTCGATCGTGTCGTTGCCCTCGTTGCCGAGCACGGTGTCGTTGCCGAAGCGGCCGAACATCTCGTCGTCGCCGGGTCCGCCGTGCAGGACGTCGTCGCCGTCCTCGCCGTCGACGTAGTCGTTCGCCTCGTTGCCGAACAGCTCGTCGTTGCCGGCCTGGCCGAACAGGGAGTCGGGCTGGGCGGTGCCGAACAAGGTGTCGTTGCCGGGCGTGCCGCGGACAACCGAAGTGGGCGTGGCGTCCGTGGCCGGCTCGGGCGGGATCTGGACGACCTCCTCGCAACTGGAGAGCTGGTCGCGGTCGGGCGCGGTGCTCTCGACGTAGACGATGTCGTGTCCGCTGCCGCAGGAGACGACGTCGGCGCTGTCGTCGGCGGCGCGGATGACGTCGTTGCCGCGGCCGCCGAAGAGCTCGTCCGCGCCGGGCCCGCCGATCACCGTGTCGTCGCCGTTGCCGCCCGAGACGTGGTCGTCGTCGGAGCCGCCGTCGAGCGTGTCGGCGCCGTCCGAGCTGTAGATGTGGTCGCGGCCGACGCCGCCCTTGACGTTGTCATCTCCGGCGCCGCCGAACAGCTGGTCGCCGGAGCGGCCGCCGTCGATCGTGTCGTTGCCGGCGCCGCCCACGATCTTCTCCGAGCCCGACTCGCCGAACAGCTGGTCGTCCCCGTCGCCGCCGTCGATCAGGCGGTCCGAGCCGCGGCCGCCGCGGATGACGTCGTTGCCGGGGCCGCCGGAGAGCAGCGCGTCGTTGCCGAGGCCGGCCTCGACGATGATGTCGTCGCCCTCGTCCCCGGTGACCGTGTCGTCGGCGTCGCCGCCGTCCAGGCGGTCGTTCCCCGGCCCGCCTTCGACCTCGTCGTTGCTCTGGCCGCCGTTGCCGTAGTCGTCGCCCGGGCCGAGCTTGAGCACGTCGTTGCCCGCCGCGCCGATGGCGCGGTCGTTGCCGTCGCCGCCGTCGAAGATGTCGTTGCCCGTGCCGCCCGAGAGCGTGTCGTTGCCGGGGCCGCCCTCGAGTTGGTCGTCGCCGCGGCCGGCGCGCACGAGGTCGTCACCGCCGAGGGCGACGATCCGGTCCGCTCCGCGGCTGCCCACGAGCGTCTCGGACGCGTCGGTGCCGATCAGCAGCGCGAGCCCGGGCTGGACGGCGACCGCGAGCGGCCGCGAACCGCGCAGGCGGACCACGCGCAGCCGCTTGTAGGAGATCGCGGAGAGCACGGACAGGGTCGCGGCGCCGCCGTCGGCGACGTAGATGCGCACACCGTCGGAAGACCAGGCCGGCGCGCCCGGCCCGGCGCCGGTGCGAGGGGCCTTGATGACGCGCCGCGCGCGGAGGTCGACGACGGCGGCGCGCAACTTCCTGTCGCCCGCGGCGACAAAGGCGCGGCTGCCGCGAATCGCGAGACCGCCGCCGCCCTGCGCGCGGCGGAGCGTGATCGCGCGGCCGACGGCGCCAGTGACCGGGTTGAGCGGCACCAGTCGGCCCGCGCGTCGCTTGTGCGCGCGCGTGAGCGAGGAGATCCACGCGCGGTCGGCGTCGTCGAAGGCGATGGCGCCGGCACCGGCGAGGCGCACGCTGCGCCGCACGCGCCGGGTCGCGAGGTCGAGCACGGCCGCGCCGCCGCGGCGGCCGGCGAAGGTCACCACTGCGCGCGCGCCGTCCGGCGTGATCGCGAGCGCCCGGACGGCGCGCGGGAGGCGCATCGCGGCCAGCGGGCGCATGGTGGCGGCGTCGATGAAGTCCAGCGCCCGGCCGCGAGTCGCGTACACACGAGCGCCGTCGGGCGACGTCGCCACCGTCGCGGGCGCGCCGCTGAGCGCTGCTCGCCCGACCGCGACGCGGGTGCCCAGGTCGATCGCGGTCACGCCACGGCCGGCCGCCACGTAGCCCCGGGAGCCGTCGGCCGCGGTCGCCACTGCTTTGGCGCGGCCGGGCAGCGCAACCCGGGCCACGATCGCGTTCGAGGCCACGTCGAGGAGCGCCGCCTCGGGCCGGTCGGCCGCGACGACGACCACGCGGGCGTGGGCGGCCGCGGGGGTGAGGAAGGCTAGGGCGAGCGCAAGGGGGAGGACGCGGCGCATGTTTGGCTGCAACCCTCGCGGGGTGGTGGGGTTGCGGCCGTCGTGGCAGGGCAGGCCTTCGCACGCCTCACCACGAACGCCCCGCGGTTACCCTCCGCGGCGTGCCAGCGGCCACCCTCCTCCGCCCCGGCCTCCTGACCGGCACCACGGTCCTCCTCGCGTCCGCCGAGCCGCCGAGCCGCTTCGGGGAGGCGGTGGCCGCGCGCTGCGCCGCGCTCGGCGCGCGGATGCACCGTGTCGTCGTCGACCCCACCGGCGACGAGGCGGAGGGACGCGGAGGGATCGACGCGGTCGTGTGGGACGGCGCCTCGCTGGCAGGCCCGCGCGACGTGCTTGACGGGGCGTGGCTGGCGCTGCGGCCCGCAGCCCGCCAGATGATCGACGCGGAAGCGGGCGGCAAGCTGCTGCTCGTCGCCCCGCCGCCGTGCGACGCCGGGGCGGAGGGCGCGCGCGCGGGTGTCGAGAACCTCGCGCGGACGCTGTCGATCGAGTGGGCGCGCTACGGCATCCGCACCGCCGCGCTGCTGCCCGGCAGCGAGACCGACCCCGGCGAGGTCGCGGAGCTCACGGCGTTCCTGGCGTCGCGCGCCGGCGACTACTACTCGGGTTGTCGCTTCGAGCTGGGAGCGGCGTGAGCGACCGCTGCCGGGTGACCTCGCCGGATTCGATCGATGCCCTGCCTAGCGGTCGAGCTCGAGCCGGCCGATCTTGGCCTCGTTGCCCGACGTGTACCAGAGGGCGCCGTCGGGGCCGAGCGTGATCGCATCGGGGCTGCTCTTCGTCCGCAGCTCGCGGCCGAAGCCGCCCCAGAGCCTCAGGGGAGCGATCGCGCTCGCCGAGTGCTCGGCGACGTAGAGCCCGTGGCGCGTCGACACGAGCCCGAGCGGGGTCGCGTTCGCAGTCGGGAGCGGGTAGCGCCCGGTCACCGTGCCGGCCGTGTTCATCCGCGAGATGACGTTCGTGTTGCCCTCGGCGAAGTAGAGAGCACCGTCGCGGCCGGTGACGATCGCGCCGGGGAGGCTGTCGGGCGTCTCGAGCGGGAACTCGGTCAGCTGACCGGAGGTCGTGATGCGGCCGACCTTGTTGCCGCTCGACTCGGTGAACCAGAGCGCGCCGTCAGGGCCGGCGGCGATGTCGGCGGCGAAGGCGCCGGCGGTCGGGATCGGGTACTCGGTGATCTGGCCGCTCGTGGTGATGCGGCCGATCCTGTCGCCGCGGGACTCTGTGAACCACAGCGCGCCGTCGGGCCCGGCCACGATGTCGGTGGGGAAGCCGTCGGACGTGGGGACGGGGTACGAGGTGATCTGACCGCCGGTCGTGACGCGGTCGATCCTGCCGTCGCGGTCGGTGACCCACAGCGCGCCGTCGGGGCCGGTCGCGACGCCGGCCGGGCCGCCGCCGAGCTCGAAGGACGAGACCTTGCCCTTGGTCGTGACGCGCCACAAGCGGCCGAGGCTGCCGTCGGGGGCGTAGAGGGCGCCGTCGGGGCCGGTCGTGATGTCGGCGGGGACCGCGAACTCCGCGAGCGAGTACTCCTTCACGCGGTTGTGGGCGGCGGCCGTCGAGGGGATGGCGACCGCGAGCGCAGCCGTCATCGCCGCCAGAACCCTGGCGGTGTTCCTGAGGGGGAGCTTCATGCAGACCTCTGTGCTTGGGAGATGTGGGGAGGGGGAGGGCCCAGGCAGGATGGCGGCCGGCGGTGAGGGCCGCGATCGGGTCATCTCCCCGACGCCGGTACGGATGGCCGTACCGCGCGGCGGCTCAGCGCCGCCCGCCGCGCGGCTCGCGCGGGAGCGTGCTCGGCCCGACGTGCTCGTCGAGCCAGGCGGTCAGCGGCCGCGCGGCGCGCCAGGCGCCCGCTACGTGCTCGAGCGCGGCATCGCGGTCGATGCCACCGGTCCCCGGGAGCGCGCGGCCGGCGATCAGGGCCTTGCGGCGCAGCAGCTCGATCCGCGGATGCTCGCGCGGGTAGCCGCGCGGCGCGGTGCGCAGGCTCTGCCCGGCGAGCTCGAGGCCGGCGTCCCTCGCCGCGGCGGCCGCCGCTTCGAGCCGCGGGCCGGAGGTGTCGTCCGCCACGCCGGCCCGGAAGCGCTCGAGCTGATCCCGCGCCATCTGGTAGTAGCCCGTGCCGGCGTAGAGGCCGCGCGAGGAGATCTGGGCGTAGAGGCCGGCGTTCGCCCCCGGCACGCCGCGGATGACCCCGTAGGTGCGGTCCTTGTAGGGGGTCTTGTCGGGCGTGAAGCGCAGGTCGCGCTGCTGGCGGAACACGCGCGCCTCGCCGCCGAAGTCCGCCGCCAGCTCGTCCAGCATCGCCTCGAGGCCGCCGCGCACGTCTGCCTCGTAGCGGTCGCGCGTGGCGGTGAAGTAGGCCTTCGAGTTGTCGCGCTCGAGCCCGGCGAACCACTCGAACACCTCGGGGCCGAAGCCCTGGAACGTGCGCATCTCCATCCGCACGTGGGGACCGATGTCGGGCGGCTCGAACACGTCGGACACGACCCTAAGGCCAGCGCGCTCGTAGAGCGAGACGGCCCGGACGCGAGCGTTGCACCACAGGCTCTTGGCGCCGCGCTCGGCCGCGTGGCGGACGAGCGCGGCGAGCACCGCCCTGCCGGCTCCCCGCCCGCGCGCGTGCGGCGCCGTCGCCATGCCGCGCACGCGCCAGGCCCCGGGCTCGCCCTCGGGCCCGACGAGGCCGACCGCCACGAGCTCGTCCCCCTCGAAGGCTCCGAACGCGAGCGCGCCGGCCGGCTCGTGACTCGCGAGCTCCTCGATCGACTGGTGCGGCCGCAGCACCGCCTGGCGCAGTGCCCGGGTCTGCGCGAGTGGGACTGGGCGGACCGCAAGGCGTGGCACGGGTGGGCAGGGTACGCGCCGGTGGGTTCTCGCCGCTGAGGCATGATGGAGGGCGTGGCGTCCTATCGCGAGCTCCCACCGCCGCCCGGCCTCGAGGCGCACGTCGCGTGCCTCTGGACTTCCCATGACCGCGCGGCGCGCGTCCTGCCCGACGCGTGCGCCGACATCGTCTTCGTCGCCGGGCGCGTGATCGTCGCCGGCCCGGCGACCGCGGCGAGCCAGGCGCGGCCGACCCCCGACCAGGGGCGCTGCGGCGTGCGCTTCCGCATCGGCTCGGCCGGCGCGTCGCTCGGCCTGCCGGCCGTCGAGCTGCTCGACCTGAGCGTGCCGCTGGCCGAGCTCTGGGGGGCGGCGGGGCGACGGCTGGAGGATCGCGTCGCCGCGGCGCCGACGCTGGACGACGCGCTCGCCGCCCTGATCCGCGGGGTCGCCGAGCGCCTGCCGCCGCCGGGTGGGGGCGACCCGCTCGTGCGGCGCGCCGCGGTCGCGCTGGTGCGCGACGGCGCGTCGCTGCACGCGGCCGGGCGCGTCGTCGGCCTCGAGGAGCGCCAGCTGCGCCGCCGCTTCGAGCGCGCTGTCGGCTACGGCCCGGCGACGCTCGTGCGCGTCCAGCGCTTCCAGCGGTTCCTGGCGCTCGCCGAGCATGAGACCGCGTCCCCGCTCGGCCGGCTCGCGGCCGAGGCGGGCTACGCCGACCAGGCTCACCTGACGCGCGAGTGCCGGCGCCTGTCGGGCCTGTCGCCCGCCGCGCTGCTGGCCGCGGGCGCGACGTCCGCCGGCGAGAAGTCCGATCCGTTCAAGCCGCGCGGCGCGCAGGTCGCCACGCTGGCGGCATGACCGATCTCTCCGCCGCCGCCCAGTTCATCGCCGCCCATGCCCGCCTGATCGACCGCCGCCGCTTCGGCTTCATCGAGGGCGACGGGTCGGCTGACAATGTGCTCCGAGCGCTCGCCGCCTACCGCAACGACGACGGCGGCATCGGCCACCTCGAGCCCGACCTGCGGACCCCCGCGAGCCAGCCCGCCTGCGTGCTCTACGCGCTCGACATCCTCCACGAGGTCGGCGCCCGCGACCGCGCCCTCGCCACCGGCGCGCTCGATTGGATCCGGACGGTCACCCGCGAGGACGGGGGCGTGCCGTTCGTGCTCGGGACCGCCAGGGGCTGGCCGCACGCGCCGTGGTACCAGCCGCAGGACGACGCACCTTCGTCGCTGCTGATGACCGCCGCCATCGCGGCGGCGACCCACCGGCTCGGGCTCGACCATCCGTGGCTCGGGCCGGCGACCGCGTACTGCTGGGAGCGTGCCGACGCGTTCGCCGAGGGCGATCCGTACACCGTCCGTTACGGCGCCGACTTCCTCGACGCGGTGCCGGACCGTGCCCGCGCCGATGCGCTGCTCGACCGCCTCGGCGCCCGCCTCCCCGCCGACGGGCTGCTGCGCGTCGACGCCGGCACCGAGGGCGAGGTCATCCGGCCGCTCGAGGTCGCGCCCTGGCCCGGCCACGCGGCGCGCGGGCTGTTCGGCGACGCCGTGATCGAGCAGGAGCTCGATCGCCTCGCCGCGGAGCAGCAGGACGACGGCGGCTGGACCTTCTCCTGGGCGGAGTGGAACGCCGCGGTGGCGTGGGAGTGGCGCGGTGCCGTCACGGTCGCGGCGCTGCGCACGCTGCGCGCCTACGGTCGCCTGGAGGTGCCCGCCCGGCGGTAGAGCACGTGGTCGCCGAACGTCTTGTACGGCGCCGTCTTCTCGTACGTGAAGCCGAGCTTGTCCATGACGCGCCGCGA
Organism: Solirubrobacteraceae bacterium; assembly: GCA_034665245.1. Lineage (GTDB taxonomy): Bacteria > Actinomycetota > Thermoleophilia > Solirubrobacterales > Solirubrobacteraceae > DASQFQ01. The sequence goes on along the minus strand of JAXDGC010000132.1, from coordinate 14,624 downwards.
CGGTGCGTTGTGGGGGAGCGTGAACGCGACGATGTCGCGCAGTCCCAGGTCGAACGCGACGTCGAGCGCCGCGGCGCCCAACTCGGTGGCAAGGCCCTCGCCCCAGCGCTCCGGCATGACGGTCCAGCCGACCTCGACCTCTGGCTGCCCGTCGAACTGCGTCCGGCTGATCCCGCCGCGCGCCACCGGCTCGGCGGTCGCCGAGTCGAAGAACATCCAGTAGCCGAAGCCGTCGCGCTCCCACGCCGCCGCCGCGAGAGCGAGCTGCTCCGCCACCTGCTCAGGCGTCGCGACGCCGCCCATCGTCGCGCCCACCCGCGGGTCGGCCAGCATCGGCGCCATCGCGGCCTGGTGCCGGGGACCCAGGCGCTCACCGCGCATCCGCGCCGTCTTCAGGATCTCAGGTGCGGTCGTCACGACCGATGAGTCTCGCGCGCGGGCGCGGTCTATGGAGCAAATGGCCGCTTCAGAACATCTCCGCCCTGCCTTCCGCGGGCCGCTGCACCTCCCCGGCGAGCCCGCCTACGACGCGCACCGCGCGACCTGGAGCGGCAGGATCGACCCGCGGCCCGCGGTCGTCGCCGAGGCGTCGACGCCGTCGGACGTGCGCGCCGCGGTGCTGATCGCGCAGGAGCACGGGCTGCCGTTCGCCGTCCAGTCGACCGGGCACGGCACGCACGTCCCTGCCGACGGCGGCCTCCTGCTCAAGACGTCCCAGATGGCCGAGGTGCTGGTCGATCCCGACCGCCGCATCGCACGCGTCGGGCCGGGCGCGATCTGGGGCGACGTGATCGCCGCGGCCGCGCCGTGCGGGCTCGCGCCGGTGACGGGCTCCTCGCCGACGGTCGGCGTGACCGGCTTCACGCTCGGCGGCGGCGTCGGCTGGCTGTCGCGCAAGCTCGGCTTCGCGGCGGACAACCTGCTGCGGGTGGACATCGTCACCGCCGACGGCGACCTGGTGCGGGCGAGCGCCAACGACAACGCCGACCTGTTCTGGGCCGTCCGCGGCGGCGGCGGCAACTTCGGCGTCGTGACCGCATTGGAGCTCCGCCTGCACCCCGTCACGCGCGTCTACGCGGGCACCGCGACCTTCCCGATCGCTCGCGCCGCCGAGACGCTCGCGCGCTACCGCGACTGCGCGCCGAGCCAGCCCGACGAGCTGACCACCGCGCTCGTGCTCACGAAGGGCTCACTCGTGATCCGTGCCGCCTACGTCGGCGAGGCCGACGCCGCGGAGCGCGCCCTGCGCCCGCTCTGGCACGCCGCCGGTGCGCCGCTCACGAGCGATCTGCGCCCCATGGGCTACGCCGAGACGGCCTCGCTCGGCGGCACGCCGCCGCGCCAGTTCGAGCTCTTCGCGGACCTGCCCGACGCCGTGATCCGCGCCGCGGTCGACGCCGTGACCCGCGCGGACGCGCCGGCGAGCGCGGTCGACGTGCGCCATTGGGGCGGCGCGCCGGCGCGGCCGGGCGCCGGCGCCGGCCCCGTCGGCCACCGCGACGTGCCGTTCTCGATCACCGTCGACGGCCCCTCGGAGGCCGCCGCGCCGCTCGCGCGCCACGCCACCGGCGGCTCGTTCCTGAACTTCCTCCAGGACCCCGCCCGGACGCACACCGCCTACACGGCAGGCGACTACCGGCGCCTGCGCGAGATCAAGCGCGCCCACGACCCCGGCAACGTGTTCGGGCTCACGCACAACATCCCGCCGGCGACGGCGGCGCGCTACCCCTCGGCCCAGGGCACCTCGACGGAGTCCTCGGTCGGCGAGTCCCGCGCGACCACGTACTCGGCCGCCTCGGCGTCGGACAGGTTCTGAAGCAGGTGCGTCTCGCGCGGCGGGACGTAGACCATGTCCCCGGGGCCGATCTCGACGGTCTGCTCGAGATGGTCGCCCCAGCGCACCTCCAGGCTGCCGGAGAGCATGTAGACGGCGCTCTCGCACCCCTCGTGGTAGTGCGGCCGCGAGCGCGCGCCGGGCGGCACGCGGAAGACGCCCATGTAGATGTTGGTCGCGCCCGTGGTGGCCTGGGAGATCTCGGCGCCGCCGACCACCCCGCGCGGGACGTCGCGGTCGACGTCGGAGGGCTTGACGACTCTCATGGCGCGCGATCCTAGTCGCGCGGAACGGCCAGGGAGTAGTCGAGCCACTCCGACCGGTGCCCGCCGACGCGCTCGTAGACCGCCTGCGCGCGGAGGTTGTCCTTGGCGGTCTGCCAGGCCAGCTCGCCCGCGCCGTGCTCGGCGCAGCGCTCGCGACAGGCCGCGATCAGCCGGTCGGCGAGCCCGCTGCCGCGCGCCTCGGGCGCGACGAAGAGGTCGTTCATGACGCCGAGGCGCGCCGCATTGAGCGTCTGCCAGGTCCAGTAGACGGTCGCGAAGCCCACCGCCTGGCCGTCCGGCGCGCGCGCGATCAGCTGCAGCCCCTCGTGCTCGGGGTCCGCGATCAGCGCGCGCGAGACCGCGAGCAGCGCCTCGTCGGAGGGAGCGACCTTGTAGAAGTCGCAGTAGCCGCGCAGCAGCGGCAGCAGCTCCTCGAGGTCCTCCTCGCCCACGCGCGTGATCACGTGCTCCGTGCTCACGTCGTCATCCCGGTGAACTGCCCGCCCGTGATGTTGAGCACCTGGCCGTGGACGTAGTTCGACCACGGCGAGCAGAGGAAGAAGACGCCGCCGGCGGCCTCCTCCGGACTGCCGGGGCGCCCGAGGGGGATCAGCATCGAGGCCATGCCGCGCAGCTGGTCGGGGATGCCGAGCTGGACCTTCTCGCCGCCGATCTCCATCACGTTGTCGGAGTCCTTGGAGGCCGTCAGGCGCGTCTCGATGTAGCCGAAGGCGACCGCGTTGACGTTGATCTTGAACTGGCCCCACTCCTTGGCCAGCGTCTTGGTCAGACCGACCACGCCGGCCTTGCCCGCGGCGTAGTTGGCCTGCCCGGCGTTGCCCATCGTGCCCGAGATCGAGGACACGTTGACGACCTTGCGGAAGACCTCGACGCCCTGCTCGCGCTCCTGCTTGGCGGGCTCGCGCAGGTGTGGCGCGGCGGCGCGCAGGACGCGGAAGGGCACGATCGTGTGGATGTCGAGCATCTTCTGGAACTGGTCGTCGGACATCTTGTGGATCGGCGCGTCGACCGTGTAACCGGCGTTGTTGACGATGATGTCGAGCTTGCCCCAGGCGTCGACCGCCGTCCGGACGAGGTCGTCGGCCGCCTCGTCCTTCGTGAGATCCCCGCTGTAGACGACCGTCTCGCCTGCGATCTCGCTCGCCGTCTGCTCCGCGAGGTCGGCGTCGAGGTCGTTGATCAGCACCTTCGCGCCCTGCTCGGAGAGCAGCTCGGCCGTCGCGCGGCCGATGCCGCGGGCCGAGCCCGTCACGATCGCAACCTTGCCGTCCAGCACGCCCATAGGGACCTCGTTTCCAGGGGAGTCGACTTCTCAGAGGCGGCGTAGTCTGGCGCTTCAGGCGACGGGGCGGAGGCTCGCCCGCCGGGTGCCCGCCACCGCGGCGGCCACGCCGAGGGCGGTCGCGGAGAGCGCGAACGCCCACTGGGTCCCCGATCCCTCGACCACGGCGCCGCCGAGTGCGGCGCCGATCGCGATGCCCGCGCCCATGCCGGTGCCGAGCCAGGTGTAGGCCTCGGTGATCGTCCCGCGCGTCGCGAGCCGGCCGGCGAGCGAGTGCACGGCCGCGAGCGCGGGCGCGATCGCGATGCCGGCGAGGAAGATCAGCGCGGCGAGCGAGGCGACGTCCGACGCGAACACGAGCGGCAGCGTGCCGCCAGCGAGCCCTGCGAGCAGCACGATCACTCTCCGGCCGGGGTCGGGCCCGGCGTTCAGGCGGCTCGCGACGGCGCCGCCGATCAGGCTGCCGAGGCCCCAGAGGCCGAACACGAAGCCGGTGGAGCTGGGCGACCCCGCGCGCTGGCACAGGGCCGGCACAGCGACCTCGATCATGCCGACGCCGATGCCGAGCACGCCCATCGTGACGAGGAGCGTGCGCACGCCGGGCGACGCCAGCGCACCGGCGAGCCCGCGCGCGCGGCCGCGCTCCGGGCGCCACGCGCGCGAGGCGGGCGTGAGCACGAACATGGTGGTCCCGATCAGCGTGAACGCGGCGCAGGCGAGCGCCGCCGCGGGGATCGAGAGCAGCCCGCCGATCCCTGCGACGATCAGCACCGGGCCGGCGATGTAGATCCCCTCCAGCACGGCGGACTCCCCGGTGAACAGCACGTGGCGCGTGGCGTCGTCGAGGTCGCGGTTCCAGAGCGAGCGGACGGTCGCGCCCAGCGGCGGCTGCGAGGCGCCGGTGACCGCCGCGAGCGCGATGATCACCGGCAGGGCCGCGTCACCCGGGAGCACCGAGAAGCCGGTCAGCGCGCCGGCCTGGAGCGCGCTCGCGCCGAGCAGGATGCGCGTCTGGCCCCTGACGTCGATGAGGCGGCCCAGGCCGGGGGCGACGAGGCCGAGCGAGAGCGCGTAGGCGCCGGTCGCGAGGCCGCCGGCCGCGAAGGAGCCCGTGATCTCGTGGGTGCGGAGGATGAACACGAGCCCGATCGCGCCCATCGGCAGGCGCCCGATGAGCGAGGCGAAGAACGGCGCAGCCGCGCCCGACGCGCGCAGCGCGCTGACGAAGCCGAGGCGGCGGGCGGACGTGATGGCCATCGTTGTCATCAGAGTCGGCCAGATCACCACCTGACCCCCAACGATTCGGTGAGCGCCGAATCCGCGATACTGGACCGCGTGATCGCCTACCGCTTCGGACGCGAGGACCTGCTGCACACGCGCTTCGCGATCTCCCCGCTGTTCGAGCTCCAGGCCAGCGTCTCCGCGCTGCGCGATCCGGGCGCCCACTCCGTCCACCTGCCGTGGGTCCGTGCGGCGCGCGCGCGGCTCGCGGGCTTCGACTACACGATCCTCGACGCGCTGCTCCCCGACCGCGGCTACGCGCCCGACTTCTTCGCGCCGCCGCCGGGCACGCCGCTGCCCGACGTCGCCGAGGAGCTCCAGCGGGTGCGCGCGACGGAGCCCGCGCAGATGCGGCGGGAGCTCGGCTGGCGCTTCGTGGGCGGCGTCCCGGACGTGGTGCGGCCGCTGCTCGACGATCCCGCGCGCGGCGTCGAGGCGCTCGTCGACCAGATGGCCGGCTACTGGGAGCGCGCGCTGGCGCCGTGGTGGGATCAGGTGCTGGCGCTGCTCGAGGCCGACATCCGACACCGCGCGGGTCGCCTCGCCGACGGCGGGGCGCTCGAGCTGTTCGCGGGGCTGCACGCCGGGGTCCGCTGGCACCGCGGGACGCTCGAGGTCGAGTCGATCGCCGACGCGGAGGTCGAGCTCGCGGGGCGCGGGCTGCAGCTCGTGCCGTCCGCCTTCGTCTGGCCTCGCACGGGCGCGATGTTCGACCCGCCGTGGCAGCCCGCACTGATCTACGCCCCGCGCGGGGTCGGCGACCTGTGGACCCCGACCGGCGAGGCCCCGGCGGCGCTCGGCGACCTGGTCGGCCGCGGCCGCGCGCGCATCCTCACCGCGCTCACGGCCGAGGCGTCGACCAGCGAGCTGGCGCGGCGCCTGGCGGTGAGCCCGGGCGGAGTCTCCGAGCACCTCGGCGTCCTGCGCCGCGCCGGGCTGGTGCGCGCCCGCCGCGAGGGCCGTTCGGTCCTCTACTCGCGGACCGCCGCCGGCGACGCGCTCACAGCCCCAGCGACTTCCCCAGGATCTCCTTCATGATCTCGTCGGTGCCGCCGCCGATCGGGCCGAGCCGGGCGTCGCGGGCGGCGCGCGCGAGGTCCTCGGCGGCCGGGTGGCCGAGGTCGGCCAGCATCCCGAAGCAGCCGTCCTGGAGCTCGAAGTTCGCGCGCTGCGTGACCAGCTTGGCCATCGTCACCTCGCGCACAGCGTCGCCGCCGTCGAGGAAGCGGCGCAGCCCCTGGTAGGTCATCGCCGCGCCGGCCTCGGCCGCGACCGCGTGCTCGGCGACGCGGTGGCGAACGCTCTGCGACACGCCGCGCTCGGCCAGGATCGCGGTCACGCGCTCGAGCGTCGCGCGCATCGAGCCGACGGCGCCGAGCGACATCAGCAGCCGCTCCCACTGGAAGTTGGCCACGATCAGGTAGAAGCCGCGGCCCTCCTCGCCGAGCAGCGCGTCGTCCGGGACGGCGACGTCGTCGAAGGCGATCTCGGCGGTGTCGGAGGCGTGCCAGCCGAGCTTCTCGAGCGGGCTCGCGCGCACGCCCTCGCCGGCCTCGATGACGAGGAACGACAGGCCGCCGTGCCCGCCCTCCTCGCGCGTCCTCACCGCCGTGACGTAGAAGTCCGCGCGCACGCCGTTGGTGATGAAGGTCTTGGCGCCGTTGACGAGCCAGCCGCCGTCGACGCGCTCGGCGCGGGTGCGGATCGAGGCGACGTCCGAGCCGGCGTCGGGCTCGGTGATCGCGAGCGCCGCGATCTTCTCGCCGCGCACCGCGGGCGCGAGCCACCTCGCCAGCTGCGCGTCCGTGCCGAAGGTGGCGAGCGGCGGCGTGGCGATCCCGATGTGCGCGCCGATGCCGGCGGCGAGCCCGCCCGAGCCCGAGCGCGCGATCTCCTCGCACAGCACCGCGTCGGCGACCCAGTCGGCGTCGTCGCCGTACTTCAGGCCGAGCCAGCCGCGCGCGGCCAGCTTCGCGAAGACGTCGTCCGGGAAGTGGCGCGCCGCCTCCCATTCGGCCGCGTGCGGCCGGAGCTCCGTCTCCACGAACGCCCGCATCTCGGCGCGCAGCGCCTCGTGCGCGTCGGTGAACGGCGGGACCGGCCTCAAAGCCGCTTGCGCAGCATCCCGAACACGCCGCGCAGGACCTGCCGCTCGCTGCGCCGCCCCTGGCGCGAGCGCAGGAAGTCGCCGATGTCCAGCGGCATCGCGCGCGCGCTGCGGTTGTCGAGGCGCTCGCCGTAGCGCGCGTACAGCGGCGAGGCCTTGGCCGCGGCCTCGACGTCGGGGGCGGGGCCCATGCTCGCGGCCGGCGCCGCCAGCCGCGTATGGACGACCGGGGTCGGGACGCCGCGGTCCGAGAGCACGCTCACCGCCGCCTCGCCGATCCCCATCCGCCCGAACAGCTCGCCGAGGTCGTAGAAGTCGGACTTCGGATACGTCGAGACCGTCGCCTTCAGCGCCTTGGCGTCGTCCGGGGTGAACGCGCGCAGCGCGTGCTGGACGCGCGAGCCGAGCTGGCCGAGCACCTCGCCCGGCAGGTCCTGCGGGTCCTGGGTGACGAAGATGATGCCGACGCCCTTGGAGCGGATCAGGCGCACCGTCTGCGCGACGGAATCGAGGAACGCGTCCGTCGCGTCGTCGAAGAGCAGGTGGGCCTCGTCGAAGAAGAACACGAGCTTGGGCTTGTCGAGGTCGCCGGCCTCGGGCAGGCCCTCGAACAGCTCCGCGAGCATCCACATCAACGCGGTCGAGAACAGCTTCGGCTTGTCCTGCACGCCCGGCAGCTCGAGGCAGGAGATCACGCCGCGGCCGTCCGCCGCCGAGCGCACGAGGTCGGCGATCGCGAACTGCGGCTCGCCGAACAGCTGGTTGCCGCCGCCCTCCTCGAGCCCGATCAGCGAGCGCAGCAGCACGCCGACGGTGGCCGGGGACAGCCCGCCGACGCGCTTGAGCTCCGGCTTGCCCTCGTCGGAGTCCAGGAACGTGAGCAGCGCGCGCAGGTCCGAGAGCTCGACGAGCGGCAGGCCGTTCTGGTCCGCGTAGTGGAAGACGAGCGTGAGGCTCTGCTCCTGCGTCTTGTTGGCCCCGAGCACCTTGGCGAGCAGCTGCGGCCCGAAGTCGGACACCGTCGCGCGCACGGGCACGCCTCCGCCGATCCCCCCGAGTGCGAGGTACTCGGTCGGGTAGCCGACCGGAGCGAAGCGCAGCCCGACCTCGGCCTGCCGCTTCTCGGCCGCCTTGCCCGCCTCGCCGGGCTGCGACAGGCCCGACAGGTCGCCCTTCACGTCGGCCGCGAACACGGGCACCCCGGCGGCCGAGAGCTGCTCCGCGAGCAGCTGCAGCGTGCGCGTCTTGCCCGTGCCGGTCGCTCCGGCGATCAGCCCGTGGCGATTCATCGTCGCCAGCGGGATGCGGACGATCGCGTCCTGGTGCAGCTCGCCCTCGTGCACGCCGCGGCCCAGCTCGATCGCCGCGCCCTCGGTCGCGTAGCCCTCCGTGATCGCTTTCGCGAAGTCCTGCTCGGCCACTGCCTTACAAACCGTACGAACGGCCGATCACGTCGAGCATGATCTCGTCCGTACCCGCGCCGATGCGGTTCAGGCGCAGGTCGCGCCAGGCGCGCTCGACCCCGTACTCCTTCATGTAGCCGGCGCCGCCGTGGATCTGGATGCACTCGTCGGCGACGTCGACCGCGATGCGCGCGGCGTGCAGCTTGGCCATCGAGATCTCGCGCACGGGGTACTCGCCGTTGGCGAAGCGCCAGGCCGTCGTGTAGACGAGCTGGCGGGCGCTCTCGATCTGCGTGGCCATCTCGGCGAACTTGTGGCGGATGACCTGGAACTTGCCGATCGAGCGCCCGAACGCCTTGCGCTCCTGGGCGTACTGCAGCGTCTGGTCGAACACCCGCTGAGCGGCCGCCACGCAGCCCGCGGCGCCGATCAGGCGCTCGCCCTGGAGCTCCCACATGATGTGGTAGAAGCCCTTGCCGATCTGGCCCAGCACGGCGTCGGCGGGGACGCGCACGTCGGAGAACGCCAGCAGCGCGGTGTCGGAGGCGTGCATGCCGAGCTTCTGCAGCTTCTTCTCACGGATCACGCCCGGCAGGTCCATGTCGACGAGGAACAGCGTGAAGCCGTCGTAGCCGGCGTCCGGGTCCGTCTTGGTGACGAGCACGATGTAGTCGGCGCGGTGGCCGTTGGTGATGTAGGTCTTCGACCCGTTGATGACCCACTCGTCGCCGTCGCGCACGGCGCGCGTCTTGATGCCCGAGACGTCGGAGCCGGCGTCCGGCTCGGTGATCCCGAGGCAGGAGATCTTCTCGCCCTTGATCGAGGGCACGAGGTAGCGCTGCTTCTGCTCCTCGGTGCCGAACAGGAACACCGGCGGCGTGGCCATGTCGGTGTGGACGGCGATGCCCATCCCGAGGCCGCCGCACTTCGCGTGCACCATCTCCTCGGCGAGCACGAGGTTGCAGAAGTAGTCGCCGCCCTGGCCGCCGTACTCCTCGGGGTAGGAGAGCCCGAGCAGGCCGAGCTCGCCCATGCGCCGGAACACGGAGTCGGGGAAGGTCGTCTCCTCCCACTCCTCCGCGTGCGGCGCGAGCTCCTTGACCACGAACGCGTGGATCGAGTCGCGGAGCTGGTCGTGATGATCGGTGAAGATGAAGTGCTTGCGGCGCGACCCGTGGTCGGGCCTGAGCACGTCGGACTCGGTGGCGGCCATATCTGAACGCTAGCGGACAGATAGGCCGCCACCGGCCCGGTGGACTAGCTCTTCTTCTTCGTGGCCTTCTTCGCCTTGGCGCGGACCATCGTGACGCGCTGGCTCTTCTTGCGCAGCACGCCGTCGGAGCCCCGGCTGACCAGCGTGATCGTCGTTCGGATGCGCTTCGTGCGCGTCAGTCGACGGTAGGCCGACCGGCTGATCCGGACCGTGATGTTCCGGGTCTTGCCCGCCCTGGTGGTGAACGAGCGACGGCCCATCACCGTCCTGGAGCCGCGCCGGAGCGTCACGACGCCCTTGCACAGCCCGCCCGTGGTGGGCCCGCAGGCGAGCCGGACCGTCGTACGGCGCTTGCGGTCGACCCGCAGACTGCGCTTCGAGAGCCGCAGGCTGTAGTCGGGGCCGGTCCCGCCGGGCGGGGTGCCGCCCGGGCCGCCGGGCCCACCGGGCCCGCCGCCCGGCGAAAGCACGCCGAGGTAGCGCATCGCGGACTTCATGAGCGCGTTGCGCTCGCCCGCTCCCCGGACTCCCTCGAACCCGAAGCCGTAGTACAGCGTGTCAGCGGTCGCGACGGCCGCCGACTCCTCGACGAGGGCCGTCGTGCGGATCCAGTTGTTCGGATTCGCCACGCTGCCCGCCGGCGGGCCCGTGGCGGTCCAGCCGCCCTGGTCCGCCTCGAACGAGGTCGCGGCGACCTCCGCGCCGTCGGCCAGCACCTGCGTGTCGTCGACGAACGTGCCGAGACCCTGGACGAACGGATCGGTGGCCACGGTGATCGAGACCTCGACCTGCTTCCCGGCGAAGCTCGAGAGATCGATGTCCCAGTCCCTGTAGCCGCCGGAGTTCGCCGTCGCCGCGTTCCAGTCGCCCGTCGTCCCGTGCGGGTCGCACGTGTCCGGGTTCAGGTAGTGCGCGAGGAACGGATGCTGGCCGTCGGGCTGTGCCCAGCCGTCGGAGCAGCTGCCGGCCGTCGGATCGAGGTCGGGCGTCGTGTTCCCGTTCGAGTCCGGCAGCGTCGTCCAGTCGTCCTGGCCGACGGTGTGTGCCTCCACGAACATGTAGTCGTAGTCCGGCTCGAGGTCCCACGAGGACGCGAACTTCAGCCTCCCCGATGTCTTCCCGGTCAGGTCGACCGTCCGGGTCAGGCGCTTGTACGCCTTGTCCCCGACCTGCGAGTACATGTAGTAGTCGCCGGTCTTCGGGGCCAGCGGGCCGTTGATCGAGTAGTCGCCGACCTCCTTCGACCGGAACTGCGGGAACTCGCTCACCGGCAGCACCGTGCTGGTCGGCGTCAGCGTGTACGCGTGGTCCTGGTTGTTGGCGGAGTCCCCGCCGTTGAGCTGTGCGGTCGGCGCCGCCATGGGATCGAAGAAGTCGATCGTCATGTTGTCGAGGTCGGCCTGCTGCCGCGCCGCGTCCTCGTCGGTGTCCGCCGAGTTCGGGTCGCGGAGCGTGTTGTTGCCGTACGACCCCAGGTAGTACTGGAGGAAGTCGTTCGACAGCGGGATGCACGCGCCCACGGGCACGGCCGGGTTGTTGCAGTACGGCGGGTTGCCCTGCGCGTTGAACACGTACTGGTTCGACAGGTCCCAGCCCGCCTTCTTGCCCGTGTAGAGCAGCTTGCCGCCCTCGTTGAGGAAGTCCCGGACGGCCCGGAACTCATCGTCTGAGAGCTTCGACGCCCCCGCGCCCGTCGGGGGCTGATCGGGCTCGATCGTCCGCTGGTTGTCGCCGGTGTACCAGACGATCGCCTTGTAGTGGCTGAGCACGCCGAGCGCGTCCGGCGCGGTGCGGTCGTGGGCGTCGGTGTCGTAGACGTCGTAGCCCACGCCGTTGGCCTGAAGCGCCTGCTGGTAGAAGCGCAGGTAGTTCGGGCCGGTCTTGTTGGCGTAGTCGGGGCTGTGGCCGGTGTAGTCCTCCGAGGCCAGGACCAGCACCTTGTTGGCGCTCTCCTGTGCCGCGGAGTACGTGAAGGCCTGCGACTTCTTGCCGCCGCCCTCGAACCAGACCTTGACCTGGTCGCCGGGCTTGGTGCCCTTCACGACGCCGCGGAGGCGGTGGTAGTAGACGTCGTAGCCCTCGCCGTAGCGCTCGCCGCCCTTCCACTCCTTCGTCTCGACGGTGCGGTCGGCGCCGCCGTTGAGGCGGTAGTGCATCGTGACCTTGCCGAGCTCGCGCTTGGCGTCCACCTGCACGGGCTGCGGGTCGCCGTAGGAGGTCGAGAACTGCGAGACCTCGAAGTCGGCGGGCTCGTTGCCGAGGTGCGAGACCGGGTTGGCCGGGTCCTTCGCCGACTTCGCCACGTCGAGCGCGAACGGGATGTTCTTCTCGAACGCCTGCTCGACGTCGGCCTCCGAGTCCTGGAACTCGAAGACGCTGCCGCCGCCGCCGCGGGCGGGGTCGCCGACGTCCAGCTCCGGCGTCCACGCGAGCGTGCCGTACACCCCGTGCGCGTGGTCGGTCGTCTCACCGTTCGTGGTGTAGAGCTCGGCGGCGACGTCGGGGTCATAGCTGTCCGGCGCGCCGGGCGGGTTGCCCTTGACGGCGGAGTCCGCGTCCGTGCCCGACAGGGCGCGGTAGATCGGGTCGTCGGCCGTGTAGGTCTCCACCTGCCAGCCGGCCGGATACAGGAGCAGCTCGGCCGCGGTGTGGTAGTTGATCTGCATCTCGAAGTCGACGCGCTTGAGCAGGCCGTCGAGCGCCCTGGTCTCGGGCTCGGAGGCCGGGCCCGTGCCGCGGTAGGTCTCGCTCCCGAAGTCGCTCGAGGAGCCCTCCTCGTCGTACTTCCACTTCGTCGGGTAGTTGCGGTTCGGGTCGACGCCGTCCTGCTCGGGCGTGATCTGCCCGTCGTGGTTGTTGTCGCGCAGGTTCTTGCGCCAGAGGCGGTTGCCGGGCGTGAAGGTGTGGTCGTAGCCGTCCGGGTTGGCGACGACGACGAACCACAGCTCGTTCTTGGTGACGACCTGGGTGATGTCCTCCTTCGTCACGCCGGGGATGGCGTCGCCGTTCGTGTTCACGGCCGGCCCGGTGCCGCCGTAGTTGTCGACGAACAGATGCGCCATGCGCCGGTCGGTCTCCGTCGCCAGCCACTCACGAGCGTGCTGGGTGGAGGAGTAGAGGGTCGCCGGGCGCTGCCCGTCGGGAACCTCGCGTGCGTCCTTGGTCACCTTGAGCGCGAGGATCGGCTTGTTGTTGATCGTCCTGCCGATGATCTCGGACTTCACGATGTTCTGATGCTCGAGCGCGAGCCGTTGCAGCTCCTCGTAGAGGGTCTCGCGCGGCGCACCGGTGCCGTCGGGGTTGACCGTGCCGACGTAGGTGTGGTCGAAATACGGGCGCCAGACGTCCCACGAGCCGTCCGCGCGCTGCGCGCGGGCCGAGCGCCGCGTGGCGCCTTGAGTCGTCTTGCGCTTCGTCGTCAGGCCGAGCGAGCGCAGCTTCTTGGCCTGCCCCGTCGTGGCCACCACCTCGACCTTGTTGCCACGGCGGGCCTCCGACATGTCGAAGCCCAGGCGGGCCATCTGCTCGAGCTGCTTTCCGTTCTCGAACGTGACGTCATATGCGTCGAGCCCTCGGGCCGACGCCTGCGCGGGAAGTGCGCAGGCGAAAATCGCAAGCGCAATCAGCGCAGCGCGTGACAAGAACCTCAAAAACCCCTCCTCTGAAGATGTGCAGTGGCAGGCACCCTCCAGAGCGCCTCCCACGAGTTGCCGCGCATCCTAGTCACGAATGCGCGAAAGTGACGCCGGATGACCTTGGACACGCTGCGCTACGACGTCGCGGACCGCGTCGCGACGATCACGCTCGACCAGCCCGAGACGCGCAACGCGCTCTCCGACGAGCTGCTCGATGACCTGATCGCGGCGTTCGAGCGCGCCCGCGACGATGACGGGGTCCGCTGCGTCGTGCTGACCTCCTCGCACGACAAGGTGTTCTCGAGCGGCGGCAACCTGGCCGGCTTCGCGGCCGAGGTTCCGCTCGCTCACAAGCACGCGGCGATCGACCGCTTCCCGCGCCTGTTCCACCTGATCGGGGCGCTCGGGAAGCCCACCCTGTGCGCCGCCAACGGCCACGTGCTCGCCGGTGCGCTCGGGCTGGCGCTCGCCTGTGACCTGGTCGTCGCCCGCGAGGGCGTCCGGTTCGGCACGCCCGAGATCAACGTCGGGGTCTTCCCGTTCATGATCATGGCGCTGATCTACCGCAACGTCGGGCGCAAGAAGACGAACGAGCTGCTGCTGCTCGGCGAGCAGATCTCCGCCGAGGAGGCCGAGCGGATCGGGCTCGTCAACCGGGTCGTGCCCGCCGAGGGGTTCGACGCCGCGGTCGCCGACTGGGCGCAGCAGCTCGCGGCCAAGTCGCCGGTGCTGATGCGGATGGGCAAGGACGCGATGTTCCGCCAGCAGGACATGGCCTTCGACGACGCGCTGGACTACCTGCGCGCGCAGCTGGCGATCGCGTTCGCCACCGACGACATCCAGGAGGGTGTCAAGGCCTTCTTCGAGAAGCGCGACCCGGTGTGGACCGGCCGGTGAGCGCGTCGGTCATCGCGCTGCGCTGCCGGACGTCGGATCGCACGCCGGGAGGGGCGCGCGGCGTCGATGCGCTGGCGCCGCGGCTGGCGCGGCTGCTCGGGGTCGAGCCGCGGCTGATCGGCTCGCCCGGCGACCCGCGCCAGGCGGGGTTCGAGGACGACCTGCGCGACTCGCGCGGCTGCCTGCTCGAGGCCGGCGGCCAGGTCGACGACGCGCTGACCGCGGGGCTGCGCCCGGTCCTGCTCGCCTCCGACTGCTCGATCTGCATGACGACGCTGCCGACCGTGCTGCGCCACGTCCCGGAGGCGCGGATCGTCTGGCTCGACGCCCACGGCGACTTCAACACCCCGGAGACGACGGTCAGCGGGTTCCTCGGCGGCATGTGCCTCGCCGCGGCGTGCGGGCGCTGGGACCCCGGGCTCGGCGATCGCGACGCGGTCGATCCCGCGCGCGTGGTCATGAGCGGTGTGCGCGACCTCGACGGCGGCGAGCGCGTCGAGCTCGAGCGCGCGGGCGTCGGCACCGCGCCGCCCGACCGGCTCGCCGCCGCGCTCGAGGGCGACGCCGTCTTCGTGCACCTCGACCTCGACGTGCTCGACCCGAGCGCGTTCCCGGCGCAGGTCCCCGCGCCGGGGGGACTCTCCAGCGCGGGGCTGCGCGACCTGCTCGGCGAGCTGGCGGAGTC
>JAXDGC010000131.1:0-8292 GCA_034665245.1 Solirubrobacteraceae bacterium | reverse complement strand
CACGTCACGTCGGGGACGACCGGCGAGCCGGTGGCGATCGGGCTCACGCAGCGCGACCACGAGGCGAACTCGCTGATCGGCGGCGCCGCCTTCCGCATCGCCGGCGTGCGCGCCGACGACGTCATCGCCCACTGCCTCAACTACGCGCTCTACGCCGGCGGCGTCGCCGACCACATGGCCCTGGAGGCCAGCGGCGCCACCGTCGTGCCGGTGGGCGTCGGCCAGTCGCGGCGGCTGCTCGACCTGATCCCGAGGCTCGGGATCACTGCGCTGTTCGGGACGCTCTCGTATCCCGCCTACCTGGCGGCGCAGGCCGCGGGCGAGCCGCCGCCGCTGCGCCAGATCGTGACCGCGGGCGAGCCGGGCGCCGGCCTCGCCGCGGTCCGCGCCGAGATCGAAGGAGCGTGGAACGTCACCGTCGCCGACACGTTCGGGATGAGCGACGTGTGGTCGACGATGGCCGGCGAGTGCGGCCAGGGCGAGGGTCTGCACCTGACCACCGACGGCTACGCGGTGCTGGAGGTCATCGACCCCGATACCCAGGCGCTGCTCCCGTTCGAGGACGGCGTCGCGGGCGAGCTCGTCTGGACCCACCTCGACCGCCGGGCCTCGCCGCTGCTGCGCTACCGCTCGAGCGACCTCGCCGTCGTACACACGGCGCCGTGCGCGTGCGGGCGCACGAGCCCCCGCATCCGCATCGGCGGGCGCCGCGACGACATGCTGCGCATCCAGGCGGTCAACGTGTACCCGCAGGCGATCGCGGAGCTGCTCGGAGGCGCGCCCCACGCCGTCGTCGCAGACGGCGATCCGATCGTCCCGCCGCTGCACATCTACGTCGAGGGCGCGGCGGACGCCGACCACCTCCGCGCCGTCCTGCGCACGGACGTCGCCGTGATCCCTCTCGCTCCCGGCGACCTGCCAGTCGCCGAGCACAAGACCGTGCGCGTCTTCCGCACCGCCCGCGGCGACGCGCTGCCCGACGCGATCAGACGACACAGGGAGGCACCATGACCGTGACCACGGAGGCGCTCGGGAGCGCGCGCGTGATCCGCTGGGACAACCAGCGCCACCGCAACGCCTGGGGTGGCGCGACGATCGCCGCGATCGCGGACGCGGTCGCGCAGGCGACGCAGGATCCCGCCGTCCGCTGCCTCGTCGCCCGCGGCGCGGGCGAGGACTTCTCCGCCGGCGACGACCTGTTCGAGGCCGCGGGGGCCGACGCCGCGAGCTTCGCCGCCACCATCGACGAGTTCCAGCAGCTCACGCGCATCGTGCTCGACTCCCCCGTGCCGGTGATCGCCGCGATCGACGGTGTCTGCATCGGCGGCGCGCTCGAGTTCGCCGCCTCGTGCGACCTGCGCATCGGCACCGAGCGCGCGCGCTTCGCGACCCCCGAGGTGCGGATCGGCCTCGGCGCGAGCAACGCCGGCACGCTCCTGCTCCCCGAGGTGCTGGGCGAGAGCGCCGCGCGCGAGCTGCTGCTGACCGGGCAGCTCAAGGACGCCGCGTGGATGGATCGGCACGGGTTCTTCAACGCGCTCGTGCCGGCCGATCGCCTCGACGCCGCCGTCGCCGAGCTCGCTGCCGCCTTCGACTCCACCACCGCCCCGGCGGTCGCGCGGACGAAGCGGATGCTCAACGAGCGCTTCGGCGACCTGCTGCCGGCGGCGATGGAGCGCGAGACGCTGACCTGCGTCGAGCTGTTCGACACGCCGGAGGCCCAGGAGGCCGTGCAGCGGTTCGCGCGCAGGGACTAGGGATCTCCCTGATGCGCTCCCGGGGCCCGGCGCGGAGCATGGCCGCATGCTCATCACCGATCCCCCCGGCATCGATCCCAGCTCCCTCCGCGACCGCATGTCCGGCCGCGTCTCGGCTCCCGGCGACCTCGACTGGGACGAGGCCCGCCAGGCCTGGAACATCGCCATCGACCAGCGCCCCGCCGCCGTCGCGATCCCCCACTCCGTCGACGACGTCATCGCGATCGTCGACTTCGCCGACGAGCGCGGCCTGCGCGTGACCGCGCAGGGCACCGGCCACAACGCCGGCGCCTTCGACACCCTCGCCGACACGATCCTCGTCAAGACACAGGAGATGCGCGGCGTCGAGATCGACGCCGACGCCCGCGTCGCCCGCGTCGCCGCCGGCACGCTCTGGATCGAGGTCACCGAGCCCGCCTCCGCGCTCGGCCTCGCCCCGCTCGCCGGCTCCTCGCCCGACGTCGGCGTCGTCGGCTACTCCCTCGGCGGCGGCTCGTCGTGGCTCGCGCGCAAGTACGGCCTCTCCTCCAACAGCGTCGTCGCCATCGAGCTCGTGACCGCCGACGGCGAGCTCGTCCGCGCCGACGCCGAGCACCACGCCGACCTCTTCTGGGCACTGCGCGGCGGCGGCGGCAACTACGGCGTCGTCACCCACATGGAGATCCGCCTCTACCCGCTGACCGAGGTCTACGCCGGGATGATGTTCTGGCCGTGGGAGCGCAGCGCCGAGGTGCTCAAGGCCTGGGCCGCGTGGACGCGGACGGCGCCCGACGAGGTCACCACGAGCGCGCGCCTGATGCAGATTCCGCCGCTGCCGGACATCCCGGAGTTCCTCCGCGGCCGCGCCCTCGTCGTGATCGACGGCGCCTTCGTGGGTGACGAGGCGGCCGGCGCGGCGCTGCTTCAGCCGCTGCGCGACCTCGGCCCCGAGATGGACACCTTCGCGATGATCCCGCCGGTCGCGCTCTCGCGCATCCACATGGATCCGGAGGGTCCGACGCCCGCCATCGCCGGCGGCGGCCGCATGCTCGGCGACCTCACCGACGAGGCGATCGATGCCCTCGTGGCCGCGGTCGGCCCGGGCTCCGGCTCGGCGCTGCTGATGAGCGAGGTCCGCCACCTCGGCGGCGCCCTGGGCCGCGAGCCCGAGGGGCACGGCGCGCTCGCGCGGTTCGCGGGCGAGTACATGATGTTCGGCGTCGGCATCCCCGCGACGCCCGAGATCGCCGCGGCGATCCACGTCGGCCTCGCGGCGCTCGCCGACGCGCTGGCGCCGTGGGACACCGGGTCGGCCTACCTCAACTTCGTCGAGGAGCCGGTCGACCCCGCGCTGTTCTACTCCGCGGAGGCCTACGCGCGCCTGCGCCGCGTCAAGGCCGAGGTCGACCCGGAGGGCCGCTTCCGGGGCAACCACGCCATCACGGCCGGCTGACGCGTCAGATTCCGAACGGGGCGCTTTGGGAACCTACTTCTGTAGGGTCAGCAAAGCGGCCGTTCGGGGTCGCGCGCAACAGGGAGCAGTCCACGTGCAGGTGGAGGAGCAGGTCCTCAGGATCATGGAGCGCACGACGAACGCGGGCACTGTCGTGCTGACGCTGCAGGGCGAGATCGACATCGCGACGGTCGGCACCCTGGGGTCGCGCCTGGCCGACGTCTGCGACGCGGCGGGCGACGTCACCGTCGACCTGCGCCGCGTCGACTTCCTGGACTGCCTCGGCCTGCGGGTGCTGCTCGAGCAGCACGAGCGCAGCGCCCAGCAGGGCTTCCGCATCGACTTCGTGCAGGGGCCGGCGGCCGTGCGCAGGGTCTTCGAGCTCACGGGGACGCTCGACCGGCTCTACTTCGTGGAGGTCGCCGCGAGGCCGATCTCCGCGACCGCCTGAGACGCCTCCGGGCGCCGTGGGCTACCCGGTGGGTGAGGGGCGGGAGGCCGTACCTCGAGGACGCCTGCCTGCTCTATGTCAGGTCCCGCCCGTGAGGAGGAAGGTACCTCCCATGAACCCTTCCCTGATGCAGCACGCCGTCTCCGCCGCCGTCCACACCGACCGTCTGCGCCGTGCCCGCAAGGGCGCGCGCCGCTAGCAGCCACACCATGCCCGTCCGCCCCCGCATCCTCGCCCAGCCCGCTTACTGCGTGCCCGTGGTCCGCGAGACCCCCCGCCCCGCGGGCACGGTCTCGGGCGCCTCGGCCTGGTGAGGCCGGGGCGGGTACGGGCACCCTCGCTGCACCAGCTGGGCGGCATCCAGGGCGCTGGCTTCGAGGTCGCCGGCACCTCCTGAACAGGCTCTGAACGTTCTCGTAATTCCTCTGTAAAGAGGGTTGGAGCCGCGGTCGTGCATGAGTAGGCTCAGTGCTGAGGACGGGTCGCGGGACCGTGAGGGACTGCGGACGTAACCAGCTACTAGGAGAGCCAATGCCCCCTGAACGGCTGTCGGCGCTCGACGCCTCTTTTCTGGCCGTCGAGGGCCCCAGCGCACACATGCACGTCGGCTGGGCCGCGACCTTCGCGCCACCGGCCGACGGCCCGCGCCCGGACTTCGAGACCCTGTTCGCGCACATCGCCGGCAGGCTCGGCCGCGCGCGGCGCTTCCGCCAGCGCATCGCCCCGGACGCGCTGGGACTCAGCGCGCCGCTGTGGATCGACGCCGAGGACTTCGATCCCGCCGACCACATCCACCGCTCCGCGGCCGAGGACCTGCCGCAGCTCGCCGACGCCGTCCTGTCCGAGCCGCTGAGGCGCGACCGCCCACTGTGGGAGTTCTGGATCGCCGACCGCCTGCGCGACGGGCGGATCGGGCTCGTCGGCAAGGCGCACCACTGCATGGTCGACGGTCTCGCGGCGGTCGAGCTCGGCTCGCTGCTGCTCGACGCCGACCCGCATCCGGGGTCCGCGGAGGACGACTCCGACTGGCTGCCCGCCCCCGCCCCGCACGCGCTCGAGCTGCTGGCCCGCGGCGCCTGGGACCGCACGCGCGAGCAGCTCGGCCTGCTGCGCTACCCGCTCGCGGTCGCGCGCTCCCCGATGGCGCTGCCCGCCCTCGGGCTGCGTACCGCGCGCGCGCTGGCGGGCGCGGTGCTGCCGGTCGCGCCGTCGAGCCGGCTCAACGAGCCGGGCTCACCGGACCGCCACCTCGCGACGGCACGGCGGCCGTTCGCGGAGCTGCTCGCCATCCGCACCGCTCACAAGGTCACCGTCAACGACGTGCTGCTCGCGGCGGTCGCCGGCGCGCTGCGCCGCCACGCCCACCGCGCGGAGGAGCGCCCGCGCGACCTCAAGGCGATGGTGCCGGTCAACGTCCGCGCCGACGACGAGAGCGTGCTCGGCAACCGCATCACGTTCATGTTCGTCGAGCTCCCCGCCTCCGTCCCGGACCCGGTCGTCCGCCTGCGGCTGATCGGCGACGCGACGCGCTCGCGCAAGGAGTCCGGCGTGCCCGAGGACGCCGACACTGCGCTCAAGGCGCTCGCCTATGCGCCGCGGCAGGTGCAGAAGGCGGCCGCTCACGCGCTCGCCAGCCCGCGCGTCTACAACCTCGTCGTGTCGAACATCCCCGGCCCGCGCGTGCCGATGTACATGGCCGGCTGCCGCCTGGACGAGGCCTACCCGGTGGTGCCGCTGTCGGCGCGCCACGCGCTCTCGGTCGGCATGACCACGATCGGCGACCACGCCTGCTTCGGGCTCTACGCCGACCCCGAGACGCTGCCCGACTCCGACACGCTGGCCCGCGACCTCGACGCGGCGCTCGACGAGCTGCGTGCCACCATTGACGAACCATGGCCGACATCGTCACGACCGCGTTCGGGATCGGTGACCCGGTTCCGCCGTTCTCCCTCCCCGACACCGATGGCGTAGCGCACGCCGTCCCGCAGGACGACCCGGCGCCGCCCGCGACGGTGCTGGTGGTCACCTGCAACCACTGCCCCTACGTGATCGCGTGGAACCCGCGCCTGCGCCGCGTCGCCGAGGAGTACGGCGAGCGCGGCGTGCGCTTCCTCGCGATCAACGCCAACGACGCGTCGCGCTACCCGGCCGACTCGCTGGACGCGATGCGGCGCTTCGTGCGCGACCAGCGGTGGCCGATCCCCTACCTCCACGACGAGGCGCAGGCCGTCGCCCGCGCGCTCGGCGCCGCGGTCACGCCGCACGTGTTCGTGCTCGACGGCGAGCACCGGCTCGTCTACCGCGGCGCGCCCGACTCCGACCACCAGGACGACAGCCGCGACGGGGAGTGGCTGCGCGCGGCCCTCGACGCCGCGCTCGCGGGCGCGGCGCCGGCCGAGGCCGAGACCCGCGCGCGCGGGTGCTCGGTCAAGTGGCGCGGCTGACGCGGCTCGAGCTCGCCGACGGCGGCCGGCCGGCGAGCTTCTCGTTCGAGGACATGCTGCGCTACCACGGGCCCGGATCGCCCGGCGGCGTCGCGCACGCGTTCAAGGTGCTCGAGCGCGCGCTGCCGCTGCTCGCTGCCGGCGCCCCGCCGGAGCGGCGCGAGATCGTCGTCCGCACCGCCTTCGGCGGCCCGGGCGCGCGCGACGGGTTCGAGCTCGTCACGCGCGCCGTGACCGAGGGCCGCTACACGGTCGACCCGGCGCTCTCCCGGCCCGAGCGCGGCCGCACGCTCGAGCGCTTCGTGTTCTCCCTCGCCTACCGCGAGCGCGCGGTCACGCTCGTCGCGCGCGAGGGCACGGTGCCCGACGAGCTGATCGAGCTGGCGCGCCTGGAGAACCGCACCGCCGAGCAGGAGATCCGGCTCACGGCGGTCAAACTCGAGATGGCCGATCGCGTGATGGCGAGCGCGGCCGCGGACGTCTACGACGAAGGGTGACTGGACTACTGGTCCATTGGCCGCGCGGGTGCGTAGAGGTACCCTGAGAACCTCGTGGCCGACGGCGACCGCCAACCGACCCTGCACGAACGTCGTGTGAACGACTCGGCGCTGGCGCTCGCCAACGAGTGGAGGCGCCTCGGCCGCGCCGCCACCGCCGTCGCGGTGCTGACCAGCCCGGTGCTGTTCATGCTGCTCTACCGCGGTCTCGAGTGGAGCTTCCTCGGCTCGCTGCTCGGCACGATCGCCGGCGTCGCGATCTTCCGCGGGCTGATCGACGTGATCGCCCACCGCTTCATCCCCGCGCCCACGCTCTACGGCGCGGAGGCGGAGCTCAAGGAAGAGGACATCATCTCGCGGCGCCGCGTCTGGTACTGGCGCAAGAAGTTCCGCAACGTCTGGCGCCTGCTCGTCACGTTCGTCGTGCTGGTCGGGATCGCGATGATCTACAACTCGTTCGCGGGCGGCGACAGCTCGGTCTCCGGCGGCTTCGCGTCGATCGGCGACCTCTTCAAGGCGTTCGGCCCCGTGATGCTCGGCTACCTGCCGATCATCTTCATCCTCTTCTTCGCGAACTTCCTGATCATGTTCGGCCCGCTGCTGCTCATGGGCGCCGGCCAGATCAAGGGCTACGAGCCGGGCGACGCGGACTGGGGCGTCAAGATGGCCGACGTCCGCGGGCAGGCCGAGGCCAAGGAGGAGATCACGCGCGTGGTCTCGCTGTGGCAGTCGGGCGAGGAGTTCGAGAAGGCGGGCGGCAAGCGCGAGCGCGGCGTGCTCTTCCTCGGCGCCCCCGGCACCGGCAAGACGATGCTCTCCAAGGGCATCGCGACCTCGTTCAACTGCCCCTTCGTCTCGATCCCGGGCTCGGGCTTCGCGCAGACCTTCATCGGCATGGACGCGGTGCTCGTCCGCTACCTCGCGTTCAAGGCCAAGCGGCTCGCGCGCAAGTGGGGCGGCCAGTGCATCGTGTTCATCGACGAGATCGACGCGGTCGGCATGCGCCGGCAGTCGCTCGGCTCGGGCTTCCAGCCGTTGCACAGCTCGACGCTCCACGACCAGCTGTTCTTCGGCCCGCAGGGCGCGCTGACCCCGGGCGGCGACCTCGTGCTCGAGACCGCCGCCTGGCGCGAGCGCATGTTCCAGATGCGCGCCGAGCCACGCGGCCCTGTCTATCCGCCCGCGATCGTGAAGATCGCCGGCGCGGTCCGCGACATGATGATGCCGGGGATGATGGGCGGCGGCGGCGGGCTCGCCCTCAACCAGCTTCTCGTGGTCATGGACGGCATCGACGACCCCCCGCTCATGAAGCGCATGCGCACGAAGCGCATCAACACGTTCCTCGACGCGCTCTACATCGTCCCGCGCAGGATCGGCGGGCGCTCGCTGCGCCTGAAGCCTCCGAAGCCCAACAAGGAGGAGATCTACTTCATCGGGGCGTGCAACGTGGCGCTCGAGGTACTGGACCCGGCGCTCGTCCGCCCGGGCCGGATGGGCCGCCACATCTACTTCCGCACGCCCACGTGGGAGGACCGGCGCGACATCTTCGACCTCTACCTGGGGAAGGTCTCCCACGCCGAGGCCCTCGACGCGCCGCGCAAGCGCGACGAGCTCGCCCGCGTCACAAACGGCTACTCGCCGGCGATGATCGACCAGGTCTGCTCGATGGCGCTGACCTATGCTCACTCGGACGGCCGCCAGGCGTTCGAGT
>JAXDGC010000130.1:0-12616 GCA_034665245.1 Solirubrobacteraceae bacterium | reverse complement strand
GTCCGTCATCTCGGTATGCGAACATACGTTCGTGCGCTGGTCGAGCCAGGAGGTTGAACAGGATGAGCAGGGGCGGTTGCCCGGCTACCAGGACGCCGTGGTGCGCCGTTTCGACGCGCCGGAGGCGCTCGACACCCGGTTCTACGAGGTCCACGCCAAATCGGCTCTGAACCGCGTCCCGCAGCGGTCGAGGATGCCGTTTCCGTGGACGATCAACCCGTATCGGGGCTGTTCCCATGCCTGTGCCTATTGTGGCTCGGGCGATACCAGAGTGCTCCTGGCCGACGGGCGGACTCGGGAGCTCCGCCATATCCGGCCGGGGTGCGAGATCTACGGCACCGTCGGGCGGGGCAGATACCGGCGCTACGTCACGACGACGGTGCTCGACCATTGGATGGTCCGCAAGCCCGCCTATCGCGTGTCGCTGGAGAACGGGACGGAGCTGATCACCAGCGCGGACCATCGCTTCCTCACCCCGCGGGGGTGGAAGCACGTCACCGGCGCCGGGCAGGGACCGATGCAGCGTCCCCACCTGACGCTCGACAACAAGCTGATGGGCACCGGCGCGTTCGCCGAGCCGCCGCGTGAGACCCAGGAGTACAAGCGCGGATACCTCTGCGGCATGGTCCGGGGCGACGGCAACCTGTCGAGCTACATCTACGAGCGCCCGGGCCGGCGGCCCGCGGAGTTGTTCCGGTTCCGCCTCGCGCTGACGGACTTCGAGGCGCTGGCCCGCGCGCAGGTCTATCTCCGAGAGCTCAACGTCGAGACCACGGGCTTTCAGTTCGCGGCTGCCACGGATCACCACCGAGAGACGCACGCGATTCGCACGCAGTCCCAGGTCGCCGTCGACACGATCAGGGACCTCATAGCCTGGCCTGGCCGGATCTCCACGGATTGGTACAAGGGCTTCCTCGCCGGGATCTTCGACGCGGAAGGCAGCTTCGGCGGCGGCGTCATCAGGATCTGCAACACCGATCCGACCATCCTCGACTGGACCACGTTCGCGTGCCGCCGGCTGGGGCTGCCGTTCATCGTCGAGAAGGTGCGCGAGGGGATGTGGAACGTGCGCATCCGCGGCGGCCTCGAGCAGCAGCTGCGGTTCCACCACCTCACCGACCCGGCGATCACCCGCAAGCGCCTGATCGACGGGCGCGCGGTCAAGTCGCAGAGCCGGCTGAAGGTCGTGAACATCGAGCCGCTCGGCATGGAGCTCCCGCTCTACGACATCACCACGGGCACCGGCGACTACATCGCCGACGGGGTCGTGAGCCACAACTGCTTCGCCCGCCCCACGCACGAGTACCTCGACCTCAACGCCGGGCGTGACTTCGACAAGGAGATCGTCGTCAAGGTCAACGTGCCCGAGGTGCTGAGGGCAGAGCTGGCGCGGCCGTCGTGGAAGGGCGAGCACGTGGCGCTCGGGACGAACACGGACCCGTACCAGTGGGTGGAGGGACGCTACAAGCTGATGCGCGGGATCTGGGAGGCGATGCGGGACTTCGCGAACCCGTGCTCGATCCTGACGAAGTCGCCGCTGCTGCTGCGCGACAAGGACCTGCTGCTGCAGATCGCCGAGCGGGCGCGGGTGAGCGCGTGCCTGTCGGTGCCGACGCTGGACGAGAAGATGTGGCGCTCGACCGAGCCGCACACGCCGCACCCGCGGGCGCGGCTCGAGGCGGTGGCGGAGCTCAATCGCATCGGCATCCCGACGGGGATCCTGATCGCGCCGCTGATGCCGGGGATCAACGACGGGCCCGGCCAGGTCGAGAAGATCGTCGAGCTCGCCGAGGCGGCGGGGGCGACCTCGATCGGCGGGCAGGCGCTGTTCCTGCGCGGCGCGACCCGCGACGTGTTCTTCGACTGGCTGCGGACGAAGCGGCCCGACCTCGTCGAGCGGTACGAGGAGCTCTATCGCAACGGCGCCTACGTCAAGCCGGCCCAGCGCAAGGCGCTGGAGGCGCGGCTGCCCGGGCGGCGGCGGGCGAAGGGCGCGCCGGAGCGCTTCGAGCGGCCGCCGCGGCCGCCTGCGCTCGCGCCGCCGCAGGCGAAGCGGGAGGAGGTGCGCCAGACGAGCCTGTTCTGAGCCATATCGGGTGAGCTCGGTCACAGTGTCGGTTGCAGGGATGAAACCCCGCGGTCCGGGCAGTGTTGGCTGTAGCGATGCTTCGCCGCAACCGACCCAAGTTCGATGCGAGGGCGCCCGCGCAGCGGGCCCGCTCGATCACGCTGCACACGATCCAGCGCGCGCACAACGCACGGCGGGAGCTGCTGCTCATCGTCCCGCTCACGGTGCTGACGATCGTCGCCTACGTCATGCGCGAGCAGCTCTTCGGCGTCGACACGCCCGTGCGCGTCGTCGCCGCGGTCGTGCTCGTGATCCTCGGCTGGGCGCTGGCGCGCGACCTCGGGCGCTGGGTGGAGCCCGCGCTGTTCCGCCGGGTCGACCCCGGCACGGCCGGGACGGTGTCGTTCTTGATCAGGCTGTCGTTCCTGGCCCTCGCGGGTCTCTCCGCTCTCCGCATCGCCGGGCTCGACCCGCGGACGCTCGCCGTCGGCGGGGCGATCACCGCCGTCGTCCTCGGCCTCGCCGCCCAGCAGACCCTGGGCAACCTGATCGCCGGCGTCGTCCTGATCGCCGCGCGGCCCTTCCGCATCGGCGACCGTGTGCGGCTGCAGGGGGGAGGCCTGGCGGGCCAGATCGAGGGCACCGTCGCCTCGCTGGGCCTGCTCTACGTCACGCTCGCCCGCGGTGAGGACTCGATCATGGTGCCCAACAACGTGGTGCTGACCTCGGCCGTCGTGCCGTTGCGCGAGCCTGCCGCGGTCGACCTGCGCGCGCGGCTGCGCCCTGATGTCAAGCCGTCGGAGGTCCAGGCCCTGCTCCAGCGCGGCGTGAAGACGCCGGTGCGCCACGAGCCGCATATCTCGCTCGAGGAGGTCGACTCCGACGAGGTGATCGTGCGCATCGCCGCCACGCCGGAGTCCGACGCCGACGGCCCGCGCCTCGCCGACGAGGTGCTCTCCGCGATCGCCTCGATCACCCGTGAGGGCGACACGGACGAGCGCATGGCCGCGCGGCGCGACGGCGCCGGCGAGCCCCGGCAGTAATCCTCCGGCGCCCTGCGGCGGTCGCGAGCGGGAAATCTGGACACGCCCCGCTGGGTGCGAGACGATGGCCCGGAGTGTCCGCGCGCGAACGTCCGGACCGGTGATGGCGGGAGAGAGCTGCGGCAGAGCTGATGCACCGCGAAGACGAGATGCGAGAGATGCACGCGCACGGGCAGCGTCAGGACGAGCTGATCGCGCGCCTGCGCTCGGAGGCCGGCATCCACGAGGGCGAGCTCGCCCACCTCAGGGAACAGCTCGGGGCCGCCGAGCATGAGCTCGAGGACCTCCGTGCGGTCCGGGACGCGCTCACGCCGCCCGAGCTCCCCGAGCGACCGGGCGTCGACCTCGCCGCGGCGTTCCTGCCCGCCGCGGAGCGCGTCAGCGGCGACTTCTATCTCGTCGCCGAGGGCCCGCAGGACGCCACGATCCTGGTCGTCGGCGATGTGGTCGGGCATGGACTGGCCGCCGCGCGCCGCGCGGCCTTCACGCGGACCACGTTCGCCGCGACGGCGCCCTACTCGGACGATCCCTGCCGCCTGCTCAGCTGGGCGAACGTCGCGCTGATCGAGCGCGCCAGCGCGTCCTTCGACTTCGTCACCGCGGCCTGCGTCACCTATCACCCGGGCGAGCAGCGCCTGCGCTGGGCCTACGCCGGCCACCCCCCGGCGCTGTGGCTCGACGATCCGCGCGAGCTGGCCGCCCCGCGCCAGGGCACGCCGCTCGGGATCGGCCCGGACCCGGGTTACGTGGAGGGCTCGCAGCGCTCGGCGACCAGCGCCGGGATGCTGCTCTTCACCGACGGGCTGACCGAGGCCCGGCAGGGCAACCGGCTCTTCGGCCTCGACGGCGTGACGACCGCCCTGCGCCGGCTCGAGCATCCCTCACCGAGCGAGGCCGTCGACACGCTGCGCACGAGCGTGGCCGAGTTCGCCACGGACCCCTTGACCGACGACCTCTGCCTGCTCGCCGCCCGCTTCGGCGCGGTCGGCTAGCGCCGTTTGGCGCGCTGGCCCTCCGCCATCGCGTCCGCCACCTTGTCCGAGCCCAGCCGCCGCTGCAGCCGGCCCGAGAGCTCCGGCGCGAGCCCTGCCACCGCAGCGCCGACCCGCACGCTCAGGGGTGCGACGTCGATCTCCGAGCGGTCGCGTTCGATGGCGCGCACGACCGCGTCGGCCACCTGCTCCGGCGTGCGCATCCCGACGTACCCGGGGAGCTCGGCGCGGGACTCATGGAACATCCCCGCGTCCGAGATGAAGCCGGGGAAGACGGTCGAGACGCCGACGCCCGTGCCGCGAAGGTCCTCGCGCAGCCCGAGCGCGAAGCCGCGGAGCCCGAACTTCGTCGCCGAGTAGACCGATCCGCCGACGCTCGCGGTCTTGCCCGAGATGGAGGAGATGAAGACGATGTGGCCGGAGCTGCGCGCCACCATCCCCGCCGAGAGCCCGTGCGCGAGCACCATCGGCGCGCGCAGGTTGACGGCGAGGGCGGCATCGAGCTCCTCGACGCCGAACGAGCTCAGCCGCCCGCTGGCGGGGAGCGCGGCGTTCGCGATCAGTGCGTCGGCGTTGCCGACCTCGCCCAGCAGCCGCGAGACCTCCTCGGGCCGGGAGAGGTCGCAGGCGATCGCGCGGGCCGAGAGCTCGGCCGCGAGCGGCTCGAGCACGTCGGCGCGGCGGCCCGTCAGCACGAGCCGCGCACCCCGCGCGGCGGCGGCGCGCGCGATCGCGTGCCCGATGCCCCCGGTCGCTCCGGTGAGCAGGACCGAGCGGCCGCCGAGGTTCACCGGGCGAAGACCGCGACGGTCGCGGTGAAGCTGTGCAGGAAGTACTCGCCCCCGACCGGGCCGATCTCGCCCGCCGCGAAGAACCCCCCGGCCGGCGCGCCCGCCAGCTCGTCGGCGATCGCCTCGGCGTCGTGGCCGGGGCTGCCGAACATGCTCGACCCGCGGCCGTTGCAGGCGAACACGAGCGCCCCCGCCGGCCTGCGCCCGCCCAGTGCCTCCATCCGGATGCCGAGCGCGCGGTGCAGGTCGTTGTCCGCGCTGGAGGCGTCGCGCGCGTGCAGGCGCACCACCTGGCCCGGGCGGACCTCGGTGCCGACGGCGACCTCGCCGGTCTCGGGGTCCGCGCCGACGAGCCCGCGGACGAGGAAGTCGCCCTGCACATAGTCGGGCTTGTTGGCGTCGACCACGATCCCCATCAGCAGCCCGCCGTCGACGAGGTCGCGATCCTCCTGGGAGAGCCCGTCGATCGCCTCGCGCAGCTTGGAGAGCGCGGGCTTGCCCGCCAGCTCGCCGATGATGTGGCCGTCGGCAGCGGTGATGGTCAGCTCGGGGCCGATCGGCGCGGCGCCCTGCGAGACGCACGGCAGGACCTCGACGCCGTCGAGCCGCACGCCGACCGCGCCGCCGTCGACCACCTCGTCGCCGAAGAAGAGCACGGGGCCGTTGTCGGGCGTGCGCGCCGACGCCACACCGCCGAGCAGCGGCAGCAGCGGCGTCGCCTCCGAGAGGAAGCGCAGGACGGCGTCGGTGGGGAACGAGAACGGGTCCGCGAGCAGGATCGCGCCCGCCGCGCCCTCGAGGTCGGGCAGACCCGAGAGTGCGCCCGAGCCCTCTTCGAGCTCCTCGACCGTCGCGTGGAAGGGCAGCACCTCGCCGTCGCCGAGCGACGCCGCCCACACCGACACGGCGGTCCCGGTCTCGATCTCGCGCGCGTCGCTGATCACTCCGCCCGCGCCGCAGCCGATCAGCGTCGCGGGGGCGAGCATCTCGTGGACGGCGGCGAGCGTCGCGTCCGGGGCCGCGAGGTGGGCGCCGGCGGCGAACATCACGACGAGGTCACACGAGCGCTCGCCGAGCCCGCGCGCCGCCGCCGAGGCCGCCTCCAGCGCGCCGGCGCGCGCGTCGGGGGTGGTGGAGAGGCCGGTGGCGATGTGAACGCTCACCCGTCTGACGATACTCCCGAGCGTGCGCGTGATCGCCATCTTCGGTCCGACGGGCGTCGGCAAGACGGAGGTGGCGATCGCTCTCGCGGAGCGGCTGCGCGGCGAGGGTGAGGATCCGGTCGCGATCTCGGCCGACGCCCTCCAGGTCTACGCCGGGCTCGGGATCCTCACCGGCGCGGCGGGGGCGCCGGAGCAGGCGCGGCTCGAGCATCGGCTCGTGGGCTTCCTGCCCGTCACCGAGACCTTCAGCGCCGGCGCCTACGCGGAGCGCGCGCACGCCGAGATCGACGCGGCGCTCGCGGCCGGCCGGCGGCCGATCGTGGTCGGCGGCACGGGCCTCTACCTGCGCGCCGCGCTCGCCGACCTCGACCTCCGCCCGCCGCCCGCCGACGGCGTGCGCGAGCGCTGGCACGCGGCGCTGACCGCGCGCGGCCCCGGCGCGCTGCACGCCCTGCTGAATGAGCGCTCGCCCACGGCCGCGGCCGGCGTGTCGCCGAGCGACGGGCGCCGGATCGTGCGCGCGCTCGAGCTGCTCGAAGGAGGCGTCGAGCCGCCGCCCGCGGCGGGCGGCGACTCGCAGCTGTGGACGACCGACACGCGCCACCCGACCCTGCTGGCCGGGCTCGTGATGGCCCGCGACGCCCTGCGCGAGCGCATCGACGAGCGCGTGGACGCGATGGTCGCCGCCGGCGCGATCGACGAGGTCGTGCGCGCCGCCGCGGCAGGCGCCTCCCCGACCGCGCGCCAGGCGCTCGGCTTCGAGGACCTGCTCGCGCGCGACGCCGAGGGCATGAAGATCCGCACGCACCGCTACGCCAAGCGCCAGCTCACCTGGATGCGCAAGCTGCCCGGCGTGCGCACGATCGATGTCACCGGCCGCGAGCCGCAGGACGTCGCGGCCGAGCTGCACGGCATGATCCTCGGCTCATGAGGTTCGAGAAGTGGCAGGCGCTCGGCAACGACTACCTGATCGTGGAAGCGGACGGGCTCGACCCCGAGCGCGTGCGCGCGCTCTGCGACCGCCATCGCGGCGTCGGCGCCGACGGCGTGCTCGCGCTGGCGCCGCCCGGCGAGCCGGGCTACGTCGCGCGGCTGCGGATCTTCAACCCGGACGGGTCGGAGGCCGAGCTGTCGGGCAACGGCGCCCGCCAGGCGCTGCTGTACCTGCGCGAGCACGGCTGGACGGACTCGCCGACGTTCTCGATCCAGACGCTCGCCGGGGAGATCCGCGCGACCATCACCGGCCCGCACAGCTGCCGCACCGACATGGGCCGCGCCACGCTGAGCAGCGAGGGCGAGCTGGAGGGCCGGCGCTTCCAGCACATCGTCATCGGCAACCCGCAGACCGCGATCCGGATCGCTGAGCGCCAGGAGCTCGAGGCGCTCGACCTGGCCGCGATCGGCCCGCCGATCGAGCACGCCGAGCTGTTCCCCAACCGCACCAACGTCTCGTTCTGGACCGAGCTCGCGCCCGGCCGCATCCGCGCGCGGATCTTCGAGCGCGGGGTGGGGGAGACGCAGTCGTCGGGCACCGGCGCCTGTGGCGCCGCGGTCGCGCACGTCCTGCGCGGGGGCGACTCGCCGGTCGTGGTCGAGCTCGACGGCGGCGAGCTGACGGTCGAGGTCGACGAGTCGCTCCACGTCGACCTCGAGGGCTGGGCGGTCCCGGTCTTCACGGGCGAGGTGAGCTAGCGTGGCGCGCCGATGACCGAGGCCTGGGGCAGAGGACTGGCGACGCTGACCGGCGAGGGGCGGGTGCTCGACGTGCTCTTCCCCGAGCCCGTGCTCGGTCTCGGCGGCGCGCCGGCCGGGCCGGGCACGACCGAGCTCGAGGACGGCCCGCGCGACGACCGGCGCGGGGTCCGCACCGTCGGGGTCGCCACCGTGCTCGACGACCTCGAGGCGCCGCCCACCGACGCCTACGACGCCTATCTACGCCTGCACCTGCTCTCGCACCGGCTCGTCAAGCCGCACGGGCTGTCGCTGGAGGGCCTGTTCGGCGTCCTCCCGAACGTCGCGTGGACCAGCCACGGCCCGGTCGACCCCGCCGCGCTGGCCGAGGTCCGGATGCGCTTCCGCAGCGCCGGCGAGCCGCTGCAGGTGTTCTCCGTCGACAAGTTCCCGCGCATGACCGACTACGTCCTGCCGTCGGGGGTGCGGATCGCCGACGCCGACCGCGTCCGCCTCGGCGCCCACCTCGCGGCGGGCACGACCGTGATGCACGAGGGCTTCGTGAACTTCAACGCCGGCACGCTCGGCGCCTCGATGGTCGAGGGCCGCATCTCCGCGGGCGTCGTCGTGGGGGACGGCTCGGACATCGGCGGCGGCAGCTCGATCATGGGCACGCTCTCGGGCGGGGGCACCGCGGTGATCTCGATCGGCGAGCGCTGCCTGCTCGGCGCCAACGCCGGCCTCGGGATCTCGCTCGGCGACGACTGCATCGTCGAGGCCGGGCTCTACGTCACCGGCGGCACGCGCGTCACGCTGCCCGACGGCGAGGTGGTCAAGGCGCTCGAGCTCTCGGGCGCCGACGGCCTGCTGTTCCGCCGCAACTCGCAGACCGGCGCGGTCGAGGCGATGCCGCGCTCAGGCTCCTGGGCCGGCCTCAACGCCGCCCTGCACGCCAACGACTAGGGGCCAATCCGGTGGTCGGCGGCCGGATGGGCTCGCCCCGCGGCGCCAGACGCCATCCGGCCGATCACGAAGGCAACCAGCATTGGTTTCACGGCCGGATGTCGTCTGGCATCCACGGATGCGGGCCCTCCGACCACCGCCCTTACCGGATTAGCCCCTCGCTCAAGAGCTCCGCGGCGCGCTCGCACTCGGCGAGCGTCGGCACGAGCGCGACGCGCACGAAGCCCTCGCCGGCGGGGCCGAAGAACGACCCCGGGGCGATCACGACGCCGTGCTCGAGCAGCGCGGCGGCGAGCGGGCCGGCGCGCTCGCCGGCGTCGAGCCAGAGGAAGAACGTCGCGTCGCCGCCCGCGTGGCGCAGGCCGCCGGCCTCGAAGACGGGCAGGAGCACGTCGCGCTTGGCGCGGTAGAGCGCGCGCACGTCCTCGACGTGCGCCTCGTCCCCCCAGGCGGCGACGGCCGCGTGCTGGATGAACTCCGGCGGGGCGACGCCGACGTTCGGGCGGTAGCGCTTGAGCGCGGCGATCACGTCAGGGTCGCCGGCGACGAAGCCCGAGCGGTAGCCCGGCATCGAGGAGCGCTTGGACAGGGTGTTGAGCGCGACCACGTTGCGGCGGTCGGCGACCTGGAGCGCCGAGGCGGGCGGCTCGGGCCCGAAGTAGATCTCCGAGTAGGCCTCGTCGGAGGCGACGACGACGTCGTGCTCGCGCGCGATCGCCGCCGCCTGCTCGTAGAGCTCGAGCGGCGCGGTCGCGGCGGTCGGGTTGTTGGGGTAGTTCAGCCACAGGATCGCGGTGCGTTCCCAGGTGGCCGCGTCGACGGCGCCGAGGTCGGGCAGGAAGCCCCGCTCGGCAGACAGCGGCAGCTCGATCACCTGCTTGCCGGCGAACGCGGCGCCGCGCTCGGCGACGGGGTAGCCGGGCGTCGTGACCGCGACGAGGTCGCCGCCGACCACCTGTGCGAGGTGGAAGATCGCCTCCTTGGAGCCGAGCGTGGGGAGCACCTGGGTGTCCGGGTCGAGCGCGGGGCCGAAGCGGCGCGCGATCCAGTCCGCGACCGCCTCCCGCAGCACGGGCAGTCCTTCCGCGAGCGGGTAGGTCGATTGCGGCTCCAACGCCGCCGCGAGGCGCTCCCGGATGAAGGCCGGCGTGTCCTCGCGCGGCTCCCCGACGCCGAAGTCGAGCACCGGCACGCCGCGCTCGACGAGCCGGCGCTTGGCGTCGGTGAGGTGCACGAACGGATAGGTGCGCAGGCTCGACAGGACCGGCGACGGCTTCACGTCAGCACCTCGGCGGCATATCGCTCGAGCACGCGGTAGCCGCGCACGAGCGCCGCGACGGAGATCGACTCCCCGCGCGTGTGCGCCTCCGGCGGGTCGCCGGGGCCGAAGTTCACGGCGGGCAGGCCGGCCAGCCCGAACTCGGCGACCGGCGTCCACGCCTGCTTCGGCGCGACCGCGAGGTCGCCCGCGGCGATCAGCGCGTCCACCAGCGGCCCGCGGGCGACCGGCCCCGACGGCGCGTTGCCGTCGATCCGCAGCTCGCCGGCGCCGCCACACAGCTCGGCCAGCCGCGCCTCCGCCTCCCGCGGCGTGCGCCCGGGGGCGTAGCGGTAGTTCACATGCGCCTCGGCCCGGTCCGGCACGACGTTGCTCGCGATGCCGCCCGCGATCCGGGTGACCGACGCGACCTCGACGAACTCGAGCCCGTCGAACACGTGCGGCTCCGGCTCGTGCGCGGCCAGCACCGCGATCCCCGCGGCGGCGCGGTGGATCGCGTTGTCGGCGAGCCACGGGCGCGCCGAGTGGCCCGCGCGGCCGTGGAAGCTCCAGGTCGCGTTGATGTTCCCGAGGCAGCCGGCGTGGATCGCGTTGTCGGTCGGCTCCATCATCACGACGAGCTCGGGCGAGAGCGGGTGGCGCGCCAGCAGCGCGGTGAGGGCGCCCTCGGCCACCGGCAGCTCCTCGCGGCCGAAGAACAGCGCTCCGAACGGCGCGCCGTCGCGCACGAGCTCGACCATCACGGCGAGCGCGCCCTTCATGTCGCTGGCACCGAGGCCGTGGACGCGCTCGGCGTCGCGCCGGCCCGGCCGGTTGCCCTGGACGGGGACGGTGTCGAGGTGGCCCGAGAGCAGCACGCGCGCGCCCTCCGGGCCGGCCAGGACGCAGGTGTCGCCGAGGTCGCGCGCATCCGGCAGCAGGCCGCGCACATGCTCCGACAGCCGCGCCTCGTCCCGAGACTCCGACGGGATGTCGATGAGCTCGAGCGTCCTCGCGGCGAGGCGCTCGCCCAGCTCGGTGTCGCCCGGGGCCATGAGCGGGCACCATACGCGGATGCGCTTCTGCGGCATCGACGTCTCCGCCCGGCCCGGCAACCAGCAGCTGTGCACCCTGCACGAGCGCAAGGGGGCCGAGGGGGTCGAGCTCGTCGCGACCTTCTACGCCCCCGGCACGATCGAGGAGGTGGCGCGCACGATCCAGGGCTTCGGGCGCGGCGAGTCGGTCGTCGGGATCGACGCGCCGTCCGGCCGCCGGCTCGGCCTGCTCGGCCCCGGCGCGCCCGCCCGCGCGGCGCTCGGCCTGCCAGAAGGCCGCTACGAGCGGATGCGCGTATGCGACGCCGTCCTCTATCGGCGCGGGTTGCCGCTCTACCCGGTGCCCGGCGCCGATGACGCCGTGCCCGACTGGATGGCGGTCGGCTTCGAGCTCTTCGAGGCGCTCGCGCCGCTCGGCCGCTACATGCCCGAGCGCGTCGACGGCGCGCTCGAGGGCGACGTCGGGAGCGCGGCGATCCGCTCCGGCCGCGTCTTCGAGACCTATCCCGATGCGATCTTCTGCGCGCTGCTCGGCCACCGCCCGCCGCCGAAGCGGACGCCGTGGGGCGGCCAGCAGCGGATCGCGGCGCTCAAGCTCAAGGGCATCTACGACGACGACGGCGGCCTCTGGCACCGCACGCTCGACGAGATCGACGCCTGCGCCGCCGCCTACGCCGCCTACGCGCTCTGCGTCGGGCTGGGCACCTGGGTCGGCGATCCGGCGGAGGGCGTCATGGTGATCCCCACCGCCCGCCTGCTCGAGCGCTACGCCAAGCTGCCCGCGCCGGCGCGCTCCGGCCTGGCGTAGCCCGCGGCCTACACTCGAAGGTGATGGAACGCCACCGCGACGGCCGCGCGACCCCGACCCGTTACGTTGCCCCGCCCACGCCCGGGCGGGCCCGTCAGCGTGCCTTCTGCATCGGGGCCTCGACGACCGGCGACGACATGTCCGAGCTCAAGGAGCTGCTGCGCACCGCCGGCGTCGCCGTGGTGGGGGAGCTGGTCCAGCACCGTGAGAAGCCGCATCCCAACCTCTACCTCGGCTCCGGCAAGGTCGACGAGCTCAAGCCGCTGCTCAAGGCGGCGGACGCCAACCTCGTCGCGGTCGACGACGAGCTGACCCCGCGGCAGGAGCGCAACCTCGAGGAGGCGCTCGGGATGCCGGTGATCGACCGCACCGCGGTCATCCTCGACATCTTCGCCGGTCACGCCCACACCGCCGACGGCAAGCTCCAGGTCGAGCTGGCGCAGCTCGAGTACAACATGGCCCGCATGCGCGGCCTGTGGACGCACCTCGAGCGCCTGGGCGCCGGCCGCGGCGTCGGCGGCATCGGCACACGGGGCCCCGGCGAGTCCCAGATCGAGACCGATCGCCGGCTCGCGCGCGACCGCATCTCGGCGCTGCGGCGGCGGCTCGACCACGTCAAGTCGACGCGCGCGGTCATGCGCGCCGAGCGCGAGCGCGCGCACCTGCCCAACGTCGCGTTGGCGGGCTACACCAACGCGGGCAAGTCGACGCTGCTCAACGCCATGACGGGCGCCCACGTCGGCGTCGGCGATCGCCTCTTCCACACGCTCGACCCGACCACGCGCACGCTGCGCCTGCACGGCC